>JADJPF010000003.1:0-326063 GCA_016713405.1 Blastocatellia bacterium
TTAACAAAATTATTTCCTTCAAATCATCCACAACCGCTTCTAGTTCTGTGATTGCTTCTGTAGCTAGGTCTTGGGGTTCCGGGTAACTCGTCAGCATCCTCTAAGGACTCATCCTTAAGCCAAGTGATGTCTAGCTTATAATCTCGCTCTTTACTTCATCAATGCTAAAACAACGGAAACGCCCCTCTAAACCTGTGTCCGTGCGCTTGCTATTGCCTTTGGGTCTGCACCATAGCATTGCTCAAATTCTGCAAAATGCTCTGGGTGATAATGGTCGGTCTTTTTAGTAATTCCTGCAACATTGGAACGCCCATCAAAAATCCAGACTTTTTCTGTAGCTAATCCTTTTTGCAAAAATATCACATTAGCTTTAACACCTTGGCTATAAGGCGTAAATGTCCCACGTGGCAAGCGTAAAACCGTATGAACATTGCAATCCTGCATTAAAATCTCAAAAACTTCGCCTGCCTTGCCTTCAAATAAACAATTGTCCGGCAACACCACCGCAGCACGTCCACCCGGTTTTAATACTGTCAAAATATGTTGTAGAAAATTAAGCTGTTTGTTTGATGTGCTGATTGTAAAATCTTCGCGCTCTGGGGCCTGATTTGCTCCCTTTGTACCAAATGGCGGATTAGTCAAAATTATGTCAAAGCGTTTACTAGACGCAGGTTGATCTATTGTGTCGCCAAACTCAATTTTAGACTCAATTCCGTGCAAATAAAGATTCATCAAAGCTAGCCGACGTGGACGGGCTACTAATTCTTGCCCAAAATAAGTGTTATTTTTAATCCGTCGCGCTGTTTCACGCTCTAACGCGCCGCCTTTGGTTAGTTCAATCAACCATTCATAGGCTGCAACTAAAAAACCTCCTGTCCTGCAAGCAGGGTCGCAAATGCTAAAACCTTATGAACACGCGGATCAGGCTTGACACACCTAACAATTGATTGAATTAAAACACGAGGCGTAAAATATTGCCCAGCACCTTTTTTACCCTCGCTAGCAGCCTTTTCTAGCAATCCCTCATAGGCTTGCGCTTTTATGTCTACACCCAAAGATGTCCATTCTAGCTCATCAATTAAACCTATTAATTTCTTTAAGTTAACCGGATTATTAAAACGTGATTGCGCTCCAGAATAAATATCACCCAATAAACCTGTGGTTTTTACCTAAATTACGAAGTAAATCAATATAATATTCGCTTATTTCTGTACCACTTTTTTTTTAAGCTCGGCCAATCACATTTTTATTTAAGGAGTTGCCTTATTATCCTTCATAAATGGCATTTCAATAGCTCGCTCATCAGCCATTTTTAGGAAAAGTAGATAGGTAATTTGCTCTATATAATCGCCATAATCAATCCCATCATGCCTTAAGGTATGGCAAAATCCCCAAAGCTTTTGAACAATATCTGTCATGCTGCTATTGCCTCATTAATATTTTTGATTAGCTCAAGTAAACGACCGTTAAAAACACGGTTAGCACGTCCCCAACCACCTTCACGCGAAAGAATCGGTATAGTATCAAAATCTTCCTGATCAATCGACAAAGTTTCTACTATAGCTTTCCTGATTCGCTCTAGCCATTCTTGTTGCTCCGGCGTAAATGTTTGATTAGCAGAAACTTTTTCAATAGCTCGGTTGATGCGTTCCTCAGCTGTAAAAAGCGGTTGGTCAGATTGTGCAGCGTGTTTAACCATTGAAATAATATCAACTAAGGCTTTTTTATATTGAAATTCATGAACTTTTTGTAGATTTGCAATTGTAAAATGCTCACTTGATGAAGAAATTTTATTTTGCAGTTCGCTAAGTGCGTCTGTTCCCCAATTTTGAGGACGATTAAGCAAAATACTAATTGCATCAATTTGATTAGGATTTTCCTTAACAAACCTTTCAAAAGCTTTTAGGTAATCTTCCGGCTTATGCTCTTTGCCTAGTCCATCACGAATTAACCATTCAGAGCTAACATTATCTTGTGTTTCATAAGCGACATAAAAAACACGTTGCGGACGAGGATAATTGACTAACAGGTCTTGAAATGCTGTGTCCTTAAGTAATTTTATTGATTCAGCAAAGTTTTCTGCTAATTTTTTAGGCAAGTTTAAGGCATAAGCAGCAAGGTTGCCATCAGGAATATAAGCAGCAAACAACTCTCGCGCATCGCCTGACATTTCCTTATCAACACGTTGCAGGCGTTTTACTAAACAACGTGTGTTATAGTCACGATCTCGATTATCCCAAATATCTTTAACAAGTTGTGCAATGCTGCGAGAGGCTCTTTCCGGTGCATCAGCAGTAATTGCTGTTGCATTACGGAAATACTCTAGCAATGTGCCTCCAAAACAATCAAAAACAACAAAATGTGATTTATCTGGGTATTTTTCGCCTTTTCTTGTCCCACGTCCTAGCATTTGCTCAAACAAAATTCGAGATTTAACCGGACGTAAAAAAACAATAAATTCTAGGTCAGGAATATCCACGCCGGTAGAAAGCAAATCTACAGAAACAACAATGCTAGGCTGTGGACGGTTGCGAAACTCTCGAATGTGCTGCAAGGGTCGGTCTACACTGCCAGTAATCTTTTGGACAAATGAATTGCCTCGTCCAAAAATATCTCGGCAAATTTCTACTAGCTGATCTGCATGCGAGGTATGATCTAGATCATTAGTAGCAAAAATTAAGGTTTTAGGAAAGCGTCCATATTTTTGCTCGTGTTCTTCAGCATATTTTTTTACTTCAGCAATAATTTTTTGGTTTGAATCTGGCGAGGTGACTTTTCTTTCTAAATCTGTAGCGTCAAATTCCCTTTCAGCTTCAATAAAATCTAGTTGCTCCACACCTGTTTGTGTATCAATTACGCCTACTTGCTCATCAGCTTTTAGAAAAACTCCATTTAATCTAACGTCTGAGTTTACTGTAACAACATCATAATCAACAAGATAGCCTTCTCTAACGGCTCTTTCATACTCATAACGATAAACTACATTTTGAAAATAGCTTTTTGTGTGTGCTGCCGGTGTTGCTGTAAGTCCAATGTTGATTGCATCAAAATGATCCAAGGCTTTACGCCAAGTGGAAAGCTCCTTTGATGAATAACCGCGATGGCATTCATCAGCAATAATCAAATCAAAAGCATGAATTGGAATATCAACACGTTCGGCATCTTCATCAATAGTTTCTTCTTCGTTCTTTTGCACCTCTTCACGTCCAAAAAGATTTACAATCATCCGTTGAATGGTACAAACATAAACAAAAGCGTGTTGTGGCTTAGGGTCTAACAAATAGGACGAGGGCAACACTTTACTATCAAACGTTCTATCACCGCTTAAATCTTCCCGTCTAAAGCGTTGGCTATAAACTTCATAAATGTTATCAAACTTTAGCCCTGGCTCAGGTTCAAAAGAAGCAAACGCTTGCACAGCTTGAGCCGCTAAAGCTCTACGGTCAACTAAAAATAAAATCCTTTGAGCAACTCCAGACTTCATTAGCCGGTAAACTTGGCTTACCAAAGTAAAAGTTTTGCCTGTACCCGTCGCCATTGCTACCAACATTTTCCGCTTACGATTAACTATAGCAGTTTCAATAGCCTGGTTTGCTTCCTTTTGATATGGTCGCAAACGCTGATGAAAAGGCGACTTAGCTGGATCAAAAAACCATTGGCAAGCCTGGTCAAACTGCTTTGTTAACATTTCTCTAAGTGCATTAGGGCTATGAAACGCGCTAATTTGGCGGGATCGGTTTAGTTGGTGCCGCACATCCTCAAACCAAATAATTTCCCCATTTGTAGAGTAAAGAAATGGTACAAAACGACCATTAAAGTTAAATGGGCTATTGCCAACACCTTTAGCATAACGCTCGGCTTGAGTTAGTACATTTTGAGGGCCAAGAGTAACTTTTTTAGCTTCAACAATCCCTAAAATTTGCCCATCAACACATAGGGCGTAATCAGCCGGGCCTGTGCTAGTCGGATATTCAACAATTGCTGTGTTTTGATACCAAGCAAGCGGACGATTAGCATCAAATGGGGCTATTGTCCAACCAGCTTTTATAAGTTTAGGGTCTATTCTTTGACGGCGAGTTTGCTTTTCAGATTCTGTTTCCATAGAAATCTAGCCTTTCCTAAATAGCAGACAAGTTGTCCTAATTTTGATACAAAACTAAAATTAAACTAGCTATATACTAAAACTAAATTACTATCATAATTTAACTAAAAGTTCCAGCAAACACTCTATTTATAAGTGTTTTAGGTATCTGTGTTGAAATAAAAACTTTATTTGGTATATTAATTGATTTTGTCAGTAGCGTTTCAAAATATTTGTGTGTTTTGAGGTAATATGGGCGCAGCAAACTCAACTATACATCCTTCTCCGCTAGCTAGATTAAACCTTATGCTATGGGAAGATCGCCGAGATTTAGCAATTTTACTGGTTTATACAATAATGACTGGTCTTTTTGCTTTGGCAATCCCCCTAGCTTCACAAGCACTTGTAAACACTATTGCAGCAGGCGTTTTTCTTCAACCATTGATTGTATTAACAGCTTTAGTTTTTGTAGGCATGCTTTTTCGTGCAATTTTAAGACTCTTAAAACTATCTTTGGTTGAGCGACTTCAACAACGTATTTTTGCCCGTGTAGCAATAGATTTTGGTCAACGTTTGCCAAGAATCCGTCATTCAGCCTTGGTTAATGAGTATCCTCCAGAACTTGTAAACCGATTTTTTGATGTTCTAACAATTCAAAAAACTTGGACAAAATTGCTATTAGATGGTTTGTCAGCCGTTCTACAAGTCATAGTAGGCTTGACGTTAATGGCCTTTTATAGCCCATTGCTACTAGCTTTTGACGTTTTAATTATTTTGTTTGTCGGCTTTGTAATTGGGATTTTGGGCATTGGTGGTTTGCGAACAAGTATTGCTGAATCAGTACAAAAATATCGTGTTGCTGAATGGTTAGAAGATATTGCACGTTGTCAAACTAGCTTAAAAATTAATGGCTTTGTCTCTCATTTAGTTAATCGTGTAGATGATTTAGTTATTACTTATATCAAAGCACGTCAAAGACATTTCCGCGTTACTTTTCGTCAAGCTATGGGAAGTTATTTTTTCCAAGCTTTTGCTAGTGCTGGAATTTTAGCTATTGGCGGCTGGTTAGTTATCAATCGACAATTAACTTTAGGCCAACTTGTAGCAGCGGAATTAATTGTTGTGGCGGTGCTTTCATCGCTAGAGAAAATCATTAAACATTTAGAAGATATTTATGATTTGCTGACTGGACTAGACAAAGTTGGTCATGTAATTGATTTACCACTAGAGCGTAGCGGCGGCAAAATTCTCCCAATCAACAATGAAAAAGGCGTTAGCTTGGTTTGTCGAGGTTTGCACTTTTCTTATGCTAATGGTCAAGAAGTTATTTCAGACTTTAATTTAGAACTTCAAGCAGGTGATCAAATTAGCCTAGTAGGTGCTAGCGGTGCTGGAAAATCAACCATTGCAGCCTTGCTTTGTGGCTTATATGAACCTAGTCACGGAACAATAGAAATTAATGGTTATGATATTCAAGACATAAAACTAGATAGCCTTAGGCAAGTTGTTGCTATGGTTGCAGATGCTAATGAAATTTTTGAAGGCACGATTGAAGAAAATATTTTAGTTGGTCGTGATTGGATAAGTCATGAAGATGTCCGATGGGCTTTATCTGTAACTCAATTAACAGACGACATTACACGTATGCCACAAGGCTTAAAAACTAAGCTGGTTAGTGCTGGTGCTAATCTTTCTCGTGGTCAAATACAAAGGCTTTTAATTGCTCGTGCTATTGTTGATCATCCACAGCTATTAATACTTGATGAAGCTTTTTCTAGCATTGATGAGAGAACAAAACTAAAAATCCTAGACGAAATATTTGATAAAAAATATGGCTGGACAATTATTGATATCTCTCATGACCCGACAGTAATTATGCGTACCAAAATGGTTTATGTTATGGGCGAAGGGAAAATTCTTGAGTTTGGTACACCAAAGAATTTAACACGTTATTATCAAGGTGCATTTCTAGATCTTTTCCCAACATTACTTCAAACAACTGCTAGGAGATAAAGGAGATATGGTGGCAACTGAAAACCCAATCAAAACAGATACAAAAGAAAACCTTGAGCTAGCACAAAGTCCAAAAGCTTTGGCCCTAATTAATGACAAAGCTTATGGGTTAAAGTCACTTAATTTGACTTCTACACCTAACACATTACGCAATCTAGCTATGTTGCTAATATTAATTTTAGCTTTAATCATTAATGGATTAATTTTTATTCCTTGGCAGCAAACTGTTGTTGGAAATGGGAAAATAATAATTTTTTCCCCAATGGATAGACCACAAAATATTGAAGCACAAATACCTGGTAGAATAATTAAGTGGGACGTTTATGAGGGTCAAATTGTCAAGGAAGGTGACATAATTGCCGAACTGTCAGACATTGACTCAAAGTTTTTAGATTCTAATCAGGTTGGCCGTTTAGAAAAACAAAAAGAGATGTTGCAATCTCGTCGTAGTGCTGCAATGACACGCAGTGCCGCGCTTGAAGAGCAATATAAATCACTAAATCAATCTAGGAATGTAGCAATTCCAACAGCCGGCGAACGAGCTAAACAAACTGAAGATAGATTGCGAGCGGCTGAACAAATGGTTAAAGCGGCTGAACAAAATTTGATGACATCTGAGCTTAATTTTAAGCGTATTGGTGAGCTAAACGAAAAAGGCTTGCGATCTAATCGAGATCGTGAACTTTCAGAACTTGATTTTATTCGTGCTAAAACTGAGCTAGAACGCGCACAAGCAATGCTTGAAATTGCTAAAAGTGACACAACTGTTGGAAGATTAGACCAGGTTAAAGTAGCTAGCGACACGGCTGCAACGCTAAATAATATAGAAGCGTCAATGGCTTCTGTCCAAGAAACTATGGCATCAATTAACAATGATTTACTTAAATTAGAGATAGATTTGCAAAATATGCGTGTACGAAGCACACAACAAATTATTCGCGCTCCTAGAAATGGGCAAATAGTCCGGTTGTTAAAAGTTGGTGCTGGTGAAACAGTCAAAGCTGGGGATGTGCTAGCAGTTATTGCACCACAAACTAATGATCAAGCTGTAGAACTTTATGTTTCTGACAATGATGCTCCATTAGTTTCTGTAGGTTCTCCTGTACGTTTGCAATTTGCTGGTTGGCCTGCAATTCAATTTTCTGGCTGGCCTTCAATTGCTGTAGGCACATTTGGCGGACGTGTAGCAGTTATTGACCCTGTAGATGATGGCAAAAGTCGTTACAGAATAATTGTAAAAGCTGACCAAGAATTAATTGCTAGTGGTAAAGACGACCCTTGGCCCGATGCCAGATATCTGCGCCCCGGTGCAGAAGTAAGCGGATGGGTAATGCTTAACACAGTCTCGCTTGGCTTTGAGCTATGGCGACAATTTAATGGTTTTCCTCCAACAATAGAACTTGAATCCTTAAAAGATAAAGGTAAAAAGTAGGAGATTAACCAAGATGAAAAACATAGTTTTAGCAGTTTTAACTCTAATTATTTTGCTATTTAACTCTGTTGCTATTTATGCTCAAGTTGATAGTTTTAATAATAATCAGAAAAATAACTTGACACCTTTATTTTTAGAGTCGGTGCTTAAACAAGTTGATTTTAATCATCCTAAATTAATAGGAATGAATATTGAGCGCAAAATAGCATCAGCTAAATTACTAGAAAAACAAGGTGCTTTTGACCCTACGCTTTCTTTTAATAGTGAATATATTCGATTTAATAGCACTACAACTAGAGGAAAGCTTAGATCTACATTTCAAAATGAAGTTGTTATGGAAATTACAACTAGAGCAGGATTAAAGTTTTTAGCAGGTTCTCGTTTTAATCTTGGTAGTGTTAAATCTCCCCTTTCTTCAACAGGCGATGCAGGAGAATATTTTGGTGGGATAAAAATGCCTTTTCTTCGTGGTGCAAGAATTAATGAAAAGGCGGCAGCAGAAAACCAAGCTAAATTAGGCGAATCTTTGGCAACAACAAACTTTGAAGAAGTACGACTTGAATTACTTAAAAAAGCTAGTGATAGTTATTGGGATTGGGTTGCAGCTAAAAGACGTTTAGATGTTGCAAATAATATTTATAATTTGGCTAAATTTCGTTTTGAAGCTGTCCAAGAGCGTGTCAAACTAGGCGATTTACCAAAAATAGATGGGGTAGAAGCTGAACAAGAACTACAACGCCGACAAGGAAATATTATTAAAGCTGAACGGGATTTGCAAAAGGCTGCTTTTAAGTTATCGCTTTTTCTGTGGGATGATAGAGGCATTCCAGAGGACACACCCTCCCCTGAACGTGTTCCAGTTTATTTTGGGAGTATTATACGCTTTACAGATGAGCAGCTTAATTTAGGCAAAATGTCGGCTATGGCGCGTCGGCCTGAACTACGAGCAATTAATATTAATCAAGACATTAGCAAAATAGACTTTAATCTAGCTTCTAATCAGCGTATGCCTGTTTTAGACTTGTTTGTTGTGCCGGGCCGAGACACCGGAATTGACTCTGTAGGAAATACATTAAAATTTGGTGTTAATATTGTCTTGCCTTTAAGACAACGTACAGCAGAAGGAAAAATGGCGGCTGCAAGGCTTAAAATAGATAAGCTTTCTGTAGAGCAAAGAGCCGAGCAACAACGAATAGTAACCGAAGTAGCAGACGCTATTTCTGCTATTAATACAACTTATGATCGATATATGGTAGCTTTGAAAGAAGTGAATTTGGCTAGAGAATTAGAACGTGGTGAGCGTCAAAAATTTGATTTAGGCGATAGCACAATATTTTTAGTTAACCAACGTGAGCGAGCAACTGCTGAGGCAGAAGTAAAATTAGTTGATATTGAAGCCGAGTACCAACAAGCTGTTGCTGCTTATCGTGCTGCTACTGCACAATTTTAGATTTGCTAAATTAAAGTTTTCAAAGGAAGCTGCTAATGAGCATAGAAAACAATATAAATGTTAGAGAAGCAAGAGTAGAAGATATAGAAACACTGTGTAAAATACGCAATAATGAAGAATTATTTAGAGGATATTTAGATGAATGCCAAGGAGGAAAAGCATATTTTTTGGTAGCAGAAATAGAAGAAAAAATAGCTGGTTTTGGCCTAGTTTATTTAGACATAACAAAAACAGGGAAAAAGAAATCTCATTTGCCAAAACTAAGCGATTTGTATGTTACCGAAAGTTACAGAAACAAAGGTGTTGCAACAACTTTAGTTAAATTTAGAGAATCACTTGCAATACAATATGGGCATTCTCAAATATATGTTAGTATAGATCCTAATGAAAGCCCTGAAATGATTAATTTAGCTAAAAAACTTGGCTATCTCCCATTACAAACAGATCCTTATCCTGTTACAGCTACCTTTTATGATCATCAAGGCCAAGCTTATGAAAAAACATACTTTAGGCTAGATTTCAAAAAATCCTTACTATAATTTTGATAAAGGCTCGTATGAATTTAATATTTTATTTAACTCATCAAAATTTATCGGTTTAGTAATAAAGTCATTCATTCCAACAATAAAGCATTTTTCCTTAAATTCTGTAATTGCATGAGCAGTCATAGCAATAATTGGGATATTGCAATTTTCATCACCTGCTGCACCAGCACGGATGGTTTCTGTAGCAGTTAATCCATCCATTTTTGGCATTTCTATATCCATTAAAATTAGGTCAATCGTATTGTTTTTTAGCTGTTGAATTACTTCTTCGCCATTAGTAGCAACAATTACTTTATGTGATAATTTTTCTAACAGCTTGGTAGCTACTTTACGATTTATTAATTCATCTTCTGCCAACAAAATTCTTAGACTTTTATTAGCTTGTTTAATCAATGGGATACTTTTGTCAGAATGTGTTTTGCTTACTTTACTTTCTTCTGACAGTGCTAGCGTTAATTCAAAAGAAAAAATACTACCTTTATTAACTTCACTATCTAGCTTAATAGTGCTATCCATTAATTCTATTAATTGTCTGCAAATAGCAAGTCCCAGGCCAGTACCACCATATTCTCGTGTGGTAGAGCTTTCTGCTTGGCTAAAATTTTCAAATATTTGATCTTGTTTTTCTGGAGCAATACCAATACCAGTATCAGCAATGGCAAAATAAATAGTTGTGCGTTCTTTAGTTATTTTTAATTGTTTAGCTGTTAAAGTAATAGATCCTTTTTCTGTAAATTTAATAGCATTATTTAGTAAATTAACTAATACTTGACGCAAGCGTATAGAATCACCTTTAACATATTTTGGTAAATCTGTAGATTTATCTAACTCTAACAGCAAATTTTTTTGCTTAGTCTGAACATTAAATATCTGTATAATATTATCTAGTAACTCTACCAGATTAAAATCTACTATTTCTAATTCTAGTTTTCCTGCCTCTATTTTTGATAAATCTAAAATATCATTGATTATTCCTAATAGATGGTGTGATGAATGGTTAACTATTTGTAAGTTTTCTTTCTGTTGTTCAGTTAGGTTAGTATCTAATGTCAAATTAGTCATTCCAATAATAGCATTCATTGGTGTTCTAATTTCGTGGCTCATTTTGGCTAAAAATAGACTTTTGGCCTTACTTGCCATTTCTGCTTGTTGTTTAGCCAAAAGTAGTTCTTCTGTACGTTCTGCAACACGTTTTTCTAATTCTTTGTTCATTGCTTGTAAAGTAGTATTTAATTGGTTTTGCAAATATAGAGCTTGTTCTTTTTGTTGAAGTGTTTGTGTTTGTGCTTGTGTAGTTTCTTCTTTTAAGGTGTTTATCTGATCTGCTAGTGCTAATGACCAAAAAAGCGTTGTTAAAACAATCCCTACCTGATATCCATGTTCAATTATCGTGTTACTAGGAAGTAAAGAAAAAATAAATGCAATACGAGCAAAAACGGGTAAAATCAGCGGCACCCAAGCTAATATATAGTAGCGTGTTTGACGATAGCCTTTTTGCCAAACTATTAAAGAAATAGTTAAACAGACAACAGAAGTAATTATTCCTAAAATATTTATTACTTGGCTTAATAAACCATAGCTAATAAATGGAATAGCTAATAACGACATTAAAAATAAAGCTATTAAAATTAAAACTACTTGATAGGCATAAAAAAGGGTTTCCTTTATATGTAGAAAAGCTGCTGTAAATTTTAGAAAAGTAATAAATATTAAAATAGTGCTTAAAGGAACTAAAAAAGCTATAGAACTTTTTGTTGTAGGCCAAACATATTGTTGTCCCAGTCCATCAAATGAAACTTGAAATAAAGTTACACTTAGCAAAAATAAAACATAATATAAATAGCTTTTCTCTCTTAAATGATAAAACAAAAATAGATGATATCCTGCTATTGCTAGTAAACAGCCGTAAAATAAACCCATTAATAAATAATCTAGTGTTTGTTTTTGTAAAAATAGCTCTAAGGATTGAATTGTTAAGGATATAACCATTACAGCTTGGCTTTGGTAGCGTAAATAAATAATTTTTTCTTGATTATCATCAAAGGTGAGATTAAAAACTAACAACCTAGATTCAATTTCTCGACTAGTAAAAGGTTCTAATGTACCTACTTTAATATGCTTAAAATCCCGATTATTATTTGATTGGTAAAAATCTAAAAAATGTGTATTAGGATAATTGCTAACTAATAACCATTTTTTACTTAAATCACTATTATTTTTAACACGAAATCTAACCCAATAGGTGTTGCGAGTAAAACCAAAGTTAGGAATTTTTTTGTCATTAGCAATAAATTTACTGTCATATTCTAAAGAGCTAACCTGTTGAATAGTTAGTTCATTAGTAGGATCTACTAGTATTTCTAAATTCAACCCTAATATATATTGTGTAATACTATCGCTTAAATCCAAAGTAGTTTTGCTGATTAAAGCCTTATCGCTCTCTATTGATTGGCAATAACTTACTGTAGTAAGTAGTAAAAAAAACAGCCAAGCAATTCCCAATACTTTAAGGATAAATTTAAGCATTTATTGGCCCAACTTTAGCTAAAAACCTTACCTAATGGATAATTTGGTGGAACAAAGAAAATCTTTTTTTAGATTTAATTAATTTAATACATCTTTTTCAATGTTATATTTTTTGATTTTCAAGTAAAGAGAATTTCTTGATAGTCCAAGTTTTTTTGCTGCTGGCTCAACACGGCCATTAGTGCTTTTCAGGACTCGCTCAATATGTCGTTTTTCATTTTCTTCAAGTGTTAAACTTGTATCATCTAATGCAGCTATATTAGTAGGTGTGTTAACTGTGCTAACAAGTTGATTAGCTGATAAAGTTTGGGGTTGAGACGCTTTAGAAGGAAAATCTAAGAGCAAATCTTTGTCCGTTAAAACTTCGCTATTGCTAAATAAAACTGCACGCTCTAACACATTTCTTAGTTGGCGAATATTTCCCGGCCAATGATAGCTTTGTAATGCTTTTTCTGCTGTTACAGAGAGTGTAATTTCCTTATGTTTTAATGGAGAAAGTTCTTTTAATAAATGTTTGGCTATGATTGGAATATCAGTCACTCGGCTTCGTAAAGCAGGAGTTTCTAAAGGAATTGTGCTAATACGAAAATAAAGGTCGCTACGAAATTTCTTTTCTTCCACAAGTTGGTTTAAGTCCTGATGTGTAGCGGCAATTAGACGAACATCTACTTGACGATCTGCGGTGCTTCCAAGTCTACGGAAGCGTTTTTCTTCTAAAACTTTTAGTAACTTAGGTTGAATTTGTGGATCAACATCTCCAATTTCATCTAAAAATATTGTTCCACGATGTCCAACTTCAAAAAGCCCTGCTTTGCTAGAAACTGCACTGGTAAAAGCACCTTTTTCATGTCCAAAAAGTTCTGTTTCTAAAAACTCTTTTGTTAGTCCAGCACAATTAAGATCTACAAATGCTTCATCTGATCGAGAGCTATTTTCATGAATCCATTTTGCTAAAACTCCTTTGCCAGTGCCGGTTTCACCTAAAATTAAAATTGGACTATCAGCATTTATTACCCGTTCAACTCTTTCTTTTAACTGTTGAATTAAAGGGCTACTACCTAAAAATGGATTTAAGCTTTTTCTAGCTTGTTGGGTTTTATTGGCTATTAATTTTTGTCGGTTCCGATGGTTTTCTAAAAGTCTTTCAAGTATGACTAAAAGTGCTGGTAGTTCAATAGGTTTAGTTAAAAATTGTTCTGCACCTTGTTTGATGGCTTTTACAGCAAGTTCTATTGAGCCATGAGCCGTTAAGATAAGCAGTGGGACATCTGGCGCGATTTCCTTAAAAATAGAAAGTAGGTCTAGTGCTGTTCCATCCGGTAAAGAATAATCAATTATTGCTGCATCAGGTTGGGAGTTACGAAAAATTTCTTTTGCTTTTTCACAATTAAAAGCTTCTAAAACATTATAACCTTTTGACCCTAAAAACTTACGTATACCAAATCTAATGCCTGGTTCATCATCTACAACTAAAATTTTATTTCTTGACATTTATTTTCTTTCCCTCATTAATTACTGGAAGTAAAACACTTACTTCAGCACCGCCTTTAGGATTATTATCAGCAAAAACTTTGCCTTTGTGTTGTTCAACAATTTTTTGAACTATAGGCAAGCCTAGGCCCGTACCACCTGGACGACGAGAATAAAATGGGTCAAAAATTTTTAGTAAATCTTCTTGACTAAATCCTGGCCCAGAGTCTTGGACAATTATTTTTAACCAATTTTTGTCATCTTCTGCTAAAACACTTACTATAATTATTACTTTAGAATTTTTAGGAGAATGATTAATAGCATTATCTAACAGATTTTGAAAGACTTGTACAAGCCGAGTTTCATCTAGTAAAATTTGTGGCAAATTATTTGATATTTGAAGATCTATTTGTACTTTTTTTTGGCTTGCTAAGTGTTCACAAAATTTAATTGCTTCTGTAATAACTAAATTAATTGTGCTAGGCAAAAGCTTTTGACTAGCAGGTTTTCCATACTCTAGCAAATCTTTCATTAATTGAGTTAGCCGGTTTAACTCGCTATGTAAAATATCTAAATATTCTTTATATTCTGGATGTTCTGGAAAGTCTTCTTCAAAAGCTTCTAGCGTCGCACTCATACTAAAAAGCGGGTTGCGGACTTCGTGAGCAACTCCAGCAACAAGTGAACCTAGAGCAGACATTATTTCACTACGACGCAAAGATTCTTGTAGCTCTACTAATTTAGTAATATCTTTGGCTACAACAATTACTCGCTCAGACTCTGCTGCTTTGGAAAAACTAATAGCAAGATCCCAAGTTTTTTTAACATCTTGTATTTGATAAGAAATAGCTTTTAGTTCAGTGTTTTTAATATTTTTTAGCATTCTTAAGACAATCTAAAATTTGTTTCCAAGGTTGATAGCTTGATAAATCCTTTAGATTAAACCCAATAATTTTATTTTGAGTTTGTTCTTTAGCTAGTTCTTCGGCTGCTTTATTAAGTCGAACTATTTTCCAAGTATTGTCTAAAATAATAATTGGTGATTCAATAGCGGTAAAAGTCAATTGTAATTCTTGTGCAACAGCTTCAACAGAAATTTGTAATTGCTCTTGTTCTTCAATTAGACGTTTTTTTTCCGTCATATCACGGGTAACTTTAGCAAATCCTATTAATTGGCCTACTTCATTTCTAACAGGAGAAATATTTACATTTGCCCAAAACTTTGAACCATCCTTGCGTAGCCGCCAGCCTTCTCTTTCAAAATGGCCTTCCTTTACTGCTGTGTCCAAGCCAAATTGAGGTAAATCTTTTTCTTGATCTTCTAGTGTGTAAAAACAAGAAAAATGCTTGCCTATTATCTCTGAAGCCTTATAGCCTTTGATGTTTTCTGCCCCATCATTCCAGCTAATTACATAACCATTTTTATCCAGCATATAAATGGCATAATCCTTAACACTTTGCACTAGCAAGCGAAAAGAATGATCATAGTAAATATCTGCTAATAGTTGTCGGTGTTCTTGAATAGCTTTTTTAGGTATTTTTTCGTTTTTCATACTTTATAAATACATCAAAACTTGTGCCAAAAATAAATTTAGCTTAAAAACTTATTTTTTCCTAAAAATTAGAAAAGTTGTCTTAAATTTAAGACAAAAAAATATTATCTAAAAATTACTATCTCTAACTAGTTCTAAAATATGGCGGTTATTATAAGTAAATATTTTAAGTATTTTGGCACTTATATTGCTAAGCATTAAAAATATCTATTTCTCTTACTCCCCCAAAAGAGGACAAATAAATGAGCGTATTAATTGTAGATAAAGCAAAAAATCAAGTAAAAGATAAAATAAATAAAAATATTCCAAAAATGGAGTTTAAGTCAAAAGCTCAAAAAGCATGTTATGAAAAAATTAAACCATGGATTGAAGAACTATTTAAAGAAATTGTTGTAGCAGATAAATTTATCCCTCTATTTTCTATTCCTTTTCGTTCTGCAATTACTCATATAATAGTTAACCCATGGTATGATGATGCGGTAATTACTACTAGAGCTTATGTAGTCTATGGAGCTAACTTAACACCAGAGCTACTGTATTTTTTACTAAGAAAAAATGTAGCTATGCGTTTTGGAGCTTTTGGAATTGATGAAGATGGAGAAATAATTTTTGAACATAATATTGTTGGCTCAACTTGCGATAAGGAAGAATTAAATGCTTCTGTAATAGAAGTAATGAGAATGTCAAACAAATATGATGATGAGATTGTAAATAAATGGGGTGGACAAAGGGCAATAGATTTAATTAAACAACCTTTTATAGTGTAGTAACTTTATATAACGTGCCAAGTTAGTACAATTAACTAGTAGATCTTAAGAGTTAAAACTTAGAAGTTAAAATTTTAACTTCAACAAAATTTTAACTTTTGGATCCTACTAGTTATTTTTTTGTTAAAAACTTTTTCTAATAAACTGACTATGGAGTCAGTTTATTACCATCCAAGGTTTTCTCTTACTGATATAACCCATTTATAATAAGCTATATACAGACACGGAATAAAATACCCGAAAGTCAAATAAAAAATCTTGAATTTTATTTCTTGGAATAGTAGTATGAATGGGGCTTCATTTCTGGGCATAATTAAAAAACTAAGTAATTAAATTTTAACCTATATTTGGGGGCTGGATGACTACCAACAGACCTTCGTTAAATAAACCTATATCTCAGGTTAATAGACCTTCGTTAAATAAACCTCTTACAGAGGTAATTGCCGCTGGCCCAACGGCAGACAAATATGAATCTATTCTTTTAGCAGCAATTAGAGTTTTTGCTAGAAATGGATTTTTTAATTCTAAAGTAGCCGATGTTGCTAAAGATGCTGGTGTTGCAGATGGCACAGTTTATCTTTATTTCAAAAATAAAGAAGACCTACTTATTTCCATTTTTAATTACATAATAGATGAAGCCATTGAAACTGCTCGTAAAGAACTAACCTTATTAACTGCACCTGATGAACAAATTCGTAAATTAGCACACTTACATCTTAACTTGATGGGGAGGGATGAAAACCTAGCTAAAGTATTTCAAGTAGAACTGCGGCAATTAAAATTTATGGAGCAGTTTTCTACAACAAAATTAAGTATTTATTTTGAGTTTATACGCACAGCAGTTGACCGAGGACAACAGCTAGGAGTTTTTCGTACAGGTATTAACTCACAAATTGCGGCAAAAGTCCTTTACGGCGCGTTAGATGAGATGGTGACTAACTGGATTTTAAGTAAGAAAGAATATAATCTATCAGATATGGCTGATCCTGTTGTTGACATCTTCTTGAATGGAGTAAAAAAATGAGTGCAACCGCAATAAGTGAAATAAAAACTTTTCCCGGCAAACCCTCGACCCTCGTCCAAGTCTTGCACCATGCTTTAGACAATTTTAGTAAAAAAGCAGCATTTCACTACAAGCAAGGTGGAAAATGGAAAAGTGTCTCCTATGGTGAGGTAGCAATGCGTATTCGCCATACAGCATTAGGGCTTCATAAATTAGGAATAGTTCATGGCGATAGAATTTCTTTAATGGCTGAAAGCTCTGTAGACTGGGTTGTTGCTGACTTTGGTTCGCTAGCAACTGGAGCCGCAGACGTTCCTATTTATCCAACTTTAACAGCAAAACAAGCCGCTTATATTATTAGAGATAGCGGATCACAAATAATCTTTATTTCTAATGAAGGACAACTTAAAAAAGTCTTAGAAGTTATTGATGAACTTCCTGAACTAAAAAAATTGTCGTCTTTGGTGATTACAATGCGAGTTTATTTAAAAACCCAAACCTAGTAATTAAACTTAAAGACCTAGAAGAAATGGGTCAAACTCTCGATAAAGAACAACCTAAACTTTATGAACAAATAACTGGCAAAATACAAGCTAAAGATCTAGCAACATTAATTTATACATCTGGCACTACTGGCGAACCAAAAGGAGTAATTCTTACTCATTGGAATTTAACTTTTAATGTAATCAATACATCTGATGAAAGCTTAATTTTTTCCGATGAAGATTGCTCGCTTTCCTTCTTGCCTTTTTCACATGTTTTTGAACGCGCAGTTGTTTATAGCCTTATTTACCTTGGTATTCCTATGCACTTATCAGAAAGTATTGAAGCAGTTGGAGCAAACCTTTTAGAAGTACGCCCAACTATTATGACTAGTGTGCCAAGAATGTTTGAAAAAATAATGGGCAAAATTACTGAACAAGGTATGATGGCAGGCTTTCCTAAAGCTAATATTGTTCGCTGGGCAGTTGATATTGGCCGACAATGGGCGCGTCTTTATCACAAAGGTGATGACATACCATTAACACTAGATTTGCAGTACAAATTAGCTAAAGCTCTTTTCTATGACAAACTTTACCATGAAAAAATGGGGGGTCGTGTCCGTCTGTTTCTTTCAGGTGGTGCGCCGCTTGCAGACGATATTGCTTACTTTTTTTTAGCTATGAATATTACCATTCTGCAAGGCTATGGTCTTAGTGAAACATCTCCAGTAATTTCTATGAATTCTCCTAAAGAAAATCGTGTTGGCAGCGTAGGAAAAGTTGTTAAAAACGTAGAAGTTAAAATAGCTGAAGATGGCGAAATTCTGGTTCGTGGGCCAAATATTCTACAAGGCTATTACAATAAGCCTACAGAAACCGCTAATGCCTTTGAAGATGAATGGTTTAAGACTGGTGATATAGGTAAGTTTGACAAAGATGGATTTCTCTACATCACAGATCGTAAGAAAGAACTCTTAAAAACCAGTGGTGGTAAGTATTTAGCTCCTCAACCAATTGAAAGCGCGTTAAAAGGTAGCATCTACGTTTCTCAAGTAATGCTTGTAGGTGATAATCGCAAGTTTCCTTCCGTGCTAATTGTGCCTAATTGGGAAACAATGGAAAATTATGCTAAGGCTAATGGGATTTCCTATAGCTCGCGTAAAGAGCTTTGCACTAACGCAAAAATACTAGACATGATGCTAAAAGAAGTTACCCGACTTACACCAGATTTAGCACAGTATGAGAAGATTAAGAAAGTAGCTTTGATTGAAAATGAGTTTAGTATTGAAAATGGTGAACTTACACCAACGCTAAAAGTTAAACGCCGAATAATCGAAGAACATTATAAAGATGTTATAGAAAAGATGTATGAGGGTGGAAAAGATTAATGCTTAAGCGCGACGCTAAAAACTCTATTAGAATTATTCGTTGCTGCTTTTGCTGCAAATTTTGCTGCTGTGTAATCAGCAATAACTAGGGTGGGCGCGACTTGGATCGCGCCTATTTTATTTTTGGAGGATTAATGTCTTATAAGATTGAAAAAGTAGCTGTTTTAGGCGCGGGGGTGATGGGAGCCCAAATAGCCGCGCACTTTGTCAATGCTGGATATCAAGTAATGTTGCTAGATATTCTCCCACCAAATCTAGCTTCAGAACCTGCGCCAGCAAAATCATCAACTAAATCATCTGAATGGGGCTTAAAGGGTTGATATCAAACGTTCATTATTTGAAAAAATAGATAAACTACGTAAGACAGGCTCCATAATTACTTCTAATACTTCAGGCATTTCTATCCGTGCAATGGCTGAAGGTCGTAGCGAGGATTTCCGCAAACATTTCCTTGGCACACATTTCTTTAATCCTCCTCGATATATGAAATTACTTGAAATTATTACTACTCCTGATACTTGTCCTGATGTAACAGCATTTGTAGCTGATTTTTGTGACCGACGGCTAGGTAAAGGTATTGCCTATGCTAAAGATACACCTAATTTTATTGCTAACCGTATTGGTACATTTGGAATGATGTACTGTATGAAAGTAATGGTTGAAGAGGGCTATAGCGTTGAGGAAGTAGATAAATTAACTGGCCCGGCTGTAGGTCGTCCTAAAACCGCATCTTTCCGCACAGCCGATTTAGTTGGACTAGATACTTTTGCTATGGTTGCACAAAATGTTTATGCTGGTGCAGTTAATGACTTAAGACGGGATGTTTTCCAACTACCAGAATTTCTTACCAAAATGGTTGCAAATAAATGGTTAGGAAATAAAACTGGTCAAGGTTTTTATAAAAAAGTAAAAACTGCTGATGGTGGCTCTGAAATTTATTCTTTAGATATAAATACTATGGAATATAAGCCACAACAAAAAGTTAAACTTCCTGCTTTAGAAAACGCTAAATCCATAGAAAATCCTCGTGCTAGAATCAAAGCCTTGGTCTATTCTGATGATCGGGTTGGAAATTTCCTTTGGAAGACATTAAGCGAAACTTTAATTTATACAGCTAATTTAATTCCAGAAATTGCAGACGATTTTGTCGAAGTTGATAACGCTCTAAAATGGGGCTTTAATTGGGAATTAGGACTATTTGAAACTTGGGACGCAATTGGCGTTGAAAAATCTGTAGAAAAACTTCGTAGCGAAGGCCGCATAGTCCCAGCACTTGTAGAAAAACTTTTAGCTTCAGGTAAAAAATCTTTTTATGACTATAAAGAAGGCATTTCCTACCGCTTTGACCTAGAAACAAGCGACTACAAACAACAAGCTGAAAAACCTGGCATTATTATTCTTTCCTCATTAAAAGACCGTCAAAAAGTAGTCAAGAAAAATGCTGGTGCATCCCTTATTGATTTAGGTGATGGTGTAGCTTGTTTAGAATTTCATTCTAAGATGAATTCCGTAGGTGCTGACACAGTTTCAATGATGAATTTTGCAGTCAAAGAAGTAGCACAAAACTTTGAAGGCTTAGTAGTTGGCAACCAAGGCGATGTATTTTCTGCTGGTGCTAATTTAATGTTGCTGCTCTTGTCGGCTCAGGAACAAGAATGGGACGACATCGAACTAATGATTCGAGGCTTCCAAAACGCTAATATGGCGATGCGTTATGCTGAAAAACCTGTAGTAACAGCCCCCTTTGGCTTAACTTTGGGCGGTGGTTGCGAAATTAGCATGCATAGCACTCGTACACGTGCAGCATCAGAAACTTATATTGGACTAGTAGAAATTGGTGTAGGTTTAATACCTGCCGGTGGTGGCACTAAGGAAATGGCTGTAAGAGCTACCCAGTTGGCAGCAATGGAATCACCTGATGCCGATCCATTTAACTATATCAAAGAAGCTTTCCAAGCTATTGCAACAGCTAAAGTTGCTACTAGTGCAGTAGAAGCTAAAAAGCTAGGTCTACTACGTAGAACCGACCAAATTTCTATGAATAAAGACCGTCTAATTGATGATGCAAAACAAACTGTTTTAGCAATAGTTAAAGAAGGTTATCAACGTCCAAAACCACGCACAGATATTCCAGCACTTGGAGAAAGTGCTTTAGCAGCCTTAAAACTAGGTGTTCATTTAATGGTTAGAGGTGGTTTTGCTACTGAATATGAGGGAAATATTGCTCGTAAGATTGCCCGTATTCTTACTGGTGGTGATTTATCTCACAAGACCTTAGTATCTGAACAACATTTCCTAGATTTAGAACGTGAAGCATTCTTAAGCCTTTGTGGTGAGCGCAAAACCCAAGAAAGAATCCAATATATGCTTAAGACTGGCAAACCATTGAGAAATTAATAAGGAGAAAGAAATAATGAAAGACGCAGTAATTGTTGCAATTGCAAGATCAGCCGTTGGTAAAGCCTATAAAGGATCTTTAGCCAACAGTCGCCCTGATGATATGGCGGCATCTGTAATAAATGAAGTTCTCAACCGTGTGCCAGAACTAGACCATAAGGAAATTGAAGACGTAGTTTTAGGTTGTGCAATGCCTGAAGCTGAACAAGGAATGAATGTAGCTAGAATTGCTTCCTTACGTGCTGGGCTTCCTGTATCGCTATCAGCAATCACAGTTAATCGTTTTTGCGCTTCTGGTCTTCAATCCGTAGCACAAGCTTGTGAAAGAATCTTGATTGGTGGTGCTGATGTAATTTTAGCTGGTGGCACAGAAACAATGTCAATGATTCCAATGGGAGGACATAAGATTGTCCCTAACCCTTATTAAGTAGACAACTACCCTGATGCTTATCTTGGTATGGGTCTTACAGCAGAGCGTTTAGCTGCAAGATATGAAATTAGCCGCGAACAACAAGACGAGTTTTCCTATCAAAGCCACCAAAAAGCTATTGCAGCTATTGAGGCAGGTAGATTTAAGGATGAAGTTGCACCAATTAAAGTTAAACACGATTACTTTAATGCTAAAGGGAAAAAAGAAGTAAAAGAAGTTTCCTTTGAAATTGATGAAGGCCCTCGTAAAGATACAACTCAAGAAGCTTTAGGAAAGTTAAAACCAGCTTTTAAGGTTAATGGAACAGTGACGGCTGGAAATTCCTCTCAAATGTCTGATGGTGCAGCAATTGCACTACTTATGTCTGAACAAAAAGCTAGCCGCTTAGGACTTAAGCCTTTAGCTAGGTTTGTTGCTTATGCAACAGGTGGTGTAGAGCCTGAAGATATGGGAATTGGCCCGGTTGTTGCAATTCCTAAAGCATTAAAAATGGCTGGATTAAAGCTAGAAGACATTGATTTATTTGAACTTAACGAAGCTTTTGCGGCTCAAGCACTTTCCGTAATTAAAGCCGCAGAAATTGACCCAAATAAAGTTAATGTTAATGGCGGTGCAGTAGCATTAGGTCATCCTCTAGGTTGTACAGGAACAAAGCTACTTGCAACTTTAATTTATGAGCTTAAACGCCGTGGTGGTCGCTATGGCATGGTTACAATGTGTGTTGGTGGTGGCATGGGTGCTGCCGGTATTTTTGAAGTAAATAATTAATCTTTATCGAGTCTGGAAAGGAAGTTAGTTTTATGTCAACAGTAATGGCTAAAAAAGTAAGTAAAGTCAAGGGCGGTAGCTTTTTGACTGAAGAAAAAAAACCATCTGAAATCTTCACTCCAGAAGATTTTTCAGAAGAACAACGTGCGATTGCAAAAACAACTCGTGATTTTATAATGGGTGAAGTTTACCCAAACCGCAATGAAATCGAAAATAAAAACATGGATATGCTGACTTCACTGCTACGTAAGGCGGGAGAAATTGGACTACTATCCTTTGATATTCCAGAAAAATACGAAGGTTTAGGACTAGATAAAGTTTGCTCCATGTTAGTAGCAGAAAACTTAGCTCCCGGCGGTGGTTCTTTTGCTGTTTCTCATGGTGGTCATACCGGTATTGGCACTTGGCCCATTATCTACTTTGGTACAGAAGCACAAAAGAAACACTATTTACCAAAACTTGCTACAGGTGAATTATTAGCTGCTTATGCTTTAACAGAACCTCATTCCGGTTCAGACGCACTTGCAGCTAAAACTAGAGCCGTGCTTTCAGAAGATGGTAAATACTACACTCTTAATGGAACAAAGATGTGGATTACCAATGCTGGTTTTGCAGACGTTTTTGTAACTTTTGCTAAAGTTGATGGAGAAAAATTCTCTGGCTTTATTATAGAGAAATCCTTCCCTGGTGTTTCTACTGGCGGTGAAGAGCATAAAATGGGTATTAAAGGCTCATCCACTCGTACATTAGAGCTAAATGATGCAAAAGTGCCTGTAGAAAACCTACTAGGCGAAATTGGAAAGGGCCATCTTATTGCATTTAATGTATTAAATATGGGTAGATTTAAGCTAGGTGCTGGTTGTGTTGGTGGTGCAAAAGCAGCATTAAAAGACGCTATTGCTTATGCTAATGAACGTCATCAATTTAATAAACCTATTTCCTCATTTGGTGCTATTAAACAAAAATTAGCTGAAATGGCAATTCGTGCTTATGCAGTAGAAAGTGCTGTTTATCGTACTGCTGGACTAATTGACCAAGCCCTAGAAGGCGTTGATGCAGATGATAACGCTGGCATTTTGAAAGGTATTGAAGAATTTGCTATTGAATGCTCTGCAATGAAAGTCTATGGCACGGAAATGTTAGATTTTGTTGTAGATGAAATGGTTCAAGTCTATGGTGGTTATGGTTATTCTGAAGAATATCCAGCCGCAGTTGCTTATCGTGATTCTCGTATTAACCGTATTTTTGAAGGTACAAATGAAATTAATCGGTTGTTAATTCCTGGAATGCTTCTTAAAAAAGCTATGAAAGGCGAATTACCGATTATGGCAGCAGCAAAACAATTGATGGAAGAGCTACTTTCCTTCCCATCAATGGATGAGGACGAAGACGGCGTATTAGCAGAAGAACAAAAACTAGTTCGTAATGCTAAAAAAGTTGTTTTAATGGTTGCTGGTGCTGCGGCTCAAAAATATATGCAAACAATTTCTGATCAACAAGAATTGCTAATGGGTGTTGCAAACATTATTATGGAAACCTACGCTATGGAAAGTGCTTTACTACGTACACTTAAATATGTAGCAGCAAACAGCGAAGAAAAGGCAGACCTAAGAATTGAAGCAACACGCACATTTATTAGTGATGCAATGGATCGTATTGAAATAACTGCTCGTCCACTGCTTGCAGCAGTTGCTGAAGGCGATATGTTGAGAACTCAAATAGCAGCATTAAAACGCTTTACTCGTCATACTCCTCACAATACTATTGTGTCACGTCAAAGAATTGCTAATGCAATGATCGAAAGCGGCAAATATCTTTTCTAAGTTCTAAACTTTTAAGCAAAGAATTTAGCTAATTTTCAAAAAGGCTGATACTAAAATTTAGTACCAGCCTTTTTTATTTTATTAAGAGGGCATGTCTAACAAATCATTAAACTTGAGATAAGATTACTGGTCGCATATAGTAATTTATTAAGCCTATAGGCAACGTAGATATGCCTAAAGTAATAAGAGCGGTTTTTTGACGATCAGTAAAATTAATGCGAACATCTGATGCAAGTAAACCAGAAATCACATCATCATAATCGGCACTAACCTTTTTATAAAGAGTTAAAACATCTGGGATAATTGCTGGATTTTGGTTTAAGCCATTGATAGCAGTTTGTAGTTTTTCAATTGCACTTCTCACAGCAAAACGTACTTTAGGTGGTAAACTAGGATTACTATCTAAAGTAGTAAAGCCAAACAATAAGTTATTAAGATTAGCTAAGTAAGCAGCACGTGGGCCAGCATTAGCAGCAAAAAAGTCTTTTACTCTTTGAGCTACTACAGGATCATTATTAGCAATTTTTGCATACACACTTGAACCTATTCTCATAAAAGGAAATGGGCTAGGTACAGTGCTAAAACAAACTTGTGGAGGATTGGCATTAGTTGGAGGAAAATTAGCCCCAGTAAACAATAATGTCATAGTTTGATTTTCAAGTGGTACTATTACAGCTTGTAACCTGTCAGCAGAGTTTACTTGATATACAACATTACTTAAACTAAAAAGCTGTGGAAAACCAACAGCAGATAAATAACTTCTTAAACCTTGACCAAAAACTAAGCCTGGAGTTGCTTGAGCAGCACTAAGCGGGCTAGTAGGACTAAAAACTGGGAGTGGCCCTCTAGTTGATGGAGTTGGGTTATTAGTTCCATTTATTGGTAAACGGTTAAACATATAATTTGAATAACCTATTCCAAGTATGTTTAATGCTGTATTAAAAGCACTTTTACTACTACTAGAAGTTAAAGCACTAGAAGTTGATAATTGTCTTATTGCTGCTGCAACGATTCCATAAATAAGATCTGGGTCTGCTGGATTGGCATTAAAATCTGCTAATGTGCCATAAGCATTTGCTAAAGCTGCTATTGTGTTATCAATAATTTCATTTACCCCTATATCATCAGAGCTAGCAGAATTTCTTAAGCCATTTAACGCTCTAGCTAAATTAAGTAAATTAGCGGCATAGTTACCACGAGAAACTAGATCAACATTATAGAGCAGATCAATTGCAGCTTTTTGGTTATCAGTTAAAGCACGACTATTAGCAGCATAGGATAAAACACCTTGAGGATCCAAGACTACACGAGGAATTTCTGATGTAACTGTAGGGGGAAAAGGTGTTTGTAGGCCACCAGCATTAGGTACTCCATTAGGTGATTGACCTGGCAAACCTAAAAAAAGTGTCATATAGGCTGTTTTACTTTCACTAAAACGTATTTGTGAATATTGCAATCCTTGAGCAGAATTAACAGCTAAACTAATAAAATCATCTTGATAGCTAGCACTAGAAAGGCGAAATGTTTCACCAAGAAAATTCTTTAATGGTGTTTGAAATGCTCCTTTTGGATCAAGCACTGGTGGTAGTGTTGGTGAAGGTATTTCTTGAGCTAAATTGATGTTTACGCTCAACATAAGCATAATCATTATGTTAATAACTACTATAAATTTAGATATTTTTGATTTGCTACTTAAAAACATTTTGACTCCATAAATATACTTAATATCTGTGTCTTAAAAGATTCACAGTTATAGTATATCCATCATTACAGTACTACTAACAGTATAATAGTAATAATAATACTATACTCAAAAGCTAAAAATTTTTATCAAATAAAATAAAATGTTAAAAATTGGATATTTACCAACTTAAAAAATCAAAGTTCAACACTAAGTTTTTAATTAACAGTAAATTTTTAATTATATTTTGTTTTCAACTGGTATTTTATACTAGCAGTGATCTTGCGGGGCTTACTCTTAAGATAATACTAACTCAACAAAATACTTGAGTTAATTATTAATATAGCTTTAAGCTAGTTATTAAAAAGTAACAATGAATATCCTATAAATTCTCACTAATTGATTCTAATTAGGCAGTTAATAAAAGTAAACCATTCCAGGCGGAATAGTTGCTGGTTTATGCTTAAGTAAAGAGTTTTTCTATTTTTAGAATAAACAAATCAAATACATTACTAGGTTTTACCCTAATAATTATTTTTTATAATGTTTTAAGGTGTAAAATATTAATTTATTTGGAGGACAGCAAAAGAAAGTCAAAACTCTATTAAGTTTGCTCTGCACCATCTAGGATAGCTTGAATTTTTAAGCTATGACCAATTACTCCAACTGTACCGCCTCTTTTAATCAAGCATAAAGCAAACTTGTACATATCTTGAGATGAAGTTATGGCATTTAATTTGGCTTCTGCAAGACATTCTTGGATAACTAAATCTGCTTTTTCTTGTCCCAAAGCTTTTGTTAGTTTATTTTTTGTTTGTTTTAGCCTAGCTTCCATTATTTCTGACATCAAACTTTGGGTAAGTTTGTCAAATTCTTTACCTTTTTTAGCTAGAACTTGATTAAACCGAACTAAATCTTGAGAAGTATTAATTGAGGTAATATTTGCTTCTTTTAAGCATTCTTGAAATATTTTTCCTGCTTGTTGGGAACTATTTAGAAGTTTAGCCATACGGGATAAGATCTGTATTTCTAAAGGTTGTCCACCTGATATTGTTTGATCCATAATTTTGTTTTACCTCAAATTTACACTTCTTTAAACCTAGTAAATTTTTGTATTTTATTACAGCCGTTTTCTTTTTTGCCACAGCAATTAAGCTTAAATTAGCAAAGATTTTAACCAAGTGATCATTATTTTTATTACTATTTCATTATTTTGCTCACCTGAAATAATAAAGTCTGCATACTTTTGGCTAGGTTTTATTAACTGTTCATACATTGGTTTGACAGTTGTTAAATATTGATAAATTACAGACTCTTTATCTCTCCCACGTTCGGCAATATCGCGCTTTAAGCGGCGAATAAAGCGGATATCATCAGGAGTATCAACAAAAACTCTTACTTTCATTAACTCACGTAAGATTGAATTATGAAAAACAAGTAGTCCATCAAGTAAGATTATAGGTTTAGGTTGGACTGTGTAAAATTCTCCTGTTCGGGTATGCTCAGAAAAATCATAGATAGGTTGTTTGATTTCTTTACCTTCTAATAAGTTTTTAGTATGCTCAATCAGTAGTTCTAAATCTAAAGATTCTGGATGATCAAAATTTATTTTATGACGTTCACAAATAGATAAATGTCCTAAATCCAGGTAATAATTATCTTGTTGCAAATAAACAACATTTTCTTCGCCAACACCAGCAATAATTTTTTTAGCAATAGTTGTTTTTCCTGAAGCACTTCCCCCACAAATTCCCACTAACATTAAAATCAATCCTCCTACAAAGTCTGTTCTTAAAATGAAAAAGCACAAAGACTTATAAATCCTTGTGCTTAGTTAATAGCAAATTAAAGACAAAAACAAACTACTTTTGCCCTAATATGGTTAAAGTATATTGATCAGAATCTACACCAGCAGCAACACCTATAAAATATGTACCTGGTTGAAGTAGTCCTGTACCAATTAATTCTGAACCTGTAACAGTCAACCCAGTATTAAGAACAAAAGCACTATTGATAGATATACTTCCATTTTTAATACCTTTACTAAAAAGTATTACGTCTATATCACTACGTACATCAGCAGCTTCTAAGGAAATATATAAAGAGCTAGGAGACTTTAAGTCAATGCGATAAAGGTCTTGAACTGGTAATCTGTCCCCTTGTCCAAAATCAATAAATACTTTAGCTGGATCACTAGCAGCTATACGGCCTGTTATTATAGTTTCAGCACCAAGTTTTTGAGATTGTTTCTTAGAGTCATTTGGTTCTGATTCGCCACTAGAAGTAAGAGAAGCTAAACCAAAACCATTAAGAATAATGTCAATATTTGGAGTAATTGCACCAGCAACAACTTTTACAGGAGTAAAATCTTTTGGATTATCACTAGCAGCATTACCTTCATTTGCGCCATTGTAGTTTTCTGGAATAGCTAAATTAAGTTGTTCCTCCCTTGGCCCAACACTGGAACCACCTAAAAAGCTAGGGTTAATTCTTTCTACAGAAACTAAATAATCTCCCGGAGGTAGTCCAATAAATTGATAAGTGCCATTGTTATCAATAACTCCACTAACAAAACTAGTAGCTGTAATTAGTGGGTCAATTTCTGGTCGGTTTGTTGGTCGTTGAGGTGCGCCATCAGCATCAACAGGAACACTTCCACGATAAACATCTAGATTAGGATCTGGAGGATATTTACCCTGACTAACACGCCTTGCAACTACATTAAGCCCTGTTATAGAGAAGTCCTTGCTAGGAGTCCGTATTAAGACTTTTCCAGTAATTCCTCCTATCTGTGAGCCTGCTTCACTTGGTAAATAACCTGGTGCAGGATAAAGAGCCGACATTGCCACATTATCATCAAAACTTAGAGAGGCAATAAAACCACCTGAACTACGAAAACCTAAATTAGCAAGTCTGCTTGTACTTGGGCCACTAAATAAGAAAGGATAAACAGTTTCAATAAACGGGCCAAAAACATCAAAACGTTGAGACGAATTAGCAAAGCCATCTGGAAGAGTAGCAAAAGAGCTACTTGCAGCAATGCCGCCATTTAGTTGTGAATGATCAAGTGGGCCAGCAAAATGACCAAATTCATGTGTAAATACCCCAATAAAAGGAACTTTACCAATAGAATTAATTGCAGGGCCATTAAGCACTACAGCACCTTCAGCTAAAGCTAAAGTGGAAGAATCAGGACGGCTAAAAGCTAGAAAAGTAAAAAAGCCTAAAGTCCCGCCACCGCCAGTAATACCACCATCTGAGTCAAAAACAATTGGATTTTGAAGGGTTGGATTACGAGAACTTAAAACCATTCCCACATTATTACGATTAACATCAATAGGTGTGTTATCAACAGGGCTTTTAATTTGTCCAGCATTAACAAATTCTATTGTAGAAGTTGGGATATCGGTATAAAGCTTAAAGATACGATCTACAATTTTTACTGCTTCAGCATTTGAAAGTGGCCCTAGAGGGCCGCCATCTACACGATAAAGCACTTGACCCTGAGCATTTACTGTTGAACTTCCTATAGGGCCGCCTTTAGTTTCTTGTTTAGCCCAAATTACAGGTTTACCATTAGAAGCAACAAAGAGTGGGCCACCAGCATAAATATCAGTAATTTGACCTGCTACAAATAAAAACAACATTGCAAAACATAAATAAAAAACGCTTTTAAATACTTTCATTGTTCGCACCTCCTACTTTTCGGCTGCTACAATAGTGCGAACTAATCCAGTAAAATCACTTAATGGTAGCGCACCGGGTTTGCCAATTAGCAAAGCAAAGTTTTGATTACTAGATTTAGCAGCAACAATAGGTTGTTCTAAATCCCCATCTGGATAAATTACTTTAGCTTTATCAGCAGATTTTGTGTAATTATTGTATGGATTAGTAAATAACCCACGATTATTAATACTATTTTTAATTATTGTTTTTCCGCTAGAAGTACGAGTAACATAAAAAGCACCTTGGTAAAGGCCAACCGGATATGTTAAGTCTGCTAAATAATTAGGAATTAGCATAAGTAACATTTCTTCGCCAACTTGATAATAGCTCATGCCATGAACAATAAAGCTATCTGGGTCAGCAATTTTTCCACCTAACCCGCCAACCATCGGAACTAAATCTTTATTTTTAATAGATTTATTAAGCATACGAGGTTGATGACCTAGTTGCTTAAAAGTATAAGTTTTTGGAATATCACCTTTAATTTTTTCAGAAATACTAAAAGTGTAATAAGTAACAGGCATAACGCCTTGAGCAATCATTTCTTCTGTCTCTTTAACTTCTAAACATTTGCCAACAAAGACTTTATCTGATGTAGCAATCATTTCTTCCAAATTAAATTGCAGTACAGCATGATGAGCTTTAGTTGTTATTAGTTGGGAGCTAAAGATCACGGCTAATAACAGAGCCAAAATCATATATTTAAATTACTATCTGGAGATCTCCAGAAATTTAGAAAGGTTTTACCAAGTATGAAACACCAGCAATTATGCGTCAAGACTTAAGCTAATAATTTATAGCTTAAAAGGAAAATTAGTTTTGAGCATCAAACTGAACTCTTAAATAAGTGCGTCTCATAGACAAACTACAATTAATCAAAAGTAAATTGATAATATCATTTAATACAGCGTAAATTAAGTAGGTTAATATTTTTTCAATTTCTTAAGTCACGCGCGTGACAAAATAATTGTAGCATAGGGTTGAAACCCTAAGAAATAATAGTTAAGTCCTGAAAGGGCGTGCATAGTCTTTTCTTGCTATTAAAAAACTATGCCCGCCCCGTTGGGCTTTGGAAGACACTTAATTATTAGGGCTTATGCCCTACACTACATATCTATCGTCCCGTTGGGGCTTAAGATTTAAGAATTTAAGATTACTTAGTTTACGCTGTGGTTAGTACACTGTAAATAAAATTGCAAGGACTTCATTTTGTGCTACTAGCAAATAATAGTTTAAAGGTTCTATTTGTTGGTATTCTTTAAATTTGCCTTTATTTAAATTTGTCTGCCTAACTAATACTACAAAATATTTACATCATTATTTTAACTTAGACACTTGTTGTCTAGTTTGATCTACTAGGCGGGTATTTTCTTGCCAAATCCAAGCAATTACTTTTTCAATAGGGTAATACTGACCTTTTTCTTTCCAAGTAACTTGTTTTATTTGTGGGTACAGTTCAAACACAGGCTTCATCTGTTCGCTATAATCATAAACATATTTATGTTGCTCTAGCCCAACTCTTAATGACCAAATAGGAGTAACTGTTTCATAGCCACGAATTATTGCTTTTATTGACTTAACCAATTCACTTTGATTATTTTTTTCATATTTTGTAAGAAAAGTATCTATAGCCCTCTTTGTTTCATCAACCTTTGGTTGGTATTGGCTAAAAGTTATCCCGCTAGTAGCTGCTGATAAAGATGTTAGCGATTGTAAGGCTGTGTTGGCATCACTAATAAATTGAGGATCTATTTTAGCTGGTATCTCACCAACACCAACATTTAAGCTAGCGACTTCTTGTAAAGAAGAAGTAACGACCAAACCATTGCCAGCATCAACTACTACCTGACTCATAGTTATATTAATTAGTCGTCCAGCTACTTCACGTCCATTGGTATAGCGAACACGAACTTGAATTTGTGAATTATTTACAGCAGGTTTAGCTACTTCTGTTGTTTCTTTAGTGTTAGAGCGTTTTTTCTTTTTTTGAGGGGTTACGGCTGATGCTAAAGAAACGCAAACTATCAAGACAAGAAATAATAAGCTAGCCTTTTTCATAATTTTTACCTTACGCCTTAGAAATAAAATAATTTTGTATAATTTGAGGATAGAAATTATATTATATTTGCCAGCGATAAAATTTTAAGCAAAAATTTTTATTTTTTTTGCAGTTTTACCCCAAAATAGAAAATTTATACTTAAATAAAACCTTTCTTTCTCCAAATCTAGCTTTGATAGCCAAAAACTTATTATAAAATGACTGCCACCTTAAAGATAAAGAAGACAAACAGGAGGCCGTGTATGACTAGAATTCTGCTTGCAGATAAACTTCACTCGTCTTGTATTTCAGCATTACAACAAATTAATTCTTTAGAAGTAGTTAATAAGCCTGATTTAAGTGCAGACACTTTGCCCGAAGCATTAGAAGGCATAGATATTTTAGTAGTTCGTAGCACTAAAGTAACAACTAAGGCTTTAGAAGCCGCTAAATCCTTAAGTTTAATTATTCGTGCTGGTGCAGGAACTAACACAATAGATGTAAAAGGAGCTTCTAGGCGAGGTATTTATGTAACAAATTGTCCTGGTAAAAACGCTGCGGCAGTCGCAGAACTAGCCCTAGGGCTAATGTTAGCCATTGACCGGCGCATTCCAGATAATGTTATTGAAATGCGCCAAGGCAAGTGGAATAAAAAGAAATTCTCTAAAGCAAATGGCTTAAAAGGCCGGACTCTTGGCATTATTGGCCTTGGTCAAATTGGACAGGACGTAATTACTCGTAGTCAATCTTTTGGAATGGAAGTTATTGGATGGTCGCGCTCTTTAACTCCAGAAAAAGCAGAAGAGCTTAACATAAAATTTGCGGCTACACCTTTAGAAGTTGCTGCTAGTGCAGATATTGTTTCTGTGCATTTAGCTCTTGCTGATGGCACTAAAAACTTAATCAACAGAGAATTTTTAGCTGCAATGAAAAAAGGAGCTATTTTTATCAACACATCTCGCGGTGAAGTAGTAGATGAAGAAGCCCTAGCCGAAGAATTAGCAGCAGGCAGGCTTTTTGCTGGCTTAGATGTTTTTGCTCAAGAGCCTGCTGGCGGTGAGGCTCAAATAAGTTTTCCAATTTCTACTTCCGCTAATCTTTATGGTACACACCACATTGGAGCATCAACCGATCAAGCAGAAAGTGAAACAGGCGATGAAGTAGTCCGCATAGTCAAATGTTTTCTAAATGGTGAAGAAATTCCTAATTGTGTTAACTTACGTCGTGGCTCTAGTGCAAGTTATGGAATAGTAGTAAGACATGAAGACCGTGTAGGAGTTTTAGCAGCAGTATTTGGGGTATTAAAAGAACATGGTTGTAATGTTCAGGAAATGCAAAACCAAATTTTTGAAGGTGCTGTTGCTGCCTGCGCCAAAATTATGCTAGACGCACCTGCTCCACAAGAAGCACTAAATTTAATTAAAGAATGTGATGGTGTTTTATATGTCGCTACAGTAGGATAAAAATTCTATACAAAACAAAATAGCCGTCATTACCAAAAAGCAATAACGGCTATTTTATTTTGTTTTTGAAAACTGATTAAAAGAAAATACGTTGTTGGATGTCCCAATGTCTTGTTACGTAATCACCTAATGTTATAAGTAACATCAAAGCTAGCCAGCCAAAACTACCTACAACAACTACCCATAAAAGACGGGTGCTATAGAAAATGTGCATAAAAAATAACACTACCAATGTGGCTTTGGTGACGGCTATGCCCATAGCTACAAAGTTACTTGCTATGCCTAAATCAATAAAGGCTACATAGTAAGTTAGCACTGTAAAAACTAGTAATGCGCCTAGAATAGCAGCATAAGTTGTTGGTGAAACAATATGATGTTCAGCGTGTTTTTCAGACATAAAATTTTACCTTTCACCTATTATCATCAAGCTTCAAGTATTAATGATGATGACGGCCAATTAAATAAAGAAGTGGGAATAAGAAAATCCAAACTATATCAACAAAGTGCCAATAAAGTCCGACTAGTTCCACCGGAGAATTATATTCTTTAGAAAATGTATTTTTTGCAGATAAACCTATTAACCAAATAAGTAGACCTGCGCCAATAATCATGTGGAATGCGTGAAGACCAGTCATAGCAAAATAGAGAGAGAAAAATATTTGTATCTCTCTTAAAGGCTTTTTATCACCTGTTTCTGAATGGCTGCTTTCACCATGACTGCTGCTAGAAGCACCATGTTCAATGGCTGCACCTGTTTTTGGGTCATGGTGTGAGGCAAAATCAAAATGTCTGCCCGGCACTAACCCATGTTCAAATTTATCTTTATATTCAAAATACTTAACGCCCAAGAATGTACCACCAAGTATTAGGGTTAAGATTAGAAAAGCAATTAAATTTGTTTTCTTGCCAACTTGCGCACTATAAACAGACATCGCCATAGTAAAACTGCTTATAATCAGTACAAATGTATTGCCTAGACCCATTTTTACATCTAGGGCATTACTTGCAATGGCAAAAGCATCTGGATAAGTAGAGCGATATATTACATAGGCTAAAAATAAGCCTCCAAAAAACATAATTTCTGTAGCTAAGAAGACCCACATGGCAAGCCATGTGGTATCTTTTTGTTGATCTAAATCTTGGAAATGGTGGGCTAAAGCTGGATGATGTCCTGCTGCGTGATCACTATGCACGGGCATTTACCTCCTTAGATAGTTCTTGAGGAAAGTCTTTGATGAAATCTCGATTAGCATAATTATATGGGTCTTCTGTTACAATAGGAGTTTCATGGAAATTCTCAACTATAGGTGGGGAAGAAGCTTTCTCCCATTCAAGACCAGTTGCTTTCCAAGGATTAGAATTAACAGCTTTACCATAGAATAATGACCAAACCATATAAACTACACCTAATGTAAAGCCTAAGCCTAAAACAGAACCACCAGCCGTTGACATAATGTTAAGTAGTTGAAACTCATCTGTATAACTAGCATAACGACGAGGCATGCCTAGATAACCTAAAACAAACTGTGGAAAGAATGTTAGGTTAAAACCAGAGAAAACTAAAATCATTGCAAACTTAGCAATACTTTCTGGATACATTTTGCCTGTCATTTTAGGCCACCAGAAATGTATTCCAGCCATAAATGCCATTACAAGACCGCCTACCATTACATAATGGAAGTGTGCAACAACAAAATAAGTATCATGGACGTGAACGTCAAAACCTAAAGCAGATAGGAATAATCCTGTCAAACCACCAATTAAAAACAAGCCTTGGAAACCAAAAACATAAAGCATTGGGGTGTCATAGGAAATCGAACCCTTATACATTGTTGCAGTCCAGTTAAATACTTTAATAGCTGAGAAAATACCTACTAAGTAGCTTAATATTGAAAATATCAAGGCTGAGTATACTGATTGACCAGCAACAATCATATGGTGGCCCCATACGACAAAGCTAAATATAACAAAACCAACATTAGCAAAGGCAATTGCACGATAACCAAATATGCTTCTACGAGAAAAACATGTTACTACTTCATTAATTACACCCATACCTGGCACAATCATAATATAAACGGCTGGGTGGGAATAAAACCAAAATAGGTGTTGAAATAGTACAGGATCACCACCTAAAGCAGGGTCAAAAATTCCAAGCTTAAATATCTTTTCAAGTCCTGCCATCATTAGGGTTACAGCAATTACAGGTGTTCCTAGAATTTGAATAATGCTAGTAGCATAAAGTGACCAAACCATTAAAGGCAACCTAAACCAAGTTAGCCCTGGCGCACGCATACGATGAATCGTCACCATAAAGTTTAGCCCTGTTAAAATCGAAGAAAAGCCAGTAATAAAGAGACCTAAGACAACAGGGACTACATGTGTTTGGGATGAAGAAGTACTATAGGGAGTGTAAAAAGTCCAGCCTGTATCAACCCCACCAGCTACTATGGTGTAAATAGTAAACGTTGCACCAGCTATATACACATACCAACTAAGTAAATTCAGCTTAGGAAAGGCAACATCCTTTGCTCCTAGCATCAAAGGCAAAAGGAAATTACCCAAAACCGCCGGCACAGCAGGAATAATAAAGAAAAATACCATCACTATACCGTGCATAGTAAAGAGCTTGTTATAGTTATCAGGCTCAAAAAGGTCTGAAGCTGGGGTCATCAACTCTAAGCGCATTAAAGCTGCAAAGATTCCCCCAATAAAAAACATTGCGGTGATGGAAGCAAGGTAAAGCCAGGCTATTCTTTTATGATCATAGGTTAAAAACCAGGACTGAAGGCTATAGCCGGCAGTTAAATAGTTTTCTTGTTCCTGTTGTTGCGGTACAGTTGTAACACTCATATGCGTTCCTATTTTTTAGCTGGCTCAGTTTTTGCGCCAGATGGGTTGTTTTCTGTTTTTGGTTTTTGATCCCCTGTAGATTTTGTTGGTTGATTTGCTGTTGCTGTTGGATTTACAGCTACTGTGCTAGTTGTTGGTGCTGTTGTCACCGCTTTATTAGGAGTATTGCTAGTAACAACAGGGGTTAAAGTTCTCATATAAGAAATTAACTGTAGTATTTGCTCTTCCGTAATTAAGCCTTTATAAGTTGGCATATTGCTAGGAAAGCCTTCTACAACTTTAGCATTAGGATCTAGTAAGGATTCTCGTAGATATCGTTCATCTGCCGTTAAGGAGTTACCATTGTCTAAACGGACTTGTTTACCATAAATACCTTCTAAATTTGGCCCCTTAGTTGCGGATTGTGGGCTATGGCAACTAACACATCCTAGGGTTTTGAAAAGTTTTTGACCAGCTTCCGTCAAAGAAGCATCATTGCTATTACTTAACCAATTTTCATAGTCTTTTTGTTCCATCACTATTATAGAACCAATCATACCAGAGTGTTTAGTTCCACAATATTCAGCACAAAATAGATGATATTTTCCCGGTTTAGTGGCTTCAAACCACATTTTTGAATAGCTACCAGGGATCACATCAGCTTTGATGCGAAAAGCAGGTATATAAAAGCTATGAAGAACATCCTCAGAAGTCATAGTCAATCTAACCGCTTTACCAACAGGAACATGCAATTCATTTATTTCACGATGTCCATTGATATGTTGCATTTTCCACATCCACTGTTTACCAGTAACATAGATATCCATAGCCTCTTTAGGTGGGGAAGCCATCTTGAAAAAGATTATTGCTCCCCAAAAAAACATCACAAAAGAAATACCTAAAGGTATAACAATCCAAGTTATTTCTAGTAAAAGGTTAGAGACAGTCATAGGTGGACAGTCAGCATCAGAGCGACGACGATACTTAATCGCAAAAAATGCTATTAAACCTGAAACTAATACTGTAAAAAATGCTGAGACTACCGTTAAAAACAAGTAAAGTAAATCTACTTGTAATGCAAAGGTGGAAGCCTGTTCTGGAAGAAATGGTACACCCGAACTTAACTGCATAATTTAACCTTACCTTTAATTATTTATCAGAAACTTAGGTTAATCTTAATTTGGCTGTAACTTTTTTTTCTTACGATCATTTCGTATTGTATTAATAATGAAAGCAGCAATAATAATTACTGTAATTGTTCCAGCCAAACGTACTACATTCATTACTGCGGCACCATATTTGCCAGTTTTAGGATCATAGTGGTAACACATCAGTAAAAGTTGATCTACAGGTGAGCCAATTTTATTTTCTGATGCTTCAACTAAACCTAATCTTAGATCTCGTGGAGGATATTCAACTCCATAAAAATAGCGGGAGGTTTTTCCCTCTGGAGTTAGAACAATTACTCCGCTAGCATGTGCAAAAAGATCTTTTTCTGCATCATAAACATATCGAAATCCAACTGTTTGAGTTAAAGTTTTTATTGAACTTTCTTCACCCGTTAAAAAATGCCACCCCGCTTCTGTTCCTTTAGTGACATATCGTTCTAGGTAACTTCTCTTTTTTCCTGTAGCTAATTCAGGAGTTTCTCTTGGATCAAAACTAACTACTAAAACATCAAACTCTTTTCCTACAGTAAAAGAAAGAGTATTTAAGGATTGAATCAGTCCATTAAGTACCAAAGAACATAACATTGGGCAGTTATAGTAAATTAAGGCTAATACTACTGGTTTCTTACCAAAATAATTTTGTAGCGTAACATTCTGCCCATTCTCATCACGAAAAACCAATTCCAAAGGAAGTTGCTGATTAAGACGCTGGTCAATACCAATATCATTTAATACTGGTGGACGTGTATTAGGAACAGCTTGAGGCAACTCTGGCTTTGTTACTTGTGCTGGCACAGAAAGAGCTAGCATCAGCATAAGTATTACAGCTAGCAACCTCATCTTAATCTCCTCTCAAAAATCTGCCCACTACTTTGATCTGAAGGCATTTTTTCTGCTTTATCCAGAAAGTTTTGAGCTTCATTTTCTGGTCTTGTTTCAACTCCTTTTTGAACTAATTTATCTATTGCTTGTTCAATAGGAAGTTTTTCAATACTTGCATCACCTTCTTTAAGAATTTTCTCTTCTTTAGCTCTAAACTTTTTTAAGTCTCCCGCCTGACTAGCATTTGTTTGGAGTATAGGTTTTGGTGGCAAATTAGATCTTTGTTGATACATAGTGTTAAGGGGAGGATTATTTTTATCTTCCCACCAGGCTAAAGCCTCAAATAAGCCTACTGTAGCAATATAGATAACTACTGTAGTAACAATTAGAACAACACTAAATTTAACTATTGCACTAACATCAATATCTTTATCCTCTAAATCCATACGAGGATATTTTTTGTGTCCAGTATCATCAGTGTTTGCCATGAGCTACTGCCTCCGGTTGAATATAAGGATCACGTAATGGTATTAAAGGATTACCTGATAGAAGTTTAAAGAATGCTCCTAACCAAATAGCTCCGATAACTCCAGTAGATACTAGTGTAAAAATAATAGAATTAATTGAAATAACTCCATTATTAAATTGAGGGAAAACTAGCCAAAATAGATCTACTAGGTGCATAAGTAAGAGTCCAGCAGCAATAGTAGCTAGCATAGTTGGTTTCTTTTTCAAGGATCTTGAAAGCAAAATCAAGAAAGGAACAGCAAAATGTAAAACTACTAAAGCAGGGCCAACATATTGCCAACCACCAGTTCTACGGCGAATATACCAAATAATTTCTTCTGGTAAGTTAGCAGACCACATAATTAAAAGTTGTGAGAGGTTGAAATAAGCCCAAAGCATTACACAAGCAAGAAGTAATTTCCCTAGATCATGAAAGTGTTTAGGAGTAATTTTACCTTTTGCACCTTCTCGATCAGATATTCGAGAAAGCATAATTATCATAAAAGAAAAAGAACTTAGTAAACATCCTCCAATAACTAAAATGCCAAAAATGGTAGAAAACCAATGTGGATCTAGTGACATTATCCAGTCTACTGAAGCAAAGGTTACTGTTAAAGCAGAGATTAGTAGTCCTGGGCCACTTATATTTCGGCACTTTTGAGCAACATCTATAGCTTGGTCTACTGTAGTGGTTTTATCTTGTTCAACAGAAAACTTACTTAAAAGAAAAGCAATTGCTGACCAAATAACAAAGTAAATAACGGCTCTAACAGAAAAGAAAGTAGTATTAAGGTAATATTGTGTTTTAGTACCTAAGGTTTTAATTTCTTCTTCATGTGTCCAAGGAAAAATATTATGGGAAAAAATTATAATTGGGATAAATAGGACAAACATTAATGGTAATGTTTTAGCAGCAGCTTCTAGCAACCGACGTATACCGTGGCCCCAATTGCCACCTGTTAGGTGTTGAATCATTAAAATTCCTAATGATCCAATAGTAATTGTCACCCAAAAAAGATATCCGACTAAATAAGATGGAAAGAAGTCACTCATTTATTTGTGTCCTCCTGAATTATCTTTATTTTCTGTTTTTGGAGCATCAGTATTAGTAGGAGAACTTTGCTTTTTGGGGTCAACTACACCACTTGGAGTAAAGTCTGTCATTGTATCTACTGGTAGTGGATCAGTAGTACTTGTTTGGCTAGCTTGTAAAGCTCGAATATAAGCAATTATTGCCCATCGATCCCGAACATTTACTTGAGCAGAATAACCAGCCATTGCTCCATATCCATTACTAATAACATCAAAGTAATAGCCTACAGATTGATTACGCAGGCGTTCTTCATAAAGTGAAGCAGCCTTTTTAAAGCCTCTTTGTACAATCATTCCATTACCGCTGCCTAATTGACCATGACAAGGAGCGCAATAAATATTAAAGCGTTCTTGACCACGTTTTACTACTGTTTTATCTACAGCAAAAGGAAATGTAGCTACAAATTGACCATCTTTTTTACCTGTGTAAAGGTGGACATCATCTCTTAGTTGTCCCCTAGCTACTGTACCAGCAACTAGTTGACGAGAAGCTTGTCCATCAGAGAAAAAGTTACTTTCCTGTAGTGGTCTGTAAGCTGGTTGATCGGCCATATCTTGGCGACAAGCATTAAATAGAAATAGGCCACAAAAAATAGCTAAAATACAGAGTTTTATTCTTGTCATATTTTCTGTACTCTTTCTGTGCTGTGAAAATTTAGGGTTCAACTTCTGTCACCTCCACTGCACCAAGACTTTTTAAGAATTCTGCTGTGGCTTTACGGTCAAATTTTGGATCTTCAGCTTCAATACAAATAAAGAATTTATCATCTGAAGCCAGTTCAAATCTTTTTGAGTTAAAAACTGGATGATAAGGTTGTGGAAGTCCATTTAAGGCTAGCATACTAATCACACCAGAGAATGCACCAAAAAGAACCGTTGTTTCAAAAGTAATTGGGATAAAAGAAACCCAGCTATGTAAAGGACGACCACCTATATTAATTGGATAATCAATTACCGAGGTAAAATACTGCAAAGCATAACCTAAGCAACCGCCAATTATTCCACCTATCAATACAATATATTGTATTTTGGAATGAAAGCCTATGGCCTCACCTAATTCTTCTATAGGATAAGGAGAATAGGCATCCATTTTCCTATAACCTTGTTTGTGAACTGCTGATGCAGCATCAACTACAGTTTGTGGATTATCAAACTCTGCCATCAGTCCATAAATTTTTGCTTTTTCTTTCATAAGTTATTCCTCGTGATGGTGAACTTTTGATTCTGGCAGTAATGTCTTAATTTCAAACATAGGAATCATCGGCAAGAACCGGACAAATAAGATCATTAGCATAAGGAAGAATCCCATTGTTCCTATATACATTCCCCAGTCCCAAATAGTAGGCCAATAAATACCCCAAGATGAAGGTAAGAAATCACGATGTAAGCTAGTAACAACAATTACAAATCGTTCAAGCCACATACCAACGTTAACTATTAAAGAGATGACCCATAAAACAATAATATTTTGTCTAACTTTTTTAATCCAAAGAATTTGTGGCACTACGCCATTACAAAATATTAATGCCCAATAAGCCCAAGCATAAGGCCCGGTCATACGGTTATACATCATAAAGCTTTCGTATTTATTGCCACTGTACCAGGCCATAAAAGCTTCCATGTTATAGCCATAAAAAACTATCAATCCTGTTGCAAGCATAACTTTAGCCATATTTTCCACATGGCGCATAGTTACAAAGTCTTGAAGTCTAAATAATGCACGTACAGGTAGCATAAGTGTTAGCACCATAGCAAAACCCGAATAAACCGCACCTGCAACAAAGTAAGGAGGAAATATAGTTGCGTGCCAACCTGGTATTACTGAAACTGCGAAGTCAAAACTTACAATTGTGTGTACTGAAACAACTAGAGGGGTAGCAAGTCCTGCTAAAAGGTTATAAATAGTTTCATAACGGATCCAGTGACGAGCAGAACCACGCCAACCCATACACATCATGCCAAAAATAACCTTTACTACTTTATTTTTAGCTCTATCTCTCATTGTTGCAAGGTCTGGAATTAGACCAACATACCAAAACAGCAAGGAAACGCTACCATAGGTAGAAACTGCAAAAACGTCCCACATCAGCGGGCTACGAAATTGCGGCCATAATGCCATAGTATTAGGGATTGGAAATAGCCAGTAAGCAGCAAACCATGGTCGTCCTGTATGAAGCAAGGGGAACATACCAGCACAGGCTACAGCAAAAAGCGTCATTGCTTCAGCAAATCGGTTAATAGAGGTACGCCATTTTTGGCCCATCAATAATAAAATAGCTGATATTAAGGTGCCTGCATGACCAATACCAATCCACCAAACAAAGTTGATGATTGCAAAACCCCAACCAACAGGAGCGTTTAACCCCCAAACACCTACGCCACGAGCTAAAAGCATTGTGACAGAAGCCATAAGGATATTAACGATTATGAAAGCAACCCCTAAACCAACAAACAAGGAAATAGGAGTGTAGCGAGTTAAAACTATAGAACTAATTTTTTCTGTAATTGTACCAAAATTGTGTCCTGGGCCAAGCACAGGAATAACATCTTTAAGTACTGGTTCACTTGAGCTTTTTGCTTCCATATCTACCCTTTCTTAAGCTCTGGATTAGGGTTACGCAACGCAGCCAAATAAGTAGTGCGTGGTTTAGTATTTAATTCTTCAACCAGTGCATAATTTCTTTGTTCTGCTTTTAGCTTGGCAACTTTGCTTTCTGGATCATTTATATTGCCAAAGACTATTGCCTCAGTTGGACAAACAGCCTGACAAGCTGTTACAACTTCGCCGTCTTTAATTGGACGGTTTTCTTTTTCTGCTTCTATACGTGCATAGTTAATACGTTGTACACAGTAAGTACATTTTTCCATCACACCACGACTACGAACAGTTACATCTGGATTATTAAGTAGTTTTAATACTGGTGTACTAAAATCTGTATATTGTAAATAATTGAACCGACGGACTTTATAAGGACAATTGTTAGCACAATATCGTGTCCCTACACAACGGTTATAAACCATATCATTGAGTCCTTCAGAACTATGAGTAGTTGCATTAACTGGGCAAACTACTTCACACGAAGCATTTTCGCACTGCATACAAGGAACAGGTTGGAAGTAAGCTTCTGGATTATCTAAAGCATGGTCATGACCATTATCAGTGTAATAGCGATCAATTCTAATCCAGTGCATATGTCGGCCAATTAAAACTTGTTCTTTACCAATAACAGGAATGTTATTTTCTGATTGGCAAGCAACAGCACAAGCATTACAACCAATACAAGTAGCTAGATCAATTGCCATTCCCCAAGCATAGCTTTTATACTCCCAAGTTGGGTACATAGATATGTCATGGTGAGAGGAACCATGGCCGCCTTTTTTCTCTCCATGTTCTTCTTTCTTTTCTCCATGCTCAGACTTATGCTCAGAATCTCCGCCAGATTTATAGCCAGTAAATGTACCTGTACGCAAAATGTCATTATCTCGACCTTCCATTACTTGATGACCTTGAGTACAAGCTACTTCATAGGTTTCATCTATTTTCTTGAGGTCAACTCCACCACCGGCCCAAGATTCTGTGCTAGTGCGTAGAGAATAAGCATTAAAACCTGTATTAGTACCTACACGACCTGCGTTAGTACGCCCATAACCAAGATGCAAAGTTATAGAATCATTAGCATGACCTGGAACTATCCAAGCAACAGCCTTTAGTTTACGTCCTTGATAGCTAAGTTCAACCATATTTACATAGCTACGACCATGTTCACCGCCACTATTACCAAAGCTTCTGCTAACACCATATTTTTGAGCCGTTGCAGGACTCATCATTACAGCATTATCCCAGGTGATCTTGGTTAAAGGCTTAGGTAGTTCTTGGAGCCAGCCATTATTAGCAAAACGTCCATCAAAAAGCGTAGGATCTGGACGAAAAGCTATTTCCATGCCTGTTGCACTGCTTTCAGGTAATTTAGCAAAAGCATCCGTTTTTAGAGTAACTGTTTTAGCAGGAAGTGCTGTATTAGCAATAAATCCATCGTGTACAGATTTGCGCCAAAAAGCTTCAAAATCGCCACCAGCTATATTTTGGCTTTGCCAATAACTACGCACAAGTTCATATCCTGATGGATCTACTTGATCGCTAAAAGCTGCAAAAAGCTCATGTGCTGATTTGGCAGTATATAAAGGAGCTATTAAAGGTTGAACAATTGATGCTGTGCCATCAAAAGCGCGGGCATCACTCCAGGCTTCTAAATAATGGGTTTCTGGAACATGCCATTGGCATAGCTCAGAAGTTTCTTCATAGTAAAGGCTATGATGAATTCTTAAAGCTGCTTTTGCATATTTTCAGCAAACTTTAAGTCTACAGGTGCGTCATAAACTGGGTTAACACCAGCAATAACCAGCGTTGTAACTGTGCCTGCTTCTAAATCTTTTACCAAGCTACTTAATGATTCAGCATAAGTAGCAAAGCCTTCAGGATGATAGCTGACCAAATCGGTATAAGTAACCGTTTTACCAACATTTTCTAAAGTTTGATTAATAGCATGAGCTAAAGCATGAACTGCTGGAGGTTGCTCATTACCAGCAATAACAATGCTAGCACCTTTATTGGCTTGCAGTTCACTAACAAGTGCTGTCACCCAATTTTTATAAGCTGGATTTTCTGCACCAGCACTAACACCAGCAACACCTAAAGCAGCAGCTAAAGCTTTAGCAAAGCCAGCTACATCGCTTGGTTTAAGTGGTAAGCGATGGTCAGCAGCAGAACCAGTGTTAGTAGGCATAGTTTCTACTGAATAAAGACGTAGAGCTTTTTCTTCACTTGTACGACGGCGGCGACCAAATTCACGAGCATATCTTAAACTAGCAACACCGCTATAGAGAAAATCGCTATCAAGTGAAACAACTACATTGGCTTTAGAAAAGTTATAAACTGTGTTTACGGCTTCGCCAAAAGCTAGTTGTGCGCCTCTGCCTATAGAATCGCTAAAAGCTGGTTCATATTGATGCCATTTAGCTTTAGGATAGATTGCTAAAACAGCTTTTATTTGGTTAGCTAAAGTAGGTGAAATAACTGAGCCAGTCAAAAATCTTATTCCTGCCCCTTGGCTTTCACGTTGTTTTTCCAAGTTCTCTTTTATGGTACCAAGGAAAGCACCCCAAGTTTTAGCCTCGCGCAAATAAGTAATTGATTGGGCGCGGTCTGGATCATAGAGAGATAAAATAGAAGCTTGTCCTATTGCATCAGAGCCACCCAAACTAGCAGGATGGTCAGGATTACCTTCTATTTTTGTGGGCCGACCCATATGGCTTTCCACTAAAACACCATTTGCCATACCTGCTAGAGATATGGTGGTAGCAAAATATAGTGGTTTACCACTAACCATTTCCTCTGGTGGGCGCACATAAGGAACAATTCGTTCATTAGGTATGAGTGTTTCTGTAGGCAATTTACAAGATGCAAGTCCAGCAAAAGCAAAAGAAGCAGCCATTATTTTTAAGAATTTACGCCGACCAAAAGGATCAACCCATACTTCTGTATTATCAGGAAATTCCTGTTTAGCAGCTTGTGCAAAATCTGGATTATCTGATAATTCTTCTAGGCTACGCCAAAAGGTTTTACCTTTTTCTTTAGAGAGTCGCGCACGTATAGACGCAAGATCAATAAGATCTACTTGAGGTTTTTCATTTGTATTATTCATGATGCCTTTTTCAGTCTATCTATGACATGTAGAACAACTTGTTAGTAATTCTTTGCCCTGAATATTATATTGTTTTGCCAATTCACGGCCCTTAACTTCTTGATCAGCAGGTGGCTCCCAATCCATTTTGAAAATATCTTCTTTAGGTCTAAGTATTTTCTCTGGATTTCGATGGCAGCTTAAGCACCATTCCATCTGCAAGGTATTTTCTTTCCACATCAATGGCATTTCGTCTACTCTACCATGACAGGTAGAACAGCCAACACCTTTATTAACATGAATACTATGGTTAAAATAGGCAAAATCAGCGAGGTTATGAACCCTCTTCCAAACTAATGGTTTACCGGTTTCAAAGCTTGTCCTAACAGGTTCAAGCATTGGACTAGTAACCCAGATTTGCGAATGACAATTCATGCAGGTTCTAGTAGGAGGGATACCTGCGAAAGCTGCATCTTCCACAGATGTATGACAGTAACGACAATCCAGCCCTAGACCACCAACATGGTGTTTATGGCTAAACTGAATTGGCTGTTCTATAGCGACTTGGGTCTGAGTTAGGTATGAAGAACGTATTATTATGACATTTACGACCCCGCCAATGGTGGCAAGTAACAAAACTAATCCAACTATACTTATTTTTGCAATATTATTAAAGCTACGGTGAAAAATTTGTGCCATTGTCGCTATCTCATTTCAATCTGCTTGTGATATTTGCTCAGAAAATTTCCTTATATAAATTAAGGTATAGAGCATTTTTTGTAACCTACATTACTACCAAATTATCTAGTGTTATTTATGACTATTTTGCAAGTGTATCAAGTGTATATAGAGTTATGAAAATATATTACTAAACCTATTGACACACTGCTTTTGTGCATTACTAACAGGTAATTTTGGTAGACTCATGTCCACTAAGTAAAATTTTCAAAATTGCTTGTTTATGTGGAGGTTGGCTAGATTGTATGGATTTTTTATTTCAGAATCAACCTATTATTGGACGATATTTGCTGATTTTGGCGAAATTTTTGCAGACTTAAAAACTATCTCACTGGTCAGAAATAAAATTAATATAAACTTAAAAATAATTTAACTTACTTATAATAAATAATTTAAGGCTACTTTTTACTTCTCACCTAACATTCTAAGTAAGCTTAGATATTTATTAAGTTTTTGACCATAGCTTTTAAGGGTTATTCTAAAGTAGCATTTGTAAAAATTGCTCTACTCGTTTTTCAAAAAGATCTCCAGCAAAATTAAGAGAAATTTTATAGATTGCAAGCATAAATATTAGTTCTGTTACAAAAACAGGGTAACTTAGCCACGCAGTTTTATAGTACCAAGCTGTAACAGGTGCAATTGCAAGCAAGGAAAAGACAAACCCTTGTAAAAGTGTCATTAATAACATTGCCATTTTTGAATAATTATTATTACTTAAAGAAGAAAAATCCATTTTGTACGGGTAAAATATCGATAGTAAGTTCCCTAGAATAATATATGCTAATAAAGCTATCATGGTACTGAGAACAGTATTTAATAAAATATATAAGCTTATTGGATAAATAACATAATGAAAAAGTATTAACATAATACTAATTTGAATTAAAGTAATTAGGAAAATAGAGAGGTTTTTACCTAAAAGTACATTTTTACCCCTAATAGGCATAAGAAAAAAAGTTTTTACTCCATGAGAATCAAACCCAAAAGAGTTAACAAAAAATTGTCCTATTACCATTAATGAATAAAAACTTATTCCAGGCAAAACAAAATGCTTAAAAATTGAAGAACTTTCTGTTGGTGGTTCTATTTGAAAAATAAATGGAAATGGAATTGCCCCTAATATTCCAGAAACAAAGAGTAATAACATTTTTGAGCTACGATAAAAATATTTTATTTCCTTCTCTAATACTATAACAGCCTGTAAGGGCAATAAATTAAACCAATTATTAGCAAAAACATTTTTAGCAAAAGTCTTATTTGTATTAGCTTTAACTTTAGTAATAGGTGTTTTATTAGGGAGCAAAGTTTTAGAACCAACTCCATAAAACTCATAGTTAATTTTTCTTTGAACTAATAAAAGACAGCCTCCTGAAAATAAAAATAATAATAAAATTATGGAAAATTTATTACTGATAGTTTCTTTAGGAAAATTTATTGCTGCACGAGCTATTAAACCAGGAGGCGACCATTTTAATACTTGAACTATAGTTTCAGAACTAGGAAGGTTTTCCTTTAACAAAAAAACTTTAGGTGAATTTTTAATAGTTTGCTCTTTTGTAGGAATTTGCTTAGATTGTGTTTGTCTCATTTCTTGCCGAAAAAAAATCATAGGAGCAAAAGAGATTGAAATAAATATAAAAAGCACGATAAAAACCATTATTTCTTTAATTCGGCGATGAGCAAAAAGCTTTTCTAATATCCTTTGTAAATAGCGAGATAAAGCAATATTAAATAAAATAAATAGTGCAAATAAAATTATTAGAATTGGTGAATACAATGGCGAGATTATTATTGACCCAATAAGAATACCTAGTAGAGGTAAATAGAGAGATAAAGAAGTTAAATCTGTTGCCCCAGAAAATAGATCTAAGAATAAAAGCTTTTTATCACTAATTGGATAAAGTCTAAAATTAGATATACTTAATCCACTTCCAAAAGAAGCTGTCACTAAAGGGATTACTTGCCAATATAGTGTTATACCTAAAAAAAGATAAATAAATGCCTTAATCATACTAGGGTGATTATAAAGTAGAAGTGTTGCCATAAATAAACCAACAGCAATAGCTATATCTACAATAGCACTGCCTATAACAAAAATTATCCTAGCAACCAGTTCTATTTTACTACTTTGAGATTTAAGAGAATTTTTAAAGAGTAGCCATTGTAGTTGTAAGATTAAAGTCAATTGTTCCATAGATTTACAAATCCTTTATTCAACTAACCAACTTAATTGATTTTCTGAGCGTTCACGTCCACCGCCAACAATTTCAATAAAAATTTCTTCTAAAGTTAGCTTTTTATTTGATAAATCCTTAGTTAAGGCTTCGCTATTAGCAAAAACACCTTCCCGTAGTTGTTCTATGGATCCTTGAGCTACGATTGTTCCACAGTTAATAATACTAATATCTGTACAAAGTTTTTCTACAATATCAAGCACATGAGAAGTTAAAAATATAGTTGCTCCATGTGAAATCATAGCATTTAACATATCTTTCATAGTCTTAGCTGCAATAGCGTCAACCCCTTCAAATGGTTCATCTAAAAATAATACCTTAGGGGAATGAATTAATGCAGCAGATAGAGCTATCTTTTTTTTCATTCCATGAGAAAAATCTATTATTAATTTGCGAGAGTTAGCAGTTAATTCCATCAATTCCAATAATTCTGTTGCTCTTTTAGCTACCTGGTCATGACTTAATCCATACATTCGACCAACAAAATTAAGGTATTCAGCAGCAGTTAATCTATCAAAAAGAGCTAGATTTTCTGGGACAACACCAATTTGTTTTTTTACTTCAACTGGATTTTGTGAAAAATCTATTCCTAAAATCTCTATTCGGCCTGCTGTAGGAGACATAAGCCCTGTAAGCATTTTTATAGTAGTCGATTTACCGGCACCATTAGGCCCAAGAAAACCATAGAAAAGACCGCGAGCTATTTTTAAATTCACATTATTAACAGCACGCATAGTCTCAAAATCTTTGGTTAAATTTTCGGTTGATACAGCAAGAGACAAATTATCATTAGTATTAAGCATATTTTTCTATTAAAAAATTTTAAGTTTATTTTTTCTTTTCAGGAGATCTTAGTAAAATCCATTGCATTTTTAACACAATATTTTCTGCCTTGGAGTTGTTAGTAATTACTTCAACAACAGTTGCATAGTTATTACTAAGACTTGGTTGTTGAATTATTCTTGTACTTACTTGATCACTTCCTTGCAATTTAGTTAAGTTTAATTCATAAGCTTCATGTGGTAGAGGATCAAAGCTAACAACTACGTTTTGGCAGTTTTCAGTTTGATCAACAAATAAGGTTTGCAATCTTATTAAGGTTGATTTAGTTACTTGCCCTTGCCAGATAACTAAGCCTGTATTTAATAAATCCCAATCAAGATTTAGGCTAAAAACATTTTCCTTTTTAGGTGTTAATTCTAGCGTCAAACTATATCTATTATTTATATTTGGATAGCTAATGATTTTTGCTTGTAGATCTCCTGAGAAACGAACTAATTTAGCATCAAAAAGCCTAGCAGGAAATTTTCCTTGTAGTTTAGCAGAAATATTATTGTTGCCAGATAAAATAACTAATTTATTATCAATAATTTGTACTGTTACACTACCTGTAATTGTCCCATTAAGTTGTACACTGCCATTTGATTTATAATCTGAGCCTAATCGTAAAAAAATTTCTTGACTACGCATATCAACATAAGCTTTTTTCTCTGGTAAAAACTGTAGAACATTTTTATAAACTCTTAGAGCTTCGTTATATTTATAGGATTTCATTAAGCTTTCAGCCTTGTTAAATTCTTGTTGACCTTGCGCTAAACGTAAGGCATCTATTAAACGTGGTTCACTTGGATAAAGACTTAAAGCTCCATTTAACTTAGCCATTGCTATAGACAAATCATCTTTTTTTAAGCTGCTTTCAGCCTCGCTAATGGTTTGTTCTTTTTCTATTTGCGCGATGATTTTTTCTATTTCTCGGTTTTCTGGCTCAATACGAGAAAGTTTTTGGTATAACTCCAAAGTTTTATTGGTATCACCTTTTTTTTGTGCAGTTTCTGCGGCTAATTTAAGATTTTTTAGCATTTGTTGACGAGGAAAATCATTTTGTGGAGCAAATCTTAGCCACTGTTCATAAAGTTTATAAGCTTCTTCATAATCAGAGCGTTTTTCTGCTGCTTCGCTTAATAAATCAAAAGTTTCTAAAATAAATTCTAAAGGTTTAGGGTCAACAGGATTGATTTTATTTATTTCTATATATTTAGCTACAGCTTCTTCGGCTTTTCCTTGTTCTTTCAAGCTTTTAGCTTCTTTATAAATTAAAGCTGTTTTATATAAAGTTTCTGCTAAAGCTATTATGCTAGGTTTTACTTTTTTACGTGGAGCATTTAGGGCAGCCTCTAAATAAGCAATTGCACCTAAATAATCGCCTGTTTCAAGTAGTCGTCCTCCTTTAGTCAAGTAAAAAGACAAAGGTGTTCCCTTTGGTACAAGTTCAATGTCTGATATTTTGCTGCTACTTTTCGCTTTATTTTGGGCTAAAGTCTTATATGGCAAGCCAAAAACAACCAATATAGCTAAAGAAATACTTAATAATAATTTTAATTTCATAACAAATAGTTTTTTATAAATATTTTATTAGTAATGCGATTGGCTTAATGTTAATAGATCTTATTGTTTAAGAATAGTAACGAAATAGCTTGATCAAGAAAAAATAGCTATAAAAAGAAAAATGCAGACTCAAGCAGAGTCTGCATAACTAAGGAATAATAGGAATAATCACTTATTAGAATTTTAATATTCTATAAGAGGAGCTTTTTACCGCGCCCAACGCACCTGTTGAGCCTTTGAAAGTAACTTGCGCACTACCTGTCAAAGTATTAGTAGTAACTTTGGTGTCAAAACTAGTGATATCAGCAGCAACAACTTGGCCGCTATAAGTACAGTTACCAGTTAGACCAACTTGTTCACGTGCATAAACCACGCCTTCAAATTTTATTGATGTTTCTAAATTACCGCTTAGTGAGACATCTGTACCAGCAACAAATAGTAGTTGTGGGTTAGTAAAAGGAGGGGTAATTGGATCTAATGCTGCTTTTAGCTGTGCTACAAAATTAGGAGTTCCTTGTACATCAATATATCCAGTAGTAATAATAGTTAAACTGACTGGATTAGAATCTGATCCAGCATTACCTGTAACTACTGCATTACCATCAAAGAAATAAACTTTATTTTTTAGTTCATTACTCTCTAAAGTATTGTTATTGCTAAATGTTGCTCCATTGCTTGCTCTTGAAGGGGTTCCTGAAGCAACAACTGGAGGGGGACAAGTTGTAGTGTTTGTACAAGGGCTACTACCACCACCGCCGCCACCGCCGCCACCACTACCGCCGCCAGGACTCCAACCAACTCCAGATAAAACACCTGTACTATTATATCTCGTACCATCACTTAATTTATACCAGCTACTTAAGCTACCATTATTAGCTATACTAGCAATCAAAATATCATTACTAGCTGCCAAAGTGCCTCGGTCAATAACAATTGCATCACTGGAATTAGGTTTAGTCGCACAGACAGAGGTTGAGCGAGCATTACACCAATTAGTAAACTCAGTTTCAGTAATTGTTGTAAACATTCTTAGTAGGCCATTTTCTGAAGAAAAGCTACTAGTTCCGTGCCGTCTTGTTCTTTGTGAGCCTGAAGTACTTTTAGGAGAAAGAAAAACTAAATCAGCACCTTTTTTATTAGCTCTAGTATTAGTGTTTTTATCTACAACATCTTTAACCCAAAACCAGCCATTTTGATAATAATCTCCAACGTCATCATCATCAGAATCACTACTATCATACCTTCTATAAGGTGTTTGAGGTGCTGGAGGTGTAACATCTCTGCGACCTGGTAGAGGGTTTAGGTCTGGAACAATTAAAATAGGTTGATTTCCACCAGAAAAACCACAAACTTTTATACCGCCACCACCACCAGAACCACAATTGCTTGCTGGAATAGAAGGACAGCTTTCACAAAGGGCAGTAGCAGAAGTTGCACTTTGCTCTACAGTAGGAGAACCACTTAAACAAAGTCCATCATTTGCGTGGACTCCTCCATAAGAACCTAGAATTTTAGAACTACCTGACATTATGGTACAGCCTTCTGTTATCACGGCTGGATAAGGAAAAAATCCTACAATACTATCAACAACTACTTCGGAGACTGGTGTAAGGGTTCCGCCAACATTTTTCATTTGCCTGGCAGTAGAACGAATTAACACACGAGCATTAAAATCTTTATTTTTTCCTGAAAAACTACTAAATTTGCTTGTGTTATTGCCTGGGCATTCAACAAATTCATTTGGGCAATTATCAAAAGTGTTATAAGTAGTGCCAGCACCAGGAACTTTATAAACAGGGGCAATTACTCCATTATAACCTGTAGGATATGCAACACCTCCACTACTTGGATAAGCATTAAACAACCTTGCATAAGCATCATCATCATCAAAAACTTCTACATAAACTTGATAAGTTGAGTTAGTAGCAGGGTCATTAAAACTTAGTTTTCCTCCCCAAACAGCACTATTTGGTAAGATGGCACTCCCTAAACCAGCAGATGTAAGCTGATCTTTGACATCTTGGGTGTTGCCTAAAGGTAAATCGCTAGCTTCAGGATTAGTAAAACCCTTTACTGTATCTGGAAACATTGGCCCAGCAGCACCAGAAGCTAAAGTTCCTGTAGATGTTGCCCAACCATTATTACCAACTACAAATTCTTTGCCACGAGTGGTTAATGAATCACCTAGTCCACTAGTAGAATCTGGCCCGCCCAGCAGATCATTAAAATCCCCTTTCATACGTTTTACCATCGAAACAGCCATATTTAAGCCTGCTTCAGCATAATAAAATCCTTTAGTTGCTTCTTCAGATCTACTAGCAATTTGTACTTCAATTGTAGTAGTAGAAGCTACGGAAAGCCCTATGCTAGTAATTAAGAGCAAAACAATTAATACCATTGCCAAGGCAACACCTCGTGAATTTTTCACAGTAGAGGTTTTTTTATCTTTATCTAATTTATTTTTCATATAGTTACTCCTGAATCAGGCTTAACGGTTTCTTAGTTTAACAACAGAAACTAAGCTTGCATAACGAAAGCGTTTTTCATAAACGGTTTCTATTGCTACAGCACGATTAGATCTAGCCGTAACACTAATAGTTACTTGGTTTTGTAGTGAATCCACTATAAAGTTAAGATCCGTAACAAATTCAGCAATAGCAATAGCACGACTGTTGCTACCTTGGGCTGGAGCAGAACCTCCACCTGGTAAAGCTTGTCCTTGGGCTGGATTATAGTTATAAAGATTGACTAAACCTGTTGAAGGGTCTAAGTAAACAACTACATTTTCGCTAGTAATAACATTAGCAGAAAAAATAGTGCTTCCTGCTGTAGTAGTACCAACATCAGTATTAGTTAAAGCATCTCCATCAAAATCGCTAAAAAGCTGGAGAGCTTTTCCACTTGGACAAGTAACTCCACTAGTTCCACCACAAGTAGGAGGGATAGTTTTACCTATTGTAGGAGATCCAGCAGGTGTAGTTGCATCAAAAGTGTCATAGAGACGAATAAAATTTAATCCATTAAGGACAGTAAGATTTTGAGGGTTATTTCCTGCGGTTTGAACAATTTCCGAAATCCGATCCACTGCATAACGAGCATTTTCTTGAGCTTGTGCATTGGCTAATTCTGCATCAAAAGTTTTTTGTCCATTGACCAAAGCACTAAAAACGGAAGTCATAATCACAGATAGAATAATTAGCACTAACATCAATTCTAGGAGAGAAAAACCTTTAATTGAGTTATTTGCTTTTTTTATTGGTATTTTCATAAATTTTAACTCTCCTAAGTTAATTAGCTGGATTAGTTAGCAAGGTAGCAAACTGGATTCTTTTGGCAAATTTAGCGTCATTTACCACAGGTGCAACTCTTACGATTACATAAACTGAAGTTTGCTCATTAGTGCCTGCCCTGGAAGGAGTTGGAGAAGAAATTAAATTAGAAAAATTTGGGGTGTTAGAAGATTTTGTATAGGCATTTGTTAAACTAACACCATTTGGATCTACATTGGCTGTAGATTTATAGCCAATTACTTGCCAACGAACTTCAAACGCTCGTTTACTCCAATTACTATCTCCAACCTTTGTTGTATTGGTCTTATAGTAAAGTAAGCGATTAGTTACAGAATCATTTACAGCTTCAAAATAAATTCCAGCAATATGTGCTTTATCTGGGTTGCCTGGAGAAGAAGCAGGTAAAGAAGTAGCTGCTACGCCTCCATCACTTGGCATTAAAATAGTTCCACCAACTTGAATTCTAGGATCAAAACTAGGGCTAGAACTGTTTGTAGTCCAACTATTTATTGCTCTTAGCTCTTCTATTACATTTTTTCCAGCTTTTATAGCTAATGTTGTATTTTGAGCAAATCTATTTGAATAAGTTGAAACTATAAAAAAGCTGAGCTACACCTAAAACCCCAACTAATAAAATTAACAAAGCTAAAGTAATTTCTATTAAAGTAAATCCTGCGTCCTTATTACTATTTAGTCTCATAAATACTCCTTAGCAAATGACTTTGTAAGCTAAAATTTTACAAATTAAAAAGTTAGTACAGATACTCCACCTCTTAAGGCAATAGAGACTGTAAACTTAATGTTCTGTACTAATTGCTTACAAGAAATTACTACCGCACCGGCAGGACTAGAAGAAAGATTAGTATTTATACAAGTATTATTAGTTTGGCGAAACCCTAGTTGTAATTCACCTCTTGAGTCATAAACAATTGCTTTCCAACCAGCACTTGTATAATTAGATATTCCTAATTCTGGGGCAGCACTTGCAACAGCAGGTAAAGATGTAGTTGTGTTAGGAAAAGAGGCTGGTACAGAGAAGCAACTACTTCCACCGCCAAAAACTAAGCTGATGCTAGGAGCTAAGCGATATTCTTCATTAAAAGCACTGCGATTAACTACACTAGGACTATCAAACCCTTCAGGAATGCCATTGCGGTTTAGATCTAAAAATATTCGTGAATTAGAAGGATCCACAAAAATAATTATAGGTCGCCCTTGTCCAATAGCTTGCTGCCGAGCAGAATTAAGTTGAGCAGCTAAGCCTTCAGCAGATCCTTTTACACGATAAATCGATAGCATCCGACTTAGATTTGGTAAGCTAATAACTGCAATAATAAATATTATTATTACTACAACTAGTAGTTCTACTGCTGAAAAACCAGAATGTTTTTTCATTAAAACCTTCCTCTTTGGCAATCAAAATTGTTTGTTTGAAATTTGTTAGGCTATGTTAATTTTTGGGGCAACATTTTTATTATTTCCTAACAAAATATTTACATGTTTAATAGAAATTTAATAAACTTTTTTGTTAATTTTTTATTAAGTTTTTTCTTAAAAGTGATTGCATTATATCCCAAGTTTTCTAGTATTTACAGAAAAAATTTTTATAAAAAAAACTATTTTTGACTTCAAATAATAGTTATGGTATACCAAATATAAATTTGTTACATTTGCAAGTAAGTCTATCTTTTAATCCATTTTCTAAAATAAGTACAATGCCTTATTTTAGAAAGTATGGAGCTATTAAGGCCAATCAACAAAAACAGACTGTTTATATTTAAGGAAGGCTTTATGGACATTTTGGTTAAATTAGCAGAAGAAACAGAAGACACAATGGAAAATTTAGACTCTTTTATATTAGAAGATGATTTTATAATCGCTTCTGATGCAATGGAGTTAATCACCCCTGATCAAATCACAGATATAACTGCTTTAGCTAATACAACAGAAGTTAACATTAATAGCACTTTAGCAGAAGTTAGCTTTATGGAAGCAAATGAATTAATGGTAAAAGGGGACTACTTAAATGCAATCAAATTTTACCAAGATGCAATTAACTATGACCCTAATAACCAAACTTACCGACAAAAATTAGCACAAGCCTCAGACTTAGCTAAAAATAAACAATCGACAACAAATTCAGCTAAAAAAATGACTAGTAAACTTTTACAAGATTTAACTAACTCATCAAATCCTGCTAACAGTAATAATCTAGCCAGTAAAAAAGCTGAAAAAGAACCTGCATCAGTTAATGAAACTTTAGCTGCTGTTAGTTTTATGGAGGCCAACGAACTATTAGACGCAGCTAATATAATGGGTGCTATTGAGCGTCTTAGAGAGGCTGTTAAATATGATCCTAATAACAGTACCTATGCAACTAAACTAGCATCTATACTGGCAGAGTCAAAAATAGCTAAAACATCTCAGTTAAAAAAGGCTGATTTACCAAAATCTGCTCTAGCTTTATTACCAGATGATGAGGAAAAACCTGTTTCTACTAAAGGAAAAACTTCTAAGCTATCAAAAAACTTAAAAACTATTGAAGAATTAGACCTAGATTCACCCTTAAGCACAACTATCAACAGTAAAAAAACTAAACAAAGCAGAAGATCTTTTATAGCAATAGTTATTTCTTCAATAGTTATTTCTTTAGTAGCTACATTTTATCAATCACAAACAGTTGTTTTAATACCTGTAAGCCTTTCTTATCCAACAGATCAAGCTAAGTTAAACACTAATCAATTAGAATTTGAATGGAAATCTACTAGCAATAAGTTTTTATTTCAAATAGAGTCTTTAGGTAAAGTAATTCTTAGCACTTATACAGAAGAAACTCGTTATAAGTTAACTCCAGAACAAGTAAAGCTATTTAAGCTTAAAACTGATTATAAATGGCGTGTAGTACCTGTTAATTTTAAGGGTCAAGAACTACCTAGCAAAGTTCAAGAACGTTGGTTTGAAGTTGTCCAATAAGTTTTTCCACTAGTTGTAATTACTTTAGGTTATCTTTTACTTAAAAACTATTAAAAGCTTAGTAGCAAAAATTTTAAGCTACTAAGCTTATTTTCTTTTTGCTTTAGAAAAAAATAAAATATTTTTTGTGCAATATTACTTACATTTTCCCTATAAAATTTGATAAACTCCGGCAAAACAAAATATTTAGGAGGACAATTTAATGGCTGTTACCTTTAACACTCGTGAAGTATCAGGAGTAACTATTATTGACATTTCTGGACGTATTACTTTAGGAGCAGGCAACGTAGAACTGCGTGAGCATGTTAGTAAAGCTATTGACGCAGGTAGCAGAAGCATTTTACTTAATTTAGCAGAATTAAATTATATGGACAGTTCTGCTGTAGGAACTTTAGTAGGCTGTTATACTTCGGCTCAAAATCGTGGAGCAAAGCTTAAATTATTAAATTTAACTAAGAAAATAACAGAGCTATTAGCTATTACAAAATTATTAACTGTATTTGATACTTTTGATGATGAGCAAAAAGGCGTTGATAGTTTTTAAGACTTAAGCTAAAAAAACTAATGGAGATAGTTATAACTTACTTAGCTATCTCCATCACCTACATAAAATATTTAGAGTAATAATAAGGTTTTATTTTTTGCTGACTTCTTTACGACGAAAATAATTAAAATCATATTCCGCCGCCCAAGTTTTCCCATCATCTTGAGAAATTTCGCCTAATTGTCTTACTTGATCAGAAGAAATATGAAAGAAAGTTAGACGACGTAGGACGCTTTGACCATTTACTTTTACTGCCTCTGCTTGAAAACGCATCTCTTTATCTTTGAACTCACCAACAAAATTAATTACTCCACCTTTATCATCAATCCAATTTTGATACCATTTTTTTGTATTGCTATTATAGAAATTAAGGCTTTTACCTGTGCCACCTTGACTGCTAGTCCAATTTTCTATCAAAGCACAACCGCCTATGACACGCTCAATAGTGTTAGTTCCAGCTAAAAAACCTTGTTGTGTTTTTACATCCCAAGTACCAACCCAAAAATCAAATTGTCGTGCTTCGTCTAAGTAATTACAAGGATAAGCAAGTTTATCTGCTTTTTTTACTAGCTCATCAAAACGCCCATCCGTATGTAATGCAACCAAATCTGTATCATTTTTAATTTGATCAACTTGGTTAAAACCCTGTTCTACCGCTTTGTTAAGCCACTTAAAAGACTCTTCTCTATTACCAAGTTGTGAATAAGCACAAGCTAAGTTATACATAAATACTGGGTTATTCCCTATCTCTACAGCTTTTGAAAATGCTTCTACTGCCTTTTCATAATTTTTAGAGGAGTGATAACTAAAACCCAACCTATACCAAACACGTCCATTGTTTGGCTCTTGTTTGGCTAGTTGTAAATAGCTTTCTATAGCATTTTTCCAATCTTGATTTTGAAAATACTCATTAGCTTTTTGAGCTAAGTTTTCACTTGCAGAATTATTATTATTAGTATTATAACTAGCGGTGTTTTGCGCTAAAGTAGAATTAGCTAAACCTACTAGCAAGCATAAAGCCATCAATAAAAGACAAAAAGTAAATCTTTTATCAGACCTGTGTTTTATCATTATATTTTCTCCTAAATAAAACTGCATAATCTTTATAAATGCAACTACTAGGCCAATAAAATATTACTTATAACTAGTTGTATTTAATAGGTTTAGTTTGACAAATAAAATCAAGCTTTTTATTTTATTTGTTCAATTTTGGGAAAAGTATGTTTTGGATCTGGGACAAAGTTTCTTAAAGAAATCTTTAAGAAAGCAAAAATTCTAATTGCTTTTAATGAATGCGCGTTCATCTCGAAAAAAAAAAGTATTTTGTGGTAAATTTGCTTTTTTACTTGTAGTTTTTTCGGAGGTTTAATTGAAAAATAATATTGATCCGTTGTTTCACTTCCTTTTTTTAGACCTACGTTTTAGCGGTGAACTAAATCTTTATAAACCTTTTCAAGTTGACCGCGATCCAGTAGAACATGCTAGCCGCCCTAGACAAAACCGTTTAATTGATATTGAAGATATTAAGTTGGACTTACATATTGATGAAAAAGAGAAATCGCTTGTTGGAAAAGCAACCATCACATTTAGACCTTTTCTAAACGCTTTAACACAAATAGAGTTAGATGCTGCTTATTTATCAATAAAAGAAGTAACACTAAAGGACAAAGCTTTATCATTTGAAACCTACCCAACTAAACTACTTATCACTTTAGACAGAGCTTATAACAATAATGAGAAAGTAACTATTTCTATTAGTTATTCTGCTAAGCCTCAAAAAGGAATGTTTTTTGTTCAACCAGATCAAAATTATCCTAATCGTCCTTATCAAGTTTGGACACAGGGCCAGCCTGATGATAGTGCTTATTGGTTTCCTTGCCATAACTCCCCAGGTGATAAATACACTTCAGAAATCAGGGTTACAGTAAATAACAAATTTACAGCTATTTCCAACGGTCGATTAGTAGAAGTAACAGAAGATCGCAAACAAAAGAGCAAAACTTTTCTTTGGCGACAAGACCAGCCTCATGCAAGCTATTTAATTTCCTTAATTGTAGGTGAGTATGAGCAAATAAACACAGAAGTTGCAGGATGCGAGTTTTCTTACTTAATTTATCCTGGGCAAAAAGACAAAATAGAAAAAATCTTTGGTCGAACGGCTGAAATGTTTCAACTTTTCTTAGAAAAATTTGGCTATCCTTACCCATTTGATAAATATAGCCAAACTCTAGTGTCTGACTTTACTTTTTCGGGTATGGAAAATACTTCTGCAACAACACTTACAGATATTTTATTAGAATGGGCATTAACTAAAGATTCTACCTCTCAAGATATTTCTCATGATGAATTAATTGCTCATGAGTTAGCACATCAATGGTGGGGAAATTTAGTTACTTGTAAGTCGTGGCATCATAATTGGTTAAATGAAGGTTTTGCATCTTATTCGGAAGTTATTTGGCGCGAACATGCTTTTGGAAAAGAGGATGCTGCCCTTTATCGCTTACAAGACTATAACGAATATCTGCGCCAAGACTTAGGCGAAACCCGTCGAGCAGTGGTTTTTGACCGCTATGGTTATTCAGTAGAACTTTTTGACCGTCATGCTTATCAAAAAGGCTCGCTTATTGTTCATATGTTGCGTAAAGAATTAGGCGATGAAGCGTTTTTTGCTGCTATTAAACATTACTTACATAAACATGCCTTTAAGACAGTAGAAACACATGACTTAAAGATTGCTATAGAAGAAGTTACAGGACGCGAGCAAGACACTTTCTTTCAACAATGGCTTTACAAAGCAGGTTATCCAGAATTTAGCGTTACAAGTAATTGGGATTACCAGCAAAAAATACTAAGGTTAGATATCGCTCAAACCCAAAAAATCGATGATGAAACACCTCTTTTTAAGCTACCTGTAGATATAGAAATAACAACAGCAACAGAAAAACGCTTAGTAACGGTTTTTATTGAACAACAAACAGCTAGCTATTATTTTCCGCTAGATAGCAAGCCGTTGATGGTTGTTTTTGATAAAGGCGACCATATCTTAAAAACCCTTCAATTTCCTAAATCTAAAGAAGAATATCTTTATCAACTAAAACACGATGAGCCGCTTGGACGAGTACGAGCAGCCCGTGAGTTAGTTAATTTTACTGATGAAAAAGTAATAAATGCACTTGCTTTAGCATTAACTGAAGACTCGGCTTGGGCCGTAGGTGTTGCAGCAGCAATTTCACTTTCAGAACTAAAAACTGATGAAGCTAGAAAAGCTTTAGAAAATACCTACAAAACTAGTAAAAATGGGGCTGTGCGCCGTGCATGTATTTGGGCTTTAGGCAAATTTGCTAGTGATGATAACCTGACGCACTTTTTAAGTAATGTAATAGAAAAAGATGGAAGCGATTTTGTAGTTGCTACCGCGCTACAAGCCCTAGCAAATACTAAAGCTGAGCAAGCTTTTGATATTATTTCTAGTGTAATGGAGCGCAAATCTTACCGAGAAGTTATTTTACACGCCGCATTTACAGCTTTTATTCAGCTAAAAGAAAAAAGAGCTTTACCTCTAGCAATTAAATTTAGTGAATATGGCTCGCCAATTCCGGCCCGTGACGCAGCAATCCGCTTTTTAGGTGAAGGTGGCAAGGGTGAAGAAAAAGCTTTTGAACGCTTGTCAGAATTATTAAAAGATCCTGCTTGGCGCACTCGTTTTCAAGTTTGTAAAGCATTAGGTAAATTTGGAGATAAACGCGCTATTGCACTGCTTAAAGCCGTAGAGCAAAACGAAGTATTTGACCATATCAGAAGCGTTGCTCAAGCAGTTTACAAAGCACTTGAAAAATTACCTGCTGAGGAAAAAAAGTAAATGTTTGGCAGAACAAAGCCTAGTCAAATTGACCCAAATAGACCATTAAAATATGGTTTGTTGGCTGGTAATGGACGTTTTCCTTTTTTAGTGCTTGATGCTGCTCGTAGCCAAGGTGTAGAAATGGTAGTAGCGGCAATTAAAGAAGAAACCTTTCCAGAACTTGCCCAACACGCAAAAATCATTGAATGGTTGCATATTGGTCAGCTAGGTAAATTAATTAAATTTTTCCAACGTGAAGGTGTAACACATGCTTTGATGGCTGGACAAGTCAAACATAATCAAATCTTTAGCGGTGCAATTCCTGATTTTCGTATGGTGAAAATGCTAGCAGGTTTATTAACTAAAAACACTAATAGCTTAATTGGTGCTGTTACTAAAGAACTTGCTAGCGAAGGAATAACAGTTATTGACTCTACTAGCTTTTTAACTCCCCTACTTGCTCCAAATGGAATTTTAACAACTCGTTCAGTCAATGAAAAAGAACAAGCCGACATTAATTATGGAATAGAAGTAGCGCGTGAAGTCGCCCGCCTTGACTTAGGCCAAACCATCGTTGTTTCTGATCGTGCTGTTGTAGCAGTCGAAGCAATGGAAGGCACAGATGCAACAATTCTTCGTGCAGCAACTTTGGTTAATGGTCGTCCTCTCACTGTTGTTAAGGTAGCCAAACCTAATCAAGATATGCGTTTTGATGTTCCTGTTGTTGGTCTTCCAACAATTGAAACAATGATTAAAGCTAAAGCCACGGCTATTTCCATTACAGCAGAAAAAACCCTTATTTTTGACCGTGAAGAAATGCTTTTATTAGCTAACAAAAATCAAATTGCTATTCTTGGTACAAAACTCTAACTTGCCAGGAAAAATTGTTAGTTTTTTGGAAACCTAAAGCTAACTCTAGCGTGTAGCAAACCTATAAAATCCTGTCCAATTAATCACAATTTTACAATGACTTAGCGAGGTATAATTACATGCTATTAAGGCATACTTTTGCCCAAAAATTGCTTACTGCTATAGTAGCTAGTTTTCTATTTGTAACAATTTCCTTTAGTCAAATTACTCCACAAAATAGCTTTCTAGCAGCAAAGAAAAAGACCCCTGAAGACCAAACTAAATCTATAGTAGTTCAGGCTGTTGCAGAACAAGGAAAAGCACTTGTAGGAAATGCAGATTCAGCTAATTTATTAATTTTAGTTACAGATGCTGAAACTGGAGAGCCTATTAACAATTTAACTGTTGATAATTTTCGGGTTAAAAACCATTTTTCTATTAAGGGTAAGCGTTGTGCTTGTAGTGAGATTAAAAGCCTAGCTACTACTGCTCAAGGAGCTTATAGGGTTAAGTTAGGTTTTAGCAGCAAAAAAACTGATTGTTTTTGGCAACCAGGCAGTTATTTATTGCAAATTATGGTTAAAGATAGTGAGTCTCAAGGACAAACAGCAACAACATTAAACATAAAATAACCCTTATAAATTAAAAGTAGCCGCCAGTTATTTACTGACGGCTATTTTATTTTATTTAATAAACTACTAACTTAATTAGCTTATTGCATACCTGTTGGGCCACCAAATAGGCCTGGATTTGTAGTATGTGAAGCACGTCCAGTTGAGCCTAAAATCAATTGGTTAGTAACGTCAAGAACACGATTATTTCCTGTGTCAGAGACAATTATTGCTCCATTAAGATTGTTGACTCTTACGCCTTCAGGTCGGTTTACTTGATTTAGACCTGTTCCAGCACTAGCAACAATTGATAAAAATGCTCCTGCACCGCTAAAGCGTTGGATTCTATTATTACCACTGTCTGCTACTAAAATATCTCCTGTAGTTGGATCAACTGCAACACCTTTAGGTTGATTCATAAGCCCTGGAGTTGTACCTAAATTAGCAAACACCATAAGGAAGCTACCTGTAGGTGAAAACTTTTGAATGCGATTATTTGCAGTATCAGCTACATAGAGATTTCCAGAATTGTCTAAAGCAATTCCTTGAGGTTTATTTACTGTACCAGGTGTAAGACCAGGCCCAGCCACAATACCTATAAATGTTCCTGCTGCGGTAAACTTCATGATTCGACTGTTATTTGTGTCAGCAACATAAAGTATATTTTGGGTATTATCAAAAGCTACAGCTTCAGGAGCATTTACTTGACCATTAGCCGTACCAGGCCCGGCAACAACTTTAATAAATGCACCAGCAGAACTAAACATCTTAACAGCATTATTTCTAGTATCAGCTACATAAATATCTCCAGTATTACCATTAGAAGTAACCCCTTGAGGCATATTTAAGTTTGCTGCACCTGTACCAGGTAAACCAAAAGCTGTAAAGGTGCTTGTAGCAGGATCAAGAATTTGAATACGGTTATTTCCTGTATCAGCAATATAAAGTTTTGGATTTAATCCAGCACCAGCTACCGTTCCTGAACCCATTAATGAAACCATTCCAGAACCACCATTACTAGTAATGCTTAGGTTTGCTGTCTTAGTACCAGCAGAAGTTGGTCGGAAAGTAACCGTTAACATCATTGAAGCATTAGGCCCAAGTGTTGTGCTAGCAGGAGCTTGTACTGAAAATTGATTAGCATTTGTACCTGTAATGCTAAATGGTGTGTTTAATGTAATTGTACCTCCAGCACCATTAGTAACAGTTACTGTAAGATTTGCACTAGCATTAACAGCAACAGAAGCAAAATTAAGCGAAGTAGGAGCAACTTGTAGTGATGGAACAGGCGCACTTGCTAAATTTTGTGGGTCGCTTGGAGTAAGCAACATAAAGTCATTTAAGTTGTCATTTGTATCTTGTGTACTACCAGCACCCCCGCCGGGTTTACGTTCATAACCACGATTTGCATTAGTAGTGCCAAGACTTGGTAATACATTTCCTTCTTTGAAGGCTGAAGCAGCATTTACACCTACTTGATCAATTATTGTGTTATCAGCCATTGTAAGAGCAATACCACCTGTATCAACAATACCAGTGTTATAAGTACGATCACCTGGTACAGTACCACTATAACCACTAGCAGCATTATTAACAAATAAATAATGACCACGTGCAGGTAACATTGTACCTGTTGGAATAGTAGCGCGATCAGCAACAGCAGGAGGAGTATTGCTATTAGAACCTCTTAACTTCAAACCGCCAATGTTAATTGGACTATCTGTATTGTTATAGATTTCTACAAACTCATCATTACCACCAGCAGGGCCTCGGAAACGGAACTCACTGATTACAAGAGCAGTGTTAAGATTAGGCCCACCTACGGCTTGACCTGAGCCATTTAATGTAACGGTTGCACTACCTGCACTACTAGCAATATTAAGCATAGCTGTCTTAGCACCAGTTGAGGTTGGAGCAAAAGTCACATTAACTGTTGTAGAAGACATTGCATTAAGAGTAAGTGTAGCTGGCAAAGCAACAGTAAATTGATTTGCATTTGTACCAGTAATAGTAAATGGAGTGTTTAGAGTTACTGGACTATCGCTAGTGTTGGTAATCATTACGCTAGACATTGCATTAGAGCCAACATTAACATTGCCAAAATTAACTGTTGTAGGATTGGTAGTTATTACAGGAGCGACACCACCAGCAATTATATCTGCTGTGCTACGTGGGAAAATTTGATAACCACTATCAAACGGATCTGTGCTATCAAATTGTGACACTAAACCAATTAAAGAAAAGGTTCCTGATGGTGTAGGAGTACCATCAATATTTGTGTCTCCATCAATTCTTAAAGTAGCACTACCAGTATTATCACTAATGGTTAGATTAGCTGTTCCATTTGTTGCTGGGAAAGTACCACTAGTAATTGTAACGTTGTTAACACGTACTAGACGACCTTCTAAAACTTCACCTACACCGTTGTTAGCTAGTTGAGATAAAGTAATAATTTGTGGTGTTACAGCCGGTAATGTTCCCATTGGAAGAGTCGTAATATTTGCAGTAACAGCACCTGGGTTAATTTCTGTTAAGCCATTAAATTGTACTACTGTACCAAATACTTCTACGTTAGTACCAATAGCAAATGGGCCAAAGTCAGAAGTGCTAAAAATGGTGACACCACCAGTTTGATCTTGAATGTAAAGTTCTATACCTGCGCCACCTCGGAAATCTACGGAAGTGACAACACCACGAACTTTAACTTGTTGATTAATTAAATCTGGAATAAAATCTGTTGGAGGGGTACCATTTGAATTATCAACCATATCTACACGAGCATCAGCAATTGGTAAAATGGTAGCACCTGGGTCTGGCGCGCCTAAGTCTACGCGGCTTCTTGGAGTAATGCTGTAATTAGATGTAAAAGGTCTTAATGGATCGTCTTGTTGAACGATACCAACTAAAGTAAATGGGCCACTTGGAGTAGCAAGGCCAGGCACATTAGTATCTCTATCTATTTTTAACATAAATGTACCAGTGCCATCGGTTACAGTTAAAAATCCATCTACTGAAGCAGGGGCAGTTGGAATTGTTCCACTCATCACTGTAACGTTAGAGATAGAAACCAACCTTCCTTCAAATCCTTCTAAGTTAGTATTGAGTGCTGAAAGAGTTTGTGTGCTTGGGGTGACAGTGTTATTGCTGCTTATAGTGGTAATACCAAAAGGAGAAGTAGTTTCTGCAAATCTTGGAGTAACTTCTAGTCTGACGTTACCATCAAGCATACCAATGCGGCCTCGTACTTCTACCATTTGACCAAGTGCTGTTGGTTGAATTGCTGGGGTAGAAGGTTGAGTAGTACGAGCGACATTGATTCCACCACTAGCATCTTGTACATAGTCATTGTTTGCACCAGAAGTTGAATAAACCCCTGTGCCAGCAGTAACAAGACCTTGAATACGTGCTGCATATTCTCTGTAAAGTGCCTCTCCTTTAGCATTAAGTGTTTTTACATTGCTAATTTGGGCAGTACCAGAGAAATAACCATCGCTAAAACTAGTAGTTTTGCCATTAGCAGTTGCATTTATTGTAAAATCAACTCTAGTTCCGTTTGGTTGAGCAGGGATTGTAGCTTGATAAGTGTTAGCACCATTTAAAGACATAGTTAATGGTGATTGTGCTACACCATTTAAGCTAAAATTTAAGGTGACTGTACTAATAGGATTTTCTTTATCATGAACTAATGCTCTTATTAATGCTGCTTCTGTAGCTAATGGTACAGTAGGGTTAACACTAGAAATTACTGTAGGAGGAAAATCTGTTGTTACACCAACTGAAGCACCATCAACGTTATAAGTTGTTAGTGGAATTTTCACACCACCATCATCAAAACTTCTAATAGTAAAAGTATTAGTACCATCTGTTTCTAACAAAATAGTACCATTTCCACCATTACCAACAACTGCACCGCTAACACCTTGAACAGTGGTTCTAGTATCGGTCGGTGGGCTAGCCTGGGTTTGATAAAATATTGGTGTTGTTCCTGCTGTTGGAACTCCTGTTCCAGCAAATGTATTTCCATTAGTTGCAGGAGTATTTAAGAAACGGTTTACAACTTCGCGGTTAGGATGACCAAATGTATTATTATCAGCAATTTGAGCAAAAGCTATTTCAGCCTTTGAAGCTGTAAGTAAGCGTTGATTGCTAGAAGTTGTACTACCATGATGGTTAAGTTGAATAGCATCTACGTCTCCAGCAAGCTGACCAACAAAGGTTTCAACATCTGGCCCTTGTGCAGTAGAAGTTGAACCTGCGCCTGTTAAGTCACCTGATACCAAATAGTCAAAATTATTATATTCAACAAGCAAAGAAAGACTTTGACCATTAATATCCGCAGTGTTAATAAGTACTGAACCACCGCTTAATAAATTTCCACCAGCAGCAATACAAGTTACTCTCATTCCTCCACCCATATCAATTACAGTGCCGGGTAGAAGTTGTTGACGAGTAACACCTGGGCGATTGGTAGCAGCTTTATAGTTATTAAACGCTGTTAATGTTCCACCTGGGTTTGGAGGTGTAACATTAGCTCCGTCACCATTATCATAAGCAATACCAGCAACACGATTAGCATTAAGAACTTCTGTAATACCAGCAATATGATCTATGTGATAGTGAGTAACTGCGGTAAAATCTATTGTATTAATTCCTAAAGTATTTAGCAGCGGAATAATTTTATTAGTACCACCACCATTAGGGCCAGCATCAACTAGCATAGTTTTCCCTGTTGGTGAAACAATTAAAGTTCCTGCTCCCTGACCTATCAACATTATAAATTCTAGCCGTGTTTGTTTGCGCTGTAGCTTTAGGCGATATTGGGTTAGTTGGTAAGATACTACCCATTAATATTATTGATAAAATGACGGCACTAGCTAAGAGCAGCACCCATCTCATTACTTTCATGTTATTTCTCCAGTAAAAGTTATAGGACAGCCCCTAAATCTTTTAGATTTTAATTTAACATGTCCCATAAATTGTTTATTTATATTTATTTACTATTAACAAGGTGAACAATTAAAAATACACTCGATACATATCTTAAGTTTTAACAACAGCTAAAACCTAGTTCCTACATTGATTACATTAGTTTGGAATTTCTATTGAGTAGGACTAGATATTTTAGCAGCGAATTATCATAACTCCAACTATAGTAAAGCCCTTTTACAAAAAATTTACCCATACTGGTTCTAATGTGTTGCTATTTCTTCTTTCCACTAATAGTGGGAATAAACTAAAATAGCTTTTCCTTATACTTTATAAATAACATACTCATTAAACATTAGGAGTTTTTCATGACAGAGCATTTAGCATGTCCATTGATAGAATCTGATCCAGAAATTGCTTTAACCATTTATCAGGAAACCAAGCGTCTAGCTAGTGGACTAGAAATGATCGCGTCAGAAAACTATGTTAGCGAAGCAGTTTTAGAGGCTTTAGGCTCTGTATACACAAATAAATATGCAGAAGGTTATCCGGGCCGCCGCTATTATGGTGGTTGTGAGTATGTAGATGTTGTAGAAGAACTTGCTCAAAAACGTGCTAAAGAAATTTTTGGAGCAGATCACGTTAATGTGCAACCTCATTCCGGTGCGCAAGCTAATATGAGTGTTTATCTAGCAATGTTAAACCCTGGAGATACTATTTTAGGGATGAATTTATCTCATGGAGGACATTTAACACATGGACATAAGCTTAATTTTTCTGGTAAATATTTTAATGTTGTAGCTTATGGTGTTAAACAAGATACAGAGCAAATTGATTATGATGAACTTGAACGCTTAGCACATGAACATAAACCTAAAATGGTAATATGTGGAGCAAGTGCCTACCCACGAATTATTGACTTTGAACGTATTGGAAAAATTGCTCGTGATATCTCAGCTTATTCTTTAGCTGATATAGCACATGTTGCTGGACTTGTTGCAACAGGTCTTCATCCTTCACCTGTTCCACATATGGACTTTGTTACTACAACAACCCATAAAACCCTGCGTGGCCCTCGCGCTGGAATGGCAATGTGTAAAGCAGAATTTGCTAAAAAGCTAGATAGTGCTGTTTTTCCAGGTGTTCAAGGTGGCCCACTTGTACATGTTATTGCAGCTAAAGCAGTTTCCTTTAAGGAAGCCCTTCAACCAAGTTTTAAGGACTATCAATCTCAAGTAATAAAAAATGCTGCTACTTTAGCCAAAAGCCTATCAGACCTTGGCTTTAGGATAGTTTCTGGTGGTACAGACAATCATTTAATGCTAGTAGATGTATTTGCTAAAGGTACAACCGGAAAAGTAGCAGAAAAGCCCTAGAAATGGCTGGTATTACTGTAAATAAAAATACTATTCCATTTGACCAAAACCCTCCACTTGTCGCTAGTGGTATTAGAATTGGTACACCTGCTTTAACAACTAGAGGTATGCAGCAAGCTCAAATGCAAACCATTGCCACTTGGATTGCTGAAGTATTAGCAGAACCAGAAAATGCTAGCCGACAAGAAAAAATCAAATCAGAAATACAAAAACTTTGTCAACAATTCCCTTTATATACTAATAGATTATCAACTTACGAAAAAGCAGCAGTAACTAATGCTTAAATATTAATTATGAAAAAAGAATCTATTGCTGAGATTGTAGAACAAACAATTAAGTATTTAGAACGTACTGGAGCAGACCGACTAGCTCAACAATACCTACATTTTGCATTAAGTAGTTTCGCTAGCGATTGTGAAGAATTACTATCACAGTACTTAGCACGCTATGCTATGCAAGACCAACAATTTAAGGCAGAATCTGCACAGCTTTTAATTTATCGTGAAAAGGAAATTATCGCTTGTTTTGTTTTGGACTCTCATGCCAACCTAATAGGCAGATTAGATCCTGAAACTCGTTGTTATCCTAATGTTGACTTAGGGTTATTTGACACTAGTGCTAAAATTTCTCGTCGTCATGCACAGATATATTCTTTAGATGGTCGTAATTTTTGGATTGAAGACTTAGGTAGTTTTAATGGTACACTGCTAAATAAAGTTAAGTTAGTCCCCTTACAAGCACAGCCCTTGCATGACACAGATGAAATAGTATTTGGTAATATTGCAGTAACTTTTAATTCTCCAATAATAGGCAAAGTTACCTTAGCATCTACTAATCAACTTAATGATGACAAAAAAGAGGAAAAATCTTTAATTGATGCTACAGATGCTGATATTGTTAACTAGTTTTATTCTTAAAAAAGCGAATAAATAATTGTGGTGACAGTAGTTACAGCCCCAAATAAAATTAATTTTTCTCCCAATCTAAAAAGTATTTTTTTAGCAGGCTCTATTGAGCAAGGAAAAGCTGACGATTGGCAAAGAGAAATTATAAAACAACTAGCTAATTATAATTGCTTAATACTTAATCCACGGCGTGAACAATGGGATTCATCCTGGGAACAAACTATTGATAATCCATTATTTTATGAGCAAGTAGAATGGGAACTTACAGCACAGCAACAAGCCGATATTATTGCAATGTATTTTGCTACAAACACATTGGCCCCTATTTCACTGTTAGAATTAGGTTTATTTGCTACTAGCCAAAAACTTGTTGTATGTTGCCCATCACCCTATTGGCGAAAAGGAAATGTTGATATTGTTTGTAAAAAGTATAATATCCCTACAGTCAACAACTTAGAAGAATTAATTAGTTTCTTAATAAATAAATTAATAGCCCCACTGTAAACGGCAGGTCTATTATCAAATGCCCCTACAGGGCATTATAGATTTTCTTTATTTTTTAATAAGTTACAAAGCAAAGTCCATGATTATTAAATCACAAATTTCTACTTAATAAACTTTTCTTTATACCAATCAACAAAATAGCTTATTCCTGTTTTGATATCTGTTTTTGGGTCAAAGTCTAGTTCTCTTTTAGCCAAACTAATATCAGCAAAAGTTACAGGCACATCTCCGGGCTGTTCTGGCAAATATTTAATTATTGCTTTTTTGCCTATGGCTTGCTCAATAGTTAAAACCAAATCACTTAAATTTATTGGTGAAGATTCTCCTAAATTATAGATTGCAAATGTTTTAATACGATCTAACGCATTTATTACACCCGTTACAATATCATCTATATAAGTATAATCCCGACGAGATTCTCCATTACCATAAATTTCTATTGGCTCATTATTAAAAATTTTACGGGTAAATTTATGGATTCCCATTTCTGGGCGTTGGCGTGGCCCATAAACAGTAAAAAATCTTAGGCAAGTAATAGGTATATTGTAAAGATGCGAATAATTAAAAGCTAAAAGCTCTCCACTTCTTTTAGTTGTAGCATAAGGTGAAATAGGTTGGTTAATTGGGTCGGTTTCAGAAAAAGGTAACTTGCTATTAATTCCATAAACTGAAGAAGATGAAGCAAAAACAAAATTTTTTACTTGCATTTGTCTACATAATTCTAACAGATGAATTGTACCTATCACATTTACCTGTTCATATAAAATAGGTTGACTTAAAGATGGTCGTACTCCAGCACGAGCAGCTAAATGGATAATACTATCAGGTTTTTCCTTAAGAAAAATTTTTTCCATTTGTTCTTTATTACAAATATCTACCTGGTAAAACTGATAATTGCCCTGCTTTTTAATATCGGCTAGATTTTCTCTTTTTATATTTGGAGGGTAAAAATCATTTAGTTCATCAACTATTATTACCTGATCGCCTCTACTAAGTAACCTTTCGCAAATATGTGAGCCAATAAAGCCTGCTCCACCAGTAATCAAAACCTGCATTATTATCTCCTTAATGTTATAATCAGCAAAATTTACACTTTATCATGCAAATTAGTTAAAACTCTTGTAATAATCACAAGTAAATTAGATAAGAAAATTTAGAGGAATTATGCAGCCAAGTTCTTTGTCTACTTTATCACCTACCGAAACTCTAACAAATAAAACAAATGAAAAAACAAGCGAAGTGTCAGAAACTCAACATCCAACAACAGAGAAGCCTCATCCACAAGTTTCTATAATTATTCCTGTTTATAATGAAGAAGAAAACGTAGAAGCCCTTCAAAATCACTTAAATAAAACACTAGAACAACTAAAAATAGACTATGAAATTATATATGTTGATGATGGTAGCAAGGATCGTAGCTTTGCACTTTTAGAAAATCTAGCTACAAAAGACACAAGAATTAAAGTAATTAAATTCCGTAAAAATCATGGACAAACAGCAGCTATGTCTGCTGCAATTGATGTGTCAAACGGGGAAATCATTGTTCCCTTAGATGCTGATCTACAAAATGACCCTCAAGATATTCCTAACCTTCTTAGAAAAATAGCTGAAGGTTATGATGTTGTTAGTGGATGGCGTAAAAAGCGTAAAGATACTTTTATTACTCGTAAATTGCCCTCAGTTCTAGCTAATCATTTGATATCTAGAGTGACTGGGGTTTACTTGCATGATTATGGTTGTAGCCTAAAAGCTTATAGAGCAGAAATTATTAAAAATGTTCGTCTTTATGGAGAAATGCACCGGTTTATTCCAGCTTTTTGCGCCTTAGAAGGAGCTAAAATAACGGAAATTCCTGTTAATCATCATCCTAGAATGGCAGGAAAAAGCAAATATGGGCTTTCTCGTACACTTAAAGTTTTTCTTGATTTAATGGTAGTAAAATTCTTGGGTGATTATGCTAAACGTCCTATCCATTTTTTTGGCACAGCAGGCGTTATTTTCTGTTTAATTAGTATGCTAACAGGCATAATTAGTGTATATAAAGAATTTACTGAACCACAAGTATATCTTAATTTGTTTATTTTTTTATCAATCTTTATATTTGTAGCTGGAATACAATTTATTATAGTAGGACTTTTAGCAGAACTGCTTATTCGTATTTACCATGAATCTCAAAGTAAGAAAACTTATACAATTGCTAAAACCGTAAATTTACCACTACTTTAGCTTTGGTGGTTAAGGAGCAAACATGGCGGTAAAGTTTTTACCAACAGCAACAGTGCTTGATGAACGTTACCAAATTGTTTCCGTTTTAGGTAAAGGCGGTTCAGGAGCAGTTTATAAAGCTAAAGATCTAGAAAGTAACGAAATTGTTGCTGTTAAAGTATTGATTACCAATGAGTTTGACCCACGAGCAGCAATGCAACTCCAATTTTTTCAACGCGAAGTTGAGCTACTTAAACGAGTCTCTCATCCAAATATTATCCATATTCTTGATAGTGGAATTAGCCCTGAAGGTCAACTCTACTTGGTTACAGACTATGTAGCAGGTAATAGCTTAAAAAGTATAAGGAAAACAGGTCAACTAACCCTAGATAGAATTTCTAGTATTTTTAATCAAGTGGCTGAGGCATTACAAGCTATTCATAATCAAGGAATTATTCACCGAGATTTTAAGCCTCAAAATATTTTGGTGACAGAAATTGAAAACAAAGAGATTGCTAAATTACTAGATTTTGGTATTGCTAAAATGATTCGTGGTAGTGACGAAGAAGCCTTTTTACGTACAATCACTAGTAAAGGTGTAATTACTGGTACAGCACAATATATGTCTCCTGAGCAGTGTCAAGGAGCAAAACTAGATGAGCGTAGCGATATTTATTCTATGGGAATTACTGCTTATGAATTATTTAGTGGAAGAGTGCCTTTTGATAATGCCAGCACTTTAGGGATAATTTTAATGCATATTGAAGTCCCTCCCCCTGCAATTGAAGGTATCCCAAAACCAATTGAAAATGTAATTATGAGAGCATTAGAAAAATTTCCTGAAAACCGTTTTGCTTGTGCAACAGATTTTTCTAAAGCTTTAGCCAATGCTGTTGTAGAAGCAACACGATTAGCAAATCAAGTTGTAATTTTAGGAAATGGTGCAAAAGCTGATGAAGAAACTGAAGCTTTTTCCCCAGAATTTAGCGAAGCCCCAACCCAAAGACACTAACTATAAAAACTTATTAATATTCTAGGACACTAACCCATGCTATTTTCTCCACAAGAAGTAATTGAAACTTTAATGATGACTGAAATGGAAAATCTTGACATCAGAACCATTACACTGGGAATTTCCCTAAGAGATTGTGCTGATAGTTCAATGTCAAGAGTTTGTGATCGAGTAATTAGTAAAATCCACACTTTAGCCGAAAGGCTTGTTCCAGTAGTAGATGAGCTAGCAGCAGAATTTGGTATTCCTGTTGCTAATAAACGAATTGCTGTTACACCTTTATCTTTAGTTGGCGAATCCTCAACAGACTTAAATTATGTACAACTAGCCCGCGCTGTTGATTCTGTAGCTAAAGATGTAGGGGTAGACTTTATAGGAGGTTATTCTGCTCTTGTCCATAAAGGTATGACTAAAGGGGAAAGAAGTTTTTTTGCTTCTATTCCTGAAGCTTTAGCCGTAACAGATAGGCTTTGTGGCTCAGTTAATGTTGCAACTACTCGTTCTGGCATTAATATGGATGCAATACTTTCGCTAGGGCATATTATTAAGCAACTTGCAGAGCGTACTGCTGATAGAGGCGGCATTGGATGTGCTAAATTTGTTGTTTTTGCCAATGCTGTAGAAGATAACCCATTTATGGCAGGTGCTTTTTATGGAATGGGTGAGCCAGAAGCTATTATAAATGTTGGGGTTAGCGGCCCTGGTGTTGTAGCACATGCAGTAAAGCTAGCTGGAAATTGTGATCTAGGCACATTATCAGAAATAATTAAACGAACAGCATTTAAGATTACTCGTGCTGGTGAACTTGTTGGACGCGAAGCAGCACGGCGTTTAGGCGTTCCATTTGGAATAATTGACCTTAGCCTAGCTCCTACACCGCTTGTTGGTGATAGCGTTGGCGAAATCCTAGAAGCAATGGGACTAGAGCGTACTGGCGCGCCAGGCTCTACAGCAGCTTTAGCACTACTGACAGATGCAGTAAAAAAAGGCGGTGCAATGGCATCAAGTCACGTTGGAGGAATGAGCGGAGCTTTTATACCTGTGTCAGAAGACCATGCAATGATTGAAGCCGTAAAACTTGGCGCATTAACACTAGAAAAACTAGAAGCTATGACTTCTGTTTGTTCGGTTGGGATTGATATGGTTGCTGTTCCTGGAAACACTAGCGCAGAAACTATTTCCGCCTTGATCGCTGATGAAGTGGCTATTGGAGTTGTTAACAATAAAACTACTGCTGTAAGAATAATTCCTGTCCCGGGAAAAGACGTTGGCGATATGGTGGAATATGGCGGCTTATTGGGTAGTGCGCCAGTAATGAGCATCAATAAATTTTCTGCTAGTAACTTTGTCCGTCGTGGTGGGCTTATTCCTGCTCCTGTGCAAAGCTTACGCAATTAAACTTTCTCGATATTTAGCAGGTGTTAGCCCGGTAAAATTACGGAATACTTTTGTAAAGTGACTTTGGCTAGTATAGCCAACGGCTAAACTAACATTTGAAATAGATTCGTCTGTTTCTGCTAATAGTTTTTTTGCCTGCTCAAGTCTTACTGCAATTAAATAATTATTAGGTGTAAGTCCAGTTATTTTCTTAAATAAATGTGCAAAATGATATTCACTTAAAAATGCTGCGTCGGCTATTTCTGATAAAACTATTTCTTGATGATAATTAGCATGGATATATTCAATAGCTCGACGAAGGCGGCGATCTACTAAACCAAAACGAGAAAGTTCTAAATGTGGATTTGGCCTAACACCTAAATGATTTCTTAGCAGAATTATTGCTATTTGAGTAACCAAATTTGTTAACATCAATTGATAGCCTACTTGTTTAAGAGTGGCTTCTTGAATAATCTTTTCACAAAGATTTTCTAAATCTAGCGATTCTTTAATAACTTGTTTTAAGAAAAATATTTCTCCTGCTTTGTAATCTATTCCTAAAGTATTAGCTAATTCATTAATCAATTCTGGCTTGATTTTAATAACTAATTTTTGTCCATAAAATTTAGTTATAGTATAGTTTTTATTGGGAGAGACAAATATAAAACCTTTTTTTTCTAGTATTTGCTTTTCATTAGATAGTAATACACTTACTAATCCATTACTAAAGTAATAGATTGTAAAATAAAAAGTTATTTGTTCTATATTTGGTTCTTGAACTTGGTTGCTGTAGGAAAGAACGTAGTTTGGGTGTTGGATCTGCCAATTTTTATGTTTTGCTTCCATAAAAGGTTTTGGCACATCAATGCCAAAACCAAAGGATGCAAAACTTTGTGTTTAGAAGCTATAGCGTTGGCAACGACGGCAAAGGCTGTTTTTACTGTAAACATATCATCTTGATGGCAAATTTCACAACGTGTTGCAGTATTGGTACGTTTTACAGCAAAAGTAGTTGGTGGCAGATCAGAAACTTTTGGCCCAGCAGGTGCAAAATCAGGGATAAGATTTGCAAAATAATGATTTACTAAAAATGTCTCAGCACCCCAACAAGCTAGTGCAGGTGGAATTAGTACAAAAGGCACCCAATAAAATAGTCCTAAAATCTTTAATGGTGCTGTAACTAGCTCTCTAACTGTAAGTGATGAGTCTGTGGAAAATAAGGTATAAAGGCAAATTGCAATAGCAATACCTACAGGAATATTAAGAAAAAGAATAAATAAATTGCTTAAAGCTACCCTTAAACCCATTAACTGACCGGCTTTTAATTGTTGCCAAAGAACTAAACTAGTAGCAAAACCTAATAATAAGCCCCCTATTGCTTGACCTAAAAAAACCGCTAACATTTCGCTAAATCTGCTATTTGGTTGACTGTAAAGCATTATTGTTGCAGCTATTGAGGTTAAAAAAACTGCAAAGCTACAATTAGTAATGGTAAATTGTACTCTTTCTTTAGTCCAAGGAAGGCTTTCTGTACTTTCCACAGCAGTTTGATTTTCTGCTTGAGCATATGAATATTTAGAATGATTTACAGCGTTATTTTCTGGATTTGAAAGACTTATTTGATTGTTGCTATAAGCGGTTTGATTATTAGCTGAAAAGTCTATTTGATTAGGGCGATCGGTTAAAACTGATTCATTACTAAAATTATTACTAGGTTGGTTATTATGAAAATCTGGATTATTCATAAGTAATTGCCTCATTAAATATAAACTAATTAGTGATTTGTGTAGGTTTAAGGCTGTAGACGCTAAAATATTAAATGGGTTCCCAAAAATTAACAAATTTAATTTGAGATCAAAGTTTTTCCAGTAGTTAAACTTTGTAAAAAATTAGGACTTATAATTTATTGTTTTTACTAGATTTAGTAAAAATAAATTTAATAAAAATTTTTTGCAAAAACTGGGTGACAACTTCTTATCTTTGCGCTAGTATGTAAATGACTTTCGAGAAAATTGTAAAGCCTTTACAAAATTTGTTAACAAAATATTTGCTAGTAAATAAAATTGATTACTAGTTTTTTTGCTAATGTAAACCTTTGATCGACAAAATCAGATTAGCCTAAATTTTTGGAGAAAAATTTAGGTCGCCAATAGGTGGCAATCTGTTAGGTAGATTGATAGTTTTTATAGTAGGGTCTCGGAAGGGGGTTTTTTAGCTGGTAGCCCTACTAATTAGGTGTCTCCGCCTAATCCTATCCAACTTGTTCTGTTTTATCGAACAAAGTTGTATCAGCTTTGACTTGAGTAATATACAAAGTCAACCAATTTTGCAGAAAACACACACAACACATATTAAATTTTGGAATAAATAATACACTTTTGTAGTGTACCCACCAAAAAGAGTGGAATAAAAGATTGAAAAAAGCTAGCAACTGCTAGCTTTTTTCAATTTAAAGCAATTTATATAGCTAAAATTCTACTTAAAAATCCTTTAATTTACTTTTTTTTATTTGCAATAAACTAATTAAAAAAGAAGCGGTCGTGTTTCAGTAAAGTTGGTAATACAGTTGCAGCCCTTTGTTAAATTGATTTACAAACCAAGTGCCAACTTTTTTATAACATAACCCAATAGAGTTATCATTATAAGGAATATTTGTTCCATCAAATGCTTTAATAGAAATAGCTGAAGCAGGACGCACTAATACATCAACTCCATCAATAGTTATATCAGGACGTTGTTTTAATATGGTGGCAGCAATTTGTCCATCACCACATCCAACATCTAATACAGAAATATTATTGGGTAGTAAGTTTGATAGATGTGAAGCAAGTATTTGAGCGCGTCGTCCAACAACATAGTTGTTGTGAATAATCTCTACAGGATTCAAAAATTCTTCTCCTAAATATCGTTAATAATCAGAAAGAACCAGCCACTAACTTTTTTACACTTAACAATAAAATTAGGCTGATTAAATTAGGTATTCTTAGGAGTAAATATTTATTTGTAATTATTAGAATTAATTTTTTACTTAGATTTTAGCTTTTACAGCAAAAATAATTTCCACAATCAAAACAATTACCATTACTACTAAAGCAGCTAGAACTAAATAAAATACTGTCATAATTTATTCTCTCAAAAGTAAAATTTTTAATTGCAGATTTAAATTTGGCCCTTATGGTGACATTAACTAATTTTAATGTCAAGAAATGATACATTAAATTCCTTCTAATAAGTATTTGATAGCTCTTTAGTTTATCAAATAACTATTTGATAGCTTGACCAAATGCTTTCTTCAACTTAAAATTCCAAAGTCTATTATGTTTTAAGTTAAATTCTAAAAACTCAGCAAGCCGAAAAGTTGTTTATTCCTAATAGTTATCTGTTTTCTTTGGCTGTTAACCAAGAAAGGATAGGATATTGACTTTAGCACTATATGACTTTCACCCTAAAATAGAAAGCTTTTATGATGAAGTAATAAAAGGCTTAAGCAAAACTCCAAAACAAATCCCTAGCAAATTTTTTTATGACTGCCAAGGCTCAGAGTTATTTAGCCAAATTTGTCAGCTAGAAGAATATTATCCGACCCGTACAGAACTATCTATTTTTCACCAATATAAATCAGAAATTAGTAAATTAATTGGTAAAAATGCTTTAATAATTGAATATGGTAGTGGAGGAAGTCAAAAAGTCCGTTTGTTGCTTGATATGCTAGATGAACCTGTAGGCTATTTGCCAATAGATATTTCTAAAGACTATCTTTTTGACGATGCTGGACAATTAGCCAAAGACTACCCTAAATTGCAAATTATTGCCGTTTGTGCTGATTATACTAAAGCGTTAAAACTCCCGGAATTAAACTTTAAGTTTGATAAAAAAGTAGTTTTTTTTCCTGGCTCTACTATTGGGAACCTAGATTATAAAGAAGCTAAAAGCTTGCTTACCAATACTGTAGCTAGGTTAAACAATAACGATGGGATGTTAATTGGAGTAGATCTAAAGAAAAGCACAAAAATATTAAATGACGCTTATAATGATCGTCAGGGTGTAACAGCAGCTTTTAATCTTAATCTTTTAGCAAGGATCAACAATGACTTAAAAGCTAATTTTGATCTTTCAGCCTTTGAACATTATGCTTTTTATAATGAGCTTAAAGGACGAATAGAAATGCACCTTATTAGCCGGAAAGATCAAAAAGTTAAAATTTATGATCAAGAAATTAAAATTCAAAAAAATGAAATGATTCACACAGAAAACTCTTATAAGTATGAGGTTAAACAATTTCAACAACTTGCAACTACTGCTGGTTTTTTTGCTTCCAAAGTATGGGTAGACCCAGATAACTTATTTAGTGTACATTATTTAACCATCAAAAAATAATCTAGTAAATAAAAAGTATTGTTGAACTGTTTAAGGAGTTATCCGTTATGAAACGCAAATTTACTTGCCCTAACTATATTTGCAAACTTTTTTTACTTAACATCACCATTATATTAGTAACTAGTCTAGCAACATTTGCACAGGAAGCACCAAGAATTTCTGCATCTAAATCCTCTTCCACTACTACTATTCAAATTCGCAAACAAGTCGATGTAAAAAATAGGCCCGCTGTTGCTACATCAGCAACCCTTAAAGCTCCGCCAATACCTAAGGAAACCCCACCTCTAAAAGTAGAAAAGCCAGAAATGGTTCAAATAACTGGAGGGTCTTTTATGATGGGAGTCGCTAATAGTAAAAGCGATGATGGCCCGGAACATCTATCAATAGTAAGTAGCTTTGAGATAAGCAAATACCCTATTACTAATAAGCAATTTCGTCAATTTACTGAAGTAGCAAAATATAAAACTGAAGCAGAAACTTCTCCAACAGATTTTGAGCGAAAAAACAAAATTTCTTGGCAAACCTTTGCCACCAAAGATCGTGATGATTATCCAGTAGTTTGGGTTAGCTATAATGATGTCCAAGCTTATTGCGCTTGGTTAAACAAAGTAGTAAAAAATCCACCTGTTAAACAAATAATAGAAAGTGAAGATGAGGATGGAGAAACAACTCAAACGATAATGGAAGTTACGCATCCTTATCGCATCCCAACAGAAGCAGAATGGGAGTATGCTGCACGAGGAAACTTAAAAGGCCAGCCCTATCCTTGGGGTGCAGAAGCAGATAAAGAAAAAATAAACTATAATTTTGATTCTCGCCCAAATACAGTACAAGCAGCAAAACAATATATCAAAGCTGTAGGTTATCAACCACCTAACCCGTTTGGAGTTCAAGACTTAGTTGGTAATGTCGCTCAATGGTGCTATGACTGGTATGATGAAAGTTTTTATGAATATAGCCCAGAACCACCACTCAAAGCTTATGGGCCACTTGAAGGAAAAGAACGTGTAATTCGTGGGGGCAGTTGGATTGATGAATTAGGAGGCTGTCGGGTAAGTTCTCGCCAATCTGCTGCGGAAATCACTAGAACATCTCAAGTAGGTTTTAGAATTTTACGAATAATTCCAACACCAAATAACACAGCTAAAAATAACACAAAAACCCGCTCAAACCTTTTACTTTGCCAAACTAGTATTTTTCTTCAACCTTATTTTTTAACCATTAACCGAGAAAAAGCTTTTTTAAGAAAAGAAAGCTATTTTGATATATTTAGCAGTTACTAATTACAAAGTTGGGAAGAATAAACCACCTAAATTGTTAGACTTAGCTATTTTATTCTTCCCAACTTACTTTATCACCTAAAAAAATTTCCCCATCATCTAAAACCTCAGCAAATGCTCCCCCACCCCAATTTGCTTTCATCGCTTCACGAAGCCCCAAAAAAGCCTCGTCCATTCGCTCACAAGGCCGAGTTTCTCCTAAAATGCGTAACCGGCAATTACCAATCCTTAATATTTTATTTCTTGTTTTTACTAAACTTATTCCACTAACTAATAAATTTGCCCTACGTTTAGAAGCATCTAAGTTTGCTCCCAGGTTTTCCATTAAACTGCACCAAATCTCTTGTTCAATTATAGTAACCTGACGTTTTCCACCTTGATTAGCATTTCCTACAAGACCTTTACCAGCAATTAATTGTGCAGCAATTACTTTATCCATCGGGCCAAGTTTTGCACGCTTTATCCAAATTGTTTCTAGCCGTCCAATACTCATAGTTTTTAAACCCTAACTAATTTGTAACCAAAGCTGGAATTGATTTTTGCACACTAATTAATTTTGCTAGGTAGTCTTCTAGTAAACTAATTCTCATATCAAAAACAGATTGCTGTATCATTTGTATTAAGTCATACTCCTCACGTATTGCCAGCAGGATAAATAAAGACCAAAGCATTCTTTGACGTTCAGGTTTTAAGTAATCTTTTTGCTCTTTTGCTCCTGCAACGCCTTTTTCCTCATCTACTATTGCTTGTTCAACATCTGTGTGCATTTCCTGCAAAAGCTGTAAATTAAGCTCAAACATTGCTAAAAATCTATTTTCATAATCAACACCATCTTTATAATAAATATTTCGGTATTGATAAAATTTTAAGCAAACTTGTTCAGCAATATTTTTAGTGATTCCTATGGCTTTGCTAATTTCTTCTGGTATAGCTTGGGTAAAACGATCAAATTTATTCCAACCAGTAAAGATAAATTTATTAACTAGGTTGTCATCAATCTCTGGTACTTGTCTAAGAATAAATTTAACCAACAATAAGTCTTTACGTTCTGCTAAATCAGTTTCACCAGCAACTAAAGCAAATGTTTTAGGCTGTAATTCACAAAGCCTAAGATAAGTTACTGCAAGCTCTTGAGACATTTCTGCATCAAAAACATTTTCCCCGCTACTTTGAGAACGTGCTTTTTGCTTCCTTAAAGTTGTATGTAATGATAGTAAAGTAGCTCTTAGGGTTTGATCACCAAGCTTTTCTGCCGAACTAGCTAGTAACATTAATGCTGGTTCGACTAAATCTATCCAACTAATAGAAGTTTCACGTCCTGCTTTCCAATTTCGGTAAAGCTCCCGAATAAAATCTTTTAGAGGCTTAACGCAAGCCATTGCTACAGCATCAAATTTATCTTTGATTTCAACTTCCGCTTCTTCTTCATCATTTTCTTGCTCTACTACCTGATCTACTAAATTATTTATTGCTTCTATATTAGCCCCAACAGCTAAGTCTTGAGCTTTAGCTGGCTCAACATCTAATGGATCATTATTAGCCTCAATATTTTCTAATTTTTCTACTGCTCCAGTTCTTAGCGCAGGATCATCAGCAAAGGCTTCCTCATAAGTAGAAGTAACTTCCCTAATTTCAAAATTATTTTGCATGTAATTAACCAATAGGTTTTGCTCTTCTGCCACAGGATGTTTTATATAATTAATAGATAAAGTTACTGCATGCAAACAAACTTTTAGCTCATTAGGCATTAATACCCGTCGGTTTTCATATCTTTCTAAATAAAATCGTCTCATCACATCTAAAACATAAAGCAAAACTTGATCTTGGGTTTCTCTCATTAAATCCGCGCAAATCTCTCCAGCAGTTTTGTAATAGTTAAACATAACGCTTCGTCTTTCTATGCGCTTTAAGTTTAACTCTAACATTACAAAACCATCTTCTACATAAAGCTCTTTGTGTGCATCTTTATGTCCATCAATAATTAACATCTTATGTTTAAAAAAGTAGAGCAGAATTTTATAAAGCTCATGTTTAGAAAGTCGTGTCACCTTACGTAATTCTAGGATAGAAATATCTTCAGCTAAAGCATTCCAAACAGCCCTATATTTATTTGGCTCATCTGTTAATTGCTCAAAACTTGTATAAACAATATTAACTGGACGTTGTCTAAAACGAGACTCTAACTGTAGATAATTGCTTCCAATTTGAGTAATTTCGCCTCGTTGAAGTAGTCCATTAGTAATCAATTTTGTAGTCACCAACTCTTTGTCTGTCATAGTTGGTCTTTGTGCAGGCTGAAAATAAATACTTTCTACATCTGCAACTTCAAGTAAAAAACACCAATAAAAAGCGTTTTCACCTGTTAATTGATAACTAGTAACAGAAGCCTTCCAGACATTTCCTTGATAAAAATCTATTTGACCTGCAATTGCATCCCGTGTAGTTACTAGCAATCTTGTTGTAATTCCCATATCAGCAATATAGCAAACCATTTTTGGTATATTTTTACTGATGGCAAAACGTTGTAACATCCGATCACTAGAATAAAAAATAACTGCTTGTTGACCATTTAATATTTTTTCTGCTTCTGCTACTAAGGGATGTTTACGAGCAAGCTTTTCTGTAATTTCACGACATAATTTTATTACTGGCTCTGTTTTCATATGAGCAACTAGCCGTAAAAGCTCTACAGTAGTTTCTGCGTCTCCAAGTAAAGAAAAAGAAAACTTTAAGCGCTGTATTTCTTTCCAAATCCTAGTAGCAATTGATTGAACTAAATAATTGCCAATATAAATATTATTAAATCGCTCAATAACTTGTTTTAACTCACCTGTTTTTTGGTAGAAATCTACAACTATTTCTAAACCTTTATCTAACTCCATATCCATAAAAGCTAGAATAAGTTTTTGACATAAATCTATAGCTTGCTTGGATTTATCATTTTCTATCTGCCGATATCGGGCTATTAGCCGTTCACAAGCAAAATCAGTCCCAATAAAAGATAGCGTGGTAATGATTTGATAAATTAGTTGGCGTTGTGTAGTTTTTTGCCAATAACTATCAAGTAAAGCAACTGCCTCATTTTTCATCGCTTCATCACGACAATTTATTTTGCTTAATAAAGAAGTAATATTACGTGCATAATACCAAGGCTGAGTTCGAGCATTTGTAGCAAGTTCATCTATCAACATTCGATAAATATCTTGACCATAACATTCTAACATTCTAAGAATTGTGCGTCTGATCCGGCGATCGTCGGCTATTTGTAAGTGATTTAGCAGGTATTGCGGATGCCAACAAACAAATACAGAAATAATCTCTCTTATTAAAAAACGATCTTGTTCCGAGGCTACATAAGCTTCTATGTTTTGTGTATTAAGGAGTTGTCCTTTTTCCTGAAAAAGATTTGAATTATAAAAATCTACTTGCCAATCATTAGATAACTCTAAAATAATCTGAAAAACCTGCACACTTTGATAAGGAAAATTATCATTAAATAAAGCTACTCCTAAATCTGCTAGCTGGACTATATAGTTTTCTGGCTTAAAAGCTTCTTTATTTTCATATTCATTATATTTATCAGATTCATTAGCAAGTAAAATTTCTTTTTTAATTCTTTTATCTTTAATTAAATCAATAAAATCTGACAAAATAGTTTTTACTTTTGTTTGACATTCTGTTACTTTTTCTGCTGTTTTTTCATCCTTAAAGTTATATCGTTTTTCTGAAGATAAAACATTATAGGTAAGGTTTTTATAAACACCTTCATTAAACTTATCTACTTGAACAACAACTTCTTTGCGTTTTTCTGCAATAAATTTTTCTTGCTTTTCTTTACGAATTAACCCTATTGGCCTGATGTCTTGCCATCGGAATTGTTGAAACATTTGAGCAATTTTTTCTTGCTCATTAACTGGACATAAACTAATTAAACTCTGCTCAAAAGCCGGAAAAAAACTATAAATAGTTTTAAAGTTAACAATTTGGTAAAAGAATATATCAAAAATCTTATTTCTAGCATTTAGCAAAAGTTCTTGAAAGGGTATTTCTTTTATTTGTAAAACCCAACGTATTACTAAATTAGCAACATGTTCTGGGCCTTGTGAAAGTTCTTTTACTAAAGAAGGTGCAACAATCAAAGGAGCCCTGATACCTGCTAAAAACATCTCAAAATCTGAAGTTAAAGCCAGCGATTTAACAGCCTCCATCAAGCGGGCATCTACTACAGAAGTAATATTATGCTCCTCATCAGCTAATTGAATATCTTGGCTCTCTTGACTGCCTCCAGTATTTAAGTCTAAGGAAAATTCCTCTATCATCTCATTAGGAGATATATTTTTAGCTGATTGTGATGTTATTTGTGGTGTTACTTGCACAACTTCCATCGGCTTAGTGCTAGGTGCATTAGGTGCTACTTTAAGTTCAGATTTACTAATCTTTGGGCTAGGTATAACCATTGGCCCACTTAAAGAAGGTGTAGCACTTATAGGACTGGCCTTTGGTATCTTTTGATCGCTATTTGTATTAGGTGTTTGTAAGTATTGGGATTGCTGGCTAGTATGTGCATTGCTAAGCTCTGCTGTTGGGCGAGGTTTTTTTGCTGTTGGTCTTTCAACTAAATTTCTAGTGGGCGCAAGTTCAGCCCCCTGAAACATGGTTTCTTGCTCAACGGTTTCTAATTCTCGTTTAAGTTCTAAAACGCTACGTTGTCGCCCACCAACATCTAAACTTATTCCTCTATGTATTATTTCTGCTAACATCGGAGTTACAGAAGGTCTTAGCTCTATTAACTGAGTCACCTTACCCATCATTACAATAGGAACTGTACATGTCAGCATTTCATACATCATTAAACAAATAGTGAAAATATCTGATCTAGCATCTAGCGGAACACCATACATTTGTTCTGGAGACATATATTTTAACGTCCCCATACCCCAATCTTCCGTTAGGGTAGCGTTTGCTGATTCTTTCATTACAGCAATACCAAAATCCAGGACTCTTGCCATGCTATCGCCATCATCAAAACGCTGAATCATAATATTTTCTGGCTTTAAGTCCCGATGAACTATACCTTGGCGATGTGCTTCATGAAGACCTGCACATATTTGTTTAGTAATATTTATGGTTTGTCGTTCTGAAAGTTGGCCGTCTTTTTTTAATAACTTACGTAAACTATCCCCTTCTATATATTCCATTACAATATAAGGGTCTTGGGCTGATAAAACTCCAAAATCTGTCACCATAACAACATTTGGATGTGTAACTCTAGCTAAGGCTTCTGCTTCTCGTTCAAATCTAACTAAATTGGCTGGATTAGCCGTTGCTTGGGCTTGGTGCATTAATTTAAGGGCAAAGGTTTTGCCAAGTTTTAAGTGTGTCACCTTAAAAACTTTTCCCATTCCGCCTTGACCTAATAAACGATCCACTCGGTATTTACCTTCAATCTCTGTTCCTACCATTGGATCAATGACATCTATATCACTAGTCGTTTCGTCTATCTCGTCAAACATACAAGCCCCTAAAATCTATTAGCAGATAAAAATAATTCATAAGTATATACTCAAAATGAGTTATTTATAAACTACTTAGACCTATTAAGTTGATAGATTATTTATCTTAATCCAAATATCTTTAAGGTTATCTACTTATACTAAAGATCTGCGTACTAGCCTTGCTAAAGTTAACAAAAGCGGTTTAATCAAACATTGCAAGCATAAATTCTTTGTAACCCTACTTTAAACTATGGCTGAAAAACTTGGTATTGTACTTTTTAATCTTGGTGGCCCAGAAACACTTAGTGATGTCCGCCCTTTTCTTTACAACCTATTTTGTGATGCAGAAATTATTAAGCTTCCTTGGGAAGGAATGAGAAAACCCTTAGCTTGGTTTATTTCTACATTTCGTAATAAAAAATCTAGTAGCTACTATAAAAAAATTGGCGGTGGTTCCCCACTAAGGCGAATTACTGACCAACAAGCAATGGCTCTTTCTCAAGAATTAACTCAACGAGGAATACCATCACAATGTTATGTAGCTATGCGTTGCTGGAAACCTTTTACAGAAACAGCTATAGAACAGCTAGAAAGAGATGGTATTACTAAAGTTATTGCCTTACCGCTTTACCCTCAATTTTCTATCTCTACAACCCGTTCTAGTTTTCGCTATTTTATTAAAGTATTAAATGATCGTGGTGGAATGCGTCATATTCGCCGTCATTATATTTCAGCATGGTATGATCACCCGAGCTATATAAATGCTTTAGTAGAAACAATTAAGATAGCTCAAAAAACTTTACCTAATCAAGATCCTAAAGCAACACAGCTTATTTTTAGTGCGCATAGCGTTCCAGAGAGCTACTTAAAGCAAGGTGAGCCTTACTTAAAGCATACAGAAAAAACCGTTGAGCTAGTAATGAAAAAAATAGGCAATGAACAACCTTGGACATTATCATTTCAAAGCAAAGTTGGGCCGGTAAAATGGCTAGAACCCCTTACAGATCAAGTTATTCGGGATTTAGGCAAAAAAGGCACACGCCAAATTTTGCTTGTTCCTGTAAGCTTTGTATCTGACCATATTGAAACACTTTATGAATTAGATATTCTCTATAAACAAACAGCACAAGAAGCAGGAATAGAGCATTTTGCCCGCGCACCAGCTTTTAATACTATGCCTAGCTTTATCAGTGCTTTAGCTGATATAGTTGCAGAAAAATTAATTAAAGTTAATGGAGCTAGCAAAAAAGCAAAATAATTATACTAATAATTATACTTACTTAATTTTATCTGTGTTGCTTCTTTTTATAGCTCTTTGCTAGCATGGCAGGCATGTCATTAAATATAAGTACAAATAAACCGCAATTTTTAGCTTTTGATTTACATGTAGACACTTTGCAACGAGTGTTGGACGAAAATTTTGACCTAGCAAGTCATACCAAAACAGGACATTTAGATATTCCTAGAATGCACACAGGAGGCATTGCCACACAATTTTTTTCTATTTGGGTTAATCCTCGTCAATTTCCTAAAGAAAAAGCCGTTGATCGTGCTTGGCAACTTGTTGATTCTCTAAAAAAACAACTTGCCTTACATCCAGATAAATTACAACTAGCAACCTCCCCAAGCGATATTGAACAAATAATAAAAACAGGTCGAATTGCTGTAGGCATGGGCATAGAAGGCGGACATGCCATAAATGGACAAATTGAACTGTTAGAAACTTTTTTTATTGCAGGCGTTCGTTATATGACCCTAACTTGGTCAAATAGCAATGAAATTTGTGGCTCTTCTGGCGATGAAGGAAATAAACAAGGCTTAACCGAATTTGGTCGCTCTGTAGTTAAGCTAATGAATAAATTAGGAATGATGGTTGATATTTCGCATGTTTCTGATCAAGCTTTTTACGATGTTTTAGAGCTTACTGAGTATCCAGTTATAGCTTCCCATTCTAATTTACGTCGGATTTGTTCCCATCCTCGTAATTTAACAGATGAGATGTTACGGCTACTTGCAAAACAAGATGGTGTTTGCTGTATTAATTACTATCCTGCTTTTTTAGATGAAGAATACTATCAAGTTAATAAAAATCTAAGTTCAAGGCTTAATGCGGCTTTAGCAGAAGTTAGAAAAATTTATAGCCATGACGCTACCAAGCGAGTACAAGCAGAAAATCAAGTCTGTGCTAGAGAATTTGCTAGGCTTCCAAAAGTTAATTATAAAAAAGTAGTTGACCATATTGAGCAAGCTGTAGAAATTGCTGGAATTAACCATGTAGGCTTAGGGTCAGACTATGACGGGATTGGGGCCGTTCCTGTTGGGCTAGAAGATATTTCTAAACTTCCCATAATTGCTGAAGAGCTTTTTAGACGTGGCTTTAAGCACAACGAAATAGAAAAAATCTTTTTTACCAATGTTTTACGAGTATTTTCTAAAGTCACTCAAAATAAAGAGGTTGTAGCTTAAGTTTATGAGTAATTGTACTAAGTGTCAGTTTGATTTAGAAGTTGGCAGTAATTTCTGTCGAAAATGTGGCACACAACAAGTAGAAACTAAAAACTCCGATCTTGAAGTAGAAACTAAAAAGTTTAGCACCGAAGAATTAGGAGCTAAACCTACAGCTATGGCCGATTACACAACAACAAAAATGGACACCCGGCAAATAGCTCTTACACCTCCTGCTCAACCTCCCGTTGCAGCAACTACACCTATGACAGAAATAATTCAACAAAAAAACCTACTTCATTTTTACTTAATTGAATTATTTTTTTTCTTATTGGTGCAATTTCGGCTGGAATTGGATTTAGTGCTATTACTTATATAAGAGAAGAAAAAGCCTTAAAAAACAAGACTAAAAAGCCAATTACAAAACCTGTGGCTAAAGTTTTGATATCTCCTACACCTACACCAGATAAAGAAGAAGACACTAGCGAAGTTGAAATTAATGAAGTCGAACAAATAGACGAAACTGACGAAATTAATAATTCTGAAGGTGAAACACCTACTCCAAAACCAGTTGAAAAAGAAGCAAAACCTCAACCACTTCCTACATCTCCCGCTAAAATTTCTCCTCCCGTTCCTATAGAAAAAGAGGTTGAAAAGCCAAAAAATACGCCTAAACCAGAGCCTAAAAAGCCAGATTTAGAAAATGAGCAAGTTTCTGATGGTGTATTAAGTGTAAGATTTCGCTTAGTAGGTAAGGCAATTGTAAGAATGAGAGGTTCGGATATATCTGTTATCCCCTTAGAAAATAGCTCTGTAATGGATGTAAACAGAAGAGTTGCTAATCCATTGCCTTTTAAGAAATCTTTAATCTCTGTGCGTCAAAGAACGTCTGATTCTGCACTAGTTAGGGTTTTAGAAAAACCTTCTCGCCGTAATAATTTTGCTGCTACCTTTACAGTGGAAAGCACTGCCTCAAATCCTGATCAAGCTATATCAATTGATTTAGCAATTCGTTGGCAAACTCAAGATTCTAAATAATCTCTCTTACAATAAATTTAGCTAAATATTTTACTTAGTAATAAATAAAATGCAAAATTTTATCATTTGACTAATAAAGCACTTTGTATTATAAAGTGAATATAAATAAAACATTAACAGTTTTTAAGGATCTTTAATGCTTCAAACAGTTGATAGTTTTTTACTAGAAACAAAGGCAAGCCCAAACTTAAAAGGGTTGTATAGATTTTTGTTAGAGTTTTTTTTCTTTGGCTTAAAACAAGCTAGAGCTTGTTTATTTGCTGGATTGTTCTTTCTTGGAGTCTTCCTTATACCTCGTTCTGGATTGTTTGGAATACCTCGCTATGATGTTTTGTTGATTGTCGCTCTATTAATTCAAGTTTTTATGATAAAGCTAAAACTTGAAACATTGGACGAAGTTAAAGCTATAACTTTATTTCACATTGTAGGTTTTGTCCTCGAAGTATTTAAAACATCAAGTAGTATAGCTTCTTGGAGTTACCCTGATGAAGGATATACAAAAGTTTTTGGTGTCCCAATTTTTTCTGGCTTTATGTATGCGGCTGTAGGTAGTTACATTATCCAAGCATGGAGACTTTTTGATCTTAGAATAAAGCATCATCCTCCATACTGGATGGCTATGATTGCGGCTTTGTTAATTTATGCTAATTTCTTTGCACATCACTTCATAGGTGATTATCGATGGTATATAGCAGCTACTTTACTTGGACTTTATGCAAGATCTTACGTAATCTATAAGCCATATGATCAAGATAGAACTATGCCTTTACTGTTATCCTTTTTGTTGATTGGCTTTTTTCTATGGTTTGCAGAAAACATTAGCACTTTTTTTGGCATATGGTGTTATCCAAATCAAGTAATTAATTGGTCATCTGTTCACATTGGAAAATGGAGTTCTTGGTCTTTGTTAGTAGTTATGACCTTTACAATTGTAGTTAGTCTTAAGCATGTAAAAGCTACAATTTATGTTCCAGAATAAGTTTTTATTTTTTATTATAAAAATTTCTGCAAGAAACTTGGCTTAAAACATTCTCAATAACAAATCAACAAAAATTAAATAAATACAATATTTTGAGGTTGTTATGAGAATATTAAAAAGCCTAGTTTTAAGTATTTGCCTAATTTTAGCTCTAGCTAATATTAATACTAATGTAGCTTTAGCCCGCCAAGAACAAAAACAAACAGAAAAAAAACTGACACCAAAAGAGCTTAATGATGGACTTTTGAAAGCCACCAAACAAGGGGATTTAGCAAAAGTTTCAAAGCTATTATCTCAAGGTGCAGATGTTAATTTTCGAGATGAAACCACTTGGGCAGCAATAACAATTGCCACAGCATTAAATCATAAAGATATAGTTGCTAGCCTAATTAAAGCTGGGGCAAACGTTGACATTTTAAGTGAAGAAAGCTTTGCTTTTACCCCATTAAAGATGGCTGTTTTTATGGGACACAAAGATATAGTGCAAATGTTAGTTAACGCTGGAGCAAATGTTAATGCAACAAATAATAGAGAAGGCGAAAAAGCAGCCTTAACACCTCTGTTTTTTCTAATAGCAAGTGACTGCAATCAAGATACTTATACAGATATTCTTAAAATATTGCTTAAAGCTGGAGCAAATCCTAATCCAGCTAAAGGTGAATATAACGAAAGCTTTATAACACCTTTAATGGTTGCTACTTCTTTAGGAAATATTGAAGCTGTCAAACTATTAATAGAATATGGTGCAGATGTTAATTATAAGACAAAAGAAGGATTAGCAGCTTGTTCTGTTGCAGAAATGAGAAGCCAACAAGAAATGATAGACTTGCTTAAATCTGTTGGGGCAAAGTGCGAAACTAATAAATCTAAGAAAAACAAAAATATAGATAAGCCAGAACTAGCTATAATGCAATATGTTGGTGATGTGTGTTTTATTCCTAATTTTGGCCCTATCAAACAAACTGATAAACCGCTTGATTTAATTTCTAAATGTGAAGGAAAAAAAATTACTGATATAAACATTCAAGATGAAAATGGTTACACTCTTTTGATGAGTGCGCTTATAACAAGTGAACCTAGCGAAGAATATATAAAATATTTAGTTAAATCAGGAATCAATTTAGAGCTAAAAAATAATGATGGAGAAACTGCATTTTTAGTAGCAGCAGGCAACAACAAATATAGTCTTACTACAACTAAAACTCTTTTGACGGCTGGAGCAAATCTTAACGCTAGAAATAGCAATGGACAAACAGTTTTGATGGCTTATGTGATGGGTTGTCAAGGTCATGAAAGCCCTTTTATAACTTATAAATCTCTTTATGATTGTAGTGAGATTATAAAACTTTTAATTGCTACTGGTGCTGATGTTAATGCTCAAGATAAAGATGGAAAAACAGCTTTGATGTATGCTTTTGAGCTAGAAAGTGAGTCAAACGTTTTCTTTTTAACAAAAACTCTTTTAGATGCTGGCGCAGACCCTAATATTAAAGACAATGACGGCGTTTCTTTAACAGATGTTTTAGCAGGAAAAATTTATCTGAGTTTCGCGAGTTTGAAGAAAAAAATAACTAATCTGTTACTTCCATTTACTCCAACTACAAAACAAAGTGTATAATTAGCTAGATTTTTTGCCTAAAATTACTTGTAGCTCATCGGTAGAGTACCTTGGCAGCCACAGTCAAAGAGGGGTAAATGGTTCAATTCCATTCAGGTTTTTAGGCCAAAGTTTCGCCCCAAAAACTTGTAGCTCACCGGTAGAGCGCAGGATCAGCCATTAAACCTGCCATTAAGAGGAAGATGGTTCAATTCCATCCAGGGTTTGGGGCATTAAAGTTATTACAAATATTTACCTAAAACTTGTAGCTCACCCGTAGAGCGTCTTGGCCCTCAAGCTAAAGAAAGGAAGATGGTTCAATTCCATCCAGGTTTTAGGATAAATAGCCCAGAAAACTTGTAGCTCACCCGTAGAGCGTCTTGGTCTCCAAAACCAAATGAGGAAAATGGTTCAATTCCATTCAGGTTTCTGGGTTTTATAAAATAAAACTGTTTTGTGGGAAAACTTTATGTCAGAAAAGAAAAAACTACTCTATAGGCAAGGCGATGTTCTAATTCAAGAATGTGATGAACTCCCTGAAAAAGAAGATATAAAACGAAAAAAAGGCCGCATTTTAGTTTATGGTGAAACTAGCGGTCATACTCACAGCCTAGCAGACCACCGAACAGGACGTATTTTTGAAAGTTTGTTCTCTTCAGAAAAAGAAGTAGGCACGCTTTATTTAGAAGTTTTTGAAAAAGCAGAAATTATTCATCCTGAACACGCTACAATTGCTCTAACTTCTGGCATATATCGAATTTGGCGACAACGTGAGTATGATTTACGCGGCTCATTTAGAATGGTTATTGATTAACAAGGATTTGGTTTTCTCATGTCGTTTTTGCTTAACTCAAAAGGTGTACAAAAATCTGTTGAAAGTTCACAATTTTATGACTCATGGATTGAGCTTGTTAAGCTTTTAGCTACTGGAAAAGCTCCTCAAGATCTTAAAATTCAAGGCTCGCTTTCTTTAGCACAATTAAGGCTTCGCTCTTTGCCAGGAAATTTAACTGTAAAAGGTGATTTAGATCTACGCCAATGTCAAAGGCTTTCTCGAATTGGAAAAAACTTAAAAGTAGAAGGCAATTTGTTTATTGGAGGTCGTTTAAGCATCACTCCCCAACATCAACGAAAGCTAGTTAAAACTTCTGCAAAAACTGATTTTTTAGCAAAATTAAGTAAAGATGGAAAAATCCCTTTGGCCTATTTACCAGATAATTTGGAGGTAAAAGGAGATTTAGTTATCCGAAGTGCTGCTAATTTACGCTCTTTTCCAAGTAAATTAGTTCTAGGTGGAAGCCTTTTACTACACGGTTGCGAAAAGTTGGAAAAACTTCCTGATAAACTTCATGTTAATGAAGATTTAATTTTAATTTCTTGTCCAAAACTACATAAACTACCTGATGATCTAAAAGCTAAACGATTATTTTTAATAGGTTGTGGAGTTGAATCACTTCCCTATAAAATGGACATTAAAGAGCTAATTCATCTAGAAAGCTGTCCAAATTTAACTTCTTTAGCACCTAGTTTACTTTGTCTAGAAACGGCCTCTTTAGAGCAACTTACAATAATTAATTGTCCACTAAAAAATCTACCTTATTATGTAAATACCAGCAAAGTAATAAAAATTAATAGAGTCCCTATTAATTTAATGAAAGACAGTTTGTTAGAATCTAATTCTATTAGAATAACAAACTGTAAAAATTTAGAAAAAATAGAATCATTGCTAGCACCAAACTTTTCTTTAAGCTTTTGTGATTGCGTAAAGCTTGAGTCTTTTTCTGATCCTTCATATTCCATAGCCCAACTTGATTTAACAAATTGTGAGTTTTTGCAAGCTCTACCTAATAAACTTAGTTTTTTTGTGACTGAGGAAGATAAATTAACTTTAACAAATTGTTTTAAGTTGCTGCATTTACCTGATTCTATGAAATTTATAGGCCGTTTAGAAGTTTCAGGATGTTCAATAAAATCTTTGCCTAAAACAATGCAAAATTGTCGTGTATCTTGGCGCGGTCATTGGATTACATCAGACATTATTTTTGCTCCAGAAACATTAACTTCCGATAGAATTTTGACTGAATCAAATGCAGAAATTCGCCGACTTATGCTAGAAAGAGTTGGAATTGAGCGTGTACTTTCAAAAGCAAATGCCTCAACCATTGATTCAGATAAAGACGCTGGCGGAAAACGTTCATTAATTCAAGTTCGCGTTAGAACAAATTGGAGTGAACAACTTGTTAGGTATTTGCGTTGCTCTTGTCCTTCAACGGCACGTGAATATCTTCTACCTGTTCCACCTAACATTAACTCTTGCAAGGCTGCTGCGGCTTGGCTAGCGGGTTTTAACAAAGTAGAGGACTACCAACCTATTTTAGAAACTTAAAAAAATTAACTATGCAAAAAGCTGATTGGGACACTTGTTTAGAAGTTTTAACCAGGGTTATTGATGATCCTAGTTGTGCTTTAGATTTAGAAAAAATTGAGCGACTAGCTACAAATCTTTATAAAAAAGCTCGTAAACGTAACCGCAAAGAAGCTGCGTCAAATTTAACTGAAGAAGAACAAGCTTTGCGTCAAGAACGCTCAAAACAAGATCGCCAAGAAAACTACATTGCAGACCAAAAAATTATTGCTAGCACTTCTATTGCTCGTGTTCATAAAGGTGAAAAAATAGAAGAACAAAATACAGAGCTTAAAACTACTAGTGTTAAAGGTGGCTCAAAGTCTTGTTACTGCTGCGGTAAAGCTTATCGTGAAATACATTTTTTTACCAAAGCTTTGTTTTGATTGTGCAGAGTTTAATTATAAAAAACGTAATCAAAAAATTGACCTAACAGGTTATTACAGCTTAGTAACAGGCGGACGTATTAAAATTGGTTTTCAAACAGCATTAAAATTGCTGCGTGATAATGCTACTGTGATGGTGACAACTCGCTTTGCTCAAGATGCTTTGGAACGTTTTAGCAAAGAGCCTGACTTTAAGATTTGGCAAGATCGTCTTTTTATTCAACCGCTAGATTTTCGTGATTTGCACTCGCTATTAAGTTTTATAAACTATTTAGAAATCCATTGGCCTGCACTTGATATTTTAGTTAATAATGCAGCACAAACGGTTTCACACGAAGCAGAATTTTATAAATTAGAAACTGAAAAAGAATTAAAAATTCTTTCTAGCTCTCAAAAACAATTTAGCTCAATACAGTCTTTAGCCGAGTCTAAACAAACTTTGAACTTGGTGCAAAATTTAATTTTAGATTTAGATCGTCATGGACAACCTATAGATAAACGTGAAAAAAATAGTTGGACGCTAAAATTGCATGAAGTGGAGGTGCGAGAACTACTAGAAGTTTTGTTAATCAACACTGCTGCACCTTGTATTTTAACTGCAAAACTGAAACCTTTATTTCTTAAATCAAAAAATAAAAATCGCTTTGTAGTTAATGTATGTGGTTTAGATGCACAATTTAACCGTATAAATAAAACCTCTCAACATCCGCATGTCAATATGAGTAAAGCAGCACTCAATATGATGACTCGAACTTCTGCAAGCGACTATGCAGAAGATAATATTTTTATGAATAGCGTTGATACAGGTTGGATTACTCATGAAGGAAGTTATTCAAAACGCGAACAAATGCGCTTAAAAGGTTTTGTCCCTCCGCTTGATGAAGTTGATGGTGCAGCACGAATTTATGACCCTATAGTTAGCGCAATCAAACACCAAGTAACTTTTGGCAAATTATTTAGAAATTATTTGCCTGTAGATTGGTAATTTTAAGCTTTTGCACTTTTGTTAATTGAAAACTACTAAATAACAATTCCGTAAAATAAATATTTTATTAAACGGCTGCAACCTAGCATTCTAAAAAAATATCTATAGATAATAACGCTGTGGGAGCTAGTTATGAAAAAATCTTGGGCAAATTATTTTATCCTACTTAGTTTTCTGCTTCTAATTTCAACCAACATTAGCACTTCCTCAACTTATGCTAAAGAAGTTTTCCAAGAACAAAATGAAAATCCAGAACAAGTTGAACCTGTTCAAGAAACTGAAGAAATTCAAGCAATTGAAGAAGTTGAGCAAGTAGAAGAAGTTCAACAAGAAACTACAGAAGAAACTAAAACCATAGAAGAAACTGAAGAAGAAAAAGCACAAAAAAAGCAACAAGAACTTGATGAGGCACTTGTTAAAGCTGTAGGTAGAGCAAATGTAGACAAAGCATTAGAACTTATTGCTAAAGGTGCAAACATAAACAGTGAATATTATTATTTTCCACCTCTAATAAGAGCTTCTGCACTTGGTCATAAAGAAATGGTTGCAGCTTTAATCTCAGTTGGTGCAGATGTTAATCTAGTTTCTGAATATTCCAACCCTCTAAGCATAGCTATAAAAATGGGACACGTGGAAATTGTGCAAATGTTGATTAATGCTGGAGCAAAAGTTGATGCTGTCTATGGCGAAGAAGCAAACTTAATAGTAGAACCAGCAATAATGTTACTTTCTCAAATAGAAAAACCTTCTAACACTTTTACCAACACTTACAACAGTATACTAATAACATTACTTGCTGCTGGTGCAAATCCTAATATTAAAATTGATCAAACATTTCATAATGAAGAAACCTTTATGACTCCTTTAATGACTGCTGTTTGTTTAGGTAATTTGGAAGCAGCTAGTTTATTAATAGCCTGTGGTGCAGATGTTAACGCTAAAACAAATAAAGGGGTAACTGCTTATATTTGTGCTATAAAAACTAACCAACAAGATATGATAGAACTTCTTAAAGAATCTGGAGCAAAGTTTAAAAAAACCTCTAAAAAAACAAAGTATCCAGATATTCCAATAACAGAATATGCTGGAAAAGTGGCGTTTATTCCTGGCTTTGGCCCAACTATATCTAGTGATGATCCCCTTAAAATAATCTCAGAATGTGAAGGAAAAGAAATTACTGATATCAATGCTAAAAATGAATATGGCGAAACTATTTTGATGGGATTTCTAAGATATGGCTCTCATAGTGATGAGTATATAAAATTTTTGGTTCAGTCGGGAGCTAATCTAAATTTAGAAAATAACGAAGGCGAAAACGCTTTGTTTATGGCAAGTGGGTCAGGTATGTATTGCATTTCTTCGCTTGAAACCCTCTTAAGAGCAGGTGCAAATGTTAATATACAAGACAAAGATGGTAAAACACCTTTAATGAGGTACATTAGCGCAAATAAAGGTTGTAGCTGTTCTGCTCACTATGCTTATAAGGATTTTATCTCTTGTAGTGAGATTATAAAACTTTTGATTTTGGCTGGTGCAGATATCAATATTCAGGATAAAGATGGAAAAACAGCCCTTATGTATGCTTATGAAAAAGACTCAAACTACGATTTTTTTTCCTTAACCAAAACTTTACTTGAATTGGGTGCAGACCAAACTATTAAAGATAAAGACGACATTTCTTTTTTGGATATGTTAGAAGGAAAAAAAGCCAATAAGGAAGAAGATACTAAATAAGCACTATAAGAAAAGCTAAAGCAAAACATATTACATATAAAAATATATTAGCTAAACCTACATAATAACCCGCTTGAGCAACAGGTTTTCCTGCTATTGGTGCAAGCCCTCTTTCAATTGCTACTAGTTCTTGATGACTTAAAACAACTCCTACAATAGCCGTTATTATTGGACAAAAGGCAAAAGATAAAACACTAAAAATTAAGCCCCAAATAGCACGTTTGCTAGCATTTGTTGGCGGTGTAAATGGTGCTGGCATTGGTTGACCTGGTGCGTAAGCATTAGGTTGAAAACCTTGCATATAAGGTTGTAAAAACTGTCCTGGTTTATAACTTCCTGTATCTTTAGTCATTTCAACACTTGGATAAACATACTTAGGTCGCTCAATAGAGTCTCCATTCCAACCAGGTGGAGAAGGTTTTTCAGCTAAAACTGGTGGGGTTACTTCTTGTTTTGGTAAAGGTTGTAGCTGATAGTTTTGTTGTGGCGGTGCCGGCAATGGAGGTAATGGAGGCAATGGAGATAATGGAATTGCTGGCATTTGTGGTATTTGCGGAGATTGTCCAACAACGGGCCAATTATTTTTCTCTTGAGAATTTAATCTTAGCTGCCCAGATGGGCCAGATTTTAATTGTCCAGATGGGCCAGATCGACTTGTTGGGGTAAAAAGCTCAGGATTATTAGTAACAGGCAATGGGGCATTACACTTTATGCAAATGCGTGTGACAGGTGCTTGTTGAGTGCCACATTTTGAACAAAACATTGCTAAGTTACTCTTTCTAATAAGCAAATTAATTAGGGTTAATTTCTTATAAATAAAATTCCTTTTACCAAGTTTATTTGATCAGCATTATTCTGACAATGAAAAATTTGCAAGTTTTAGCCTTTAGCTTTTGTTAGCTATTTATTGTCCAAATTTTTAATTTGCAAACACGCTGGTTGTTAGTGCTTGCCACCTGTTTTTCGCCTCAGTTAAAATGAAAGTTTTGCAATAGGCAAAATTTTTATTCTGTAAGGATTCCTTGTGTTAGAAAAAATAATAGTTCGCGGCGCACGGCAACATAACTTAAAAAATATTAGTGTAGAGATTCCTCGTAATAAATTAACTGTAATCACAGGTTTAAGCGGTTCTGGCAAATCCTCCCTAGCTTTTGACACTATTTATGCTGAAGGTCAACGTCGTTATGTTGATTCACTTTCGGCTTATGCCCGTCAGTTTTTAGAGCAACTAGAAAAGCCTGATGTTGATAGCATAGAGGGTCTTAGCCCAGCTATTTCTATTGAGCAAAAAACTACTAGTCGTAGTCCTCGTTCTACTGTAGGAACTGTAACAGAAATCTATGATTATCTACGCTTGCTATTTTCTTCCATTGGTCAACCTGCTTGTTATCAATGTGGTCAGCAAATTACTCGGCAATCTGTAGAGCAAATAATTGCTAGCTTGCTAGAACTGCCTGAAGGCGAGCGAGTAATGATTTTGGCCCCAATTGTTCGCGGTCGCAAAGGTGAATTTAAGAAAGAAATCGAAAAATTGCTTAAAGACGGATTCTTACGCGCTCGTATTGATGGGGAAATGCGCTCATTAGACGACGATATCCGTTTAGATAAACGCCGCAATCACACTATTGAAGTTGTAGTAGATCGTTTAATGATTAAATCTGGAATACAAAAACGATTAGCTGATTCTGTTACTTTAGCAGCAAAATTAACTGATGGGATTGTGCTTGTTTCTATTGTTGATGGCACAGAAAAACTTTACTCGGAAAAAATGACTTGTGTAAATTGTGGTTTAAGTTTACCCACTTTTGAGCCTCGATCTTTTTCTTTTAATAGCCCCTATGGTGCTTGTCGAACTTGTAACGGAATTGGTATTCAAATGCAAGTTAATCCCTTACGCTTAGTAGTGGATGACTCTAAACCTTTATCAGAACTAGACTTTGTTCCAGATGATGAGCAAACAAATAGCCAACTAAAAGAAGCTTTAATTGCAATAGCAGAAAAATTTGATATTACCAAAGACAAAACTTTTGCTGACCTGCCAGAAAAAGCCAAAGAAGCCTTTCTGTCTGGAACAAAAGACAAATTAACATTTGAATATAGCGGCTATGAATATAGTGCTGCTTGGGGTGGGGCTGTTAGTTTGCTAAAACGTCGCTATGAGGATGCTAAAACGGATAAAACCAGAACAGCCCTAGAAGGACTAATTTTTCCTAGCCCTTGTGCAGCTTGTGAAGGTAAACGCCTTCGTCCAGAATCTTTAGCTGTAAGAGTTGCTAATTTTACAATTTCTGATTATGTAGAAATGCCAATATCAGAAGCAGTAACAGCTTTTGAGGAAATTAAGCTAACTAAACGAGAAGAAAAAATAGCCGGGCCAATACTTAAAGAAATTCAAAACCGACTTCAATTTTTAAGACGTGTTGGACTAGGCTATTTATCTTTAGATCGTGCTGCAACAACGCTTTCAGGTGGCGAAGGTCAACGAATCCGCCTAGCAACTCAAATAGGATCACAACTAAGAGGCGTGCTTTACGTTTTAGATGAGCCTAGTATTGGTCTTCATCCCCGCGACAATCAGCAACTACTTGAAACTTTGTTTCGCTTGCGTGACCTTGGCAATACGGTTTTAGTTGTAGAACACGATGAAGAAACTATTCGCCGTGCAGATCATGTTGTAGACCTTGGCCCAGGTGCTGGTACACATGGCGGAACTATTGTTGCGTCTGGTAGCCCTAAAACTTTATCCCAAGAAAACGACTCTTTAACTGGAAAATATATTTCTGGAAAATTAAAAATCCCTGTACCAAAACAACGTCGTCTGCCTAATGGAAAAAGCTTACGTATTTTAGGAGCATCAGCTAATAACTTAAAAAAATTAGACGTAAATTTCCCTCTAGGGTTATTTACTGTTGTTACTGGGGTTTCTGGTTCTGGTAAATCTACTTTAGTTGGCGATATTCTTTATCGTGGCCTAGCACGTAATTTATATAAAAGTTTGGCTGAACCTGGCGAACATATTTCTATGGAAGGAATTGATCATATTGATAAAGTTATAGAAATTGATCAATCCCCAATTGGGCGAACACCCCGTTCAAATCCTGCAACTTATACAGGTCTTTTTACTCCTATTCGGGAGTTTTACGCTTCACTCCCTGAATCTAAAGAACGAGGCTATAAAGCAGGACGTTTTTCTTTTAATGTCAAGGGCGGACGTTGTGAAACTTGCCAAGGTGATGGATTAAAATGTATTGAAATGAATTTCTTGCCAGATGTCTATGTGCTTTGTGATGTTTGCCAAGGTGCGCGTTATAACCGAGAAACTTTAGCTGTGCGTTATAAAGGGCTTTCCATTGCTGAAATGCTAGACAAAACGGTTGAAGAAGCCTTGGAAATTCTATCTACCATTCCCCAAATTAAGCAAAAATTACAAACACTTTTTGAAGTTGGCTTAGGTTATATTAAGCTAGGTCAATCAGCTACTACACTTTCCGGTGGTGAAGCACAAAGAATTAAGCTAGCTAAAGAATTAAGTCGGCGTGCAACTGGTCGGACAGTTTATATTTTAGACGAACCTACTACAGGGCTACATTTTGAAGATGTACGTAAACTTTTGGATGTATTACAACGATTAGTAGAACTGGGTAACACAGTAATTATAATTGAACACCATTTAGACATAATCAAAACGGCAGATTGGGTTATAGATTTAGGGCCGGAAGGCGGCTCACAAGGTGGAAGAATTGTCGCCGAAGGTGCGCCAGAAGATATTGCCCGCGTCCGACGTTCTTTTACAGGGCAGGCATTAAAAACCTTACCAGAATTTGCCCACATAACTAGCGGAACTGGGAGTTACAAAAAGCTTTCTGGGGCTTATACAGCTTACAATACCAATAATAGTAATAGTGGTAATAGCGGTAGTAATAATGGCAATGTTTTGTAAATTGTTAGACTTTCAGCCCAATAGCTTGAAACATTGCTTCAGCTTTTATTAATGATTCTTGGTATTCTGCCAGCGGGTCAGAATCAGCAACAATTCCACCTCCAACATTAAAATAGCCGCAATTATTTTGTATAAATAGAGTGCGAATAGCTACGCTTAAATCTAAATCCCCATCATAGCCAACCCAACCTATTGCACCCATCGACAAACCCCGTTTTAATGGCTCTATTTTAGATAAAATCTCCATCGCTCTGATTTTTGGCGCACCTGTAATTGAACCACAGGGAAAAGTTGCTCTTAATATCTCACTAAACTTTGTGTTTTCTTTTATTTGCCCACTAACTTTAGAAACTAAATGAAATACTGTTGGTAAGGCTTGAAGCGATAAAACATTGCTCGCATCAATCGTTCCTAGCTCTGAAATTCTGCCCAAATCATTACGTAGCAAATCAACAATCATAATATTTTCTGCAATGTCTTTTTCACTGCTTTGTAATTCTGCTGCTAATTCTTTATCCGACGCAAAATCTTTGCCTCGTGGACGAGTTCCTTTAATTGGGTAAGCAGCAATATTTTTTCCTTGACGATGAAGAAATCTTTCTGGCGAAGCACTGACTACGGCCCAATCAGGAGTTTTTAGATAAGCACTAAAAGGGACAGGAAAATATTTTCTTAGGCGAAGAAAAATTTCTTGTGCTGTTAAGTTTTCTAATTCAATTTGAAACTGTTGAGTTAAGTTAGCCTGGTAAATATCTCCTTCGGCAATATAGTTTTTTATTTTCTCAACTGCTTGTAAATAAGCGGTTTTGTTAAAAGTTGAGTGATATCTTAATTTTTTAAGCTCAATATTTAAGTTAGAAAAATTGACTGCAAAGCTACTAGTAAAGCGTTCTAGTTGTTTTTGAGCCGCTTGCAGTCTTGTTTGGCACTGCTCAGGACTTTGACCATAGATAATTAAAGTAGCTTCATTAGTCAAATAGTCATAAACAATTAAAGTTGTATAAAAGCATAAAAAAATATCTGGTAAATAATGGCTAGATGTTGGCATAGTCGGCAATTTTTCAAAATATTGATTTAGCTCATAAGAAAAAAAGCCCATGGCCCCGCTGTTAGCTAACGGAAGATCAACGTTTATAAGTTCTTTGGGTCGTCGCTCATCAAGCATTTCATCCAACACATCTAAAGCATTACCATTAATTATATTTTCGCCACTTCGAGAAAATAAGTAAGCTTGTTGGTTGGTAATTTGCAAACAACTTTCAGGATTATAGCCAGCAATTAGAAAACGGCCTGAGTAAAGCCCATAATCTTGGTATTTACAGCTATCTAAGATAGTTGGATAGAAGGTATCAGGAAGTTTAAGGATAAAAGCTAGAATTTGCTCAGCGGTTAAATTTAGCCGACAATGGGCAACACTTGCAGCCATAATTTTTATATTCTTATTAAATCTCTTGCAGCGGGAATTGATTCATAAGGTTCAGCCGTTTGAACAGCATTAAGTACAGCATTTGCAACTACATCAGCCGCTAAAGATCCCAAAGTAAGTAAATCTACAGCATGAGAATAATCACTTGTTGAGAGAGCAAAAATTGTGTCTCCATCAAAAGGCGTATGAACTGGGTTAATTGTACGTGCTAGCCCAGCATGTGCCATTTCTGCCAGTTTTGTAGCATCCGTTTTAGTTAAACGAGCATTGGTAGCAACTACACCAAGTGTAGTATTTTGTCCAGCAAAAATATTTGGTCGTTTTCCATCTCTAATAGCCGACATAATATCCATTAAAGTATCTCGGCTGTCAGAAAGTGCGCCCGCTACACGCCAGCCTGTTTCTGGATCAATGATATCACCTGCTGCATTTACTACAACCAAAGCTGCTACTACTAAATTACCTAATTTAATGCTAGCTGTACCTAATCCACCACGTGTAGCACGGTCAAATCCAAACACTTTTCCTACTGTAGCACCAGCACCAGCACCAACATTGCCAGTAGCAAAAGGCCCTCTTGCAGCTAATTTTGCTGCCTCATAACCATCTGAAGCCGTAGGATAAATAGGACTATCGCCTAAGTTAAGATCAAAAATTACTGCTGCTGGTACAATTGGCACTTTTGCAACTTTGACATCAAAACCAATATTTTTTTCTGCTAAAAATTGCATTACTCCTGTTGCAGAATCTAGCCCAAAAGCACTTCCGCCGCTAAGCGTAATGGCATGAACCATTTGAATTGTGCTAGTTGGTTTAAGAAGGTCGGTTTCCCTTGTTCCAGGCGCACCACCCCTAACATCTACCCCAGCAATAGCACCTCTTTCTACTAATATTGCTGTGCAACCTGTAGGCCGTAGCAGACTAGTAAAATGCCCTACTTTAATTCCTGTAATGTCAGTAAGATAGCCACCCATAGCGACAATTTACCATTGACTTAAGCAGAAAAGAAGAAGATTTTACGACATATTTTATTTACATTTCTTTGTTAGGCTGTTAAAACTTTTGTCAACATTAAAATTCAAACCTTAAAAATAAAATTTAATAATATTTATGACAGAAAAATTATTTCCTTTAGCTAATAGCATTTGGCCCAGAAGCGGCGGCGATCAGGGTAATCGCGCCCATGTCAATGTTGCAGGCCCTAGTTTAGGCAAAATTGTTAAAAAAATTGCTCTACCCTATGATGGTGTTTCTATTAATAACCTAATCCGTGGTGTAGTAGTTGCCCAAGATGGAACTTTAAGAACTATAAATAACGGTTCTCTCACAGCTTTAACCCTAGAGGGTGAAATTCTTTGGTCTGTTGCCCTAGCCCAATACAATGAAGTTGCAGATCATGATGATGATGATGATGACTACGATGACGATGATGACGATGATGATGACTACGATGATGATGATGACGATGATGATGATGATGATGACGATGATGACGACGACTATGAAGAACAAGACTTTGAAGACGCCTATGTCTCCAAAATACTAAGAAAACATACCAATGATGATGACTTAATAGATGATAGATATGTTTTTCATTCAATCCCAATTGCGTTAGCTAATGGTTGTACACTGGTTGTTTTACGCAATGCAATGGTAATGTTTGACCAAAAAGGTCAACTAGTTTATCAAATAGATATGCCTGGGCTATCGCCTGATGATTCTGGACTCTCACCTAATATTACTTACTCTGATGAGTTAATTTTAACATCTACACAAGGCGCAGCTTATCTTTTTGGCTTTGAAACTGTCCAAGAATTAGGTGTATTTGGTTATGATATCCGACCTGTAGCAATGTTTGATGACAATACTTTTTAATTTCTGGTTATTCTCAACTAGGAATTTGCCGAGTCACATTAGAAGGCCAAATAATTTGGGATACAGGATTAAAAGATGCTGACTTACTACCTGTAGTCAATTCGCGTCAATTTTCTGCCCTAGGTTCATTTAACGAAGAATTTTCCGCAATTTATACTCCTAGAGGTGAACTTTATGGCCGCTATAACCGTCCAGCAATTTTTGCAGAATATCTAAATGGTGAATGGATAGCATTTTCTGAAAGCCATATTGCACGGCTTCAATCTAATGGCAAAGTTATTTGGGAACATGAGATTGATGCTGTTGGAATGCTACTTCGTCATCAACCAATTGTTGATAAAGATGGAATAATCTACTTAGTGGACAATGAGTTTTTAATGTCTTTTAACTCTGAAGGAAAACGCTTACTTAAACTAAAAGTTGGTGGAAGCGTAGGCCCATTAAGCTTTGTTAAAGAAGGAATGATTGGCTACGTTAAAGATGATAAATTGATACTACTTGAATAGTCACCAGCCCTTAAGGACTGGCCTATTACCACAAGGCCCTCTGGGGCTTAAAGAAATTTAAACCGTAGCGGCATTTGGTAATAGACTAGTCTGATGGGCTTGTCTGATGGGCCTGTCTTAACACAACTTTAATTAGTTGCTACCCGATAAGATGTGCAAATCTAAAATATTATTTAATATCATTTGCTATTTTGTAGAAGGGGGCAAGTTATGATTAAAGGTGTTGGTAGTGATGGTATAAAATCTACTTCCAGTTCAAATAATTCTTACACAATTAAGCCAGGAGACACTATGTCTGACATAGCCAAACGTCAAGGTGTCGGACTAAACGACTTAATAAAAGCTAATCCACAGATAAAAAACCCTAATTTAATTTATGCAGGACAAGAATTAAACATGCCTTCTGCAAGCTCTCGTGGAAGTTTTGACGGCTTAAGAGTAGCAAAGCCTCTAGCCCTGATGAGCGTCCGCCAGAAGTTTCTGGACTATTAAAAGAAGGTAGCCGAGGGCCTGCTGTAACCCAACTTCAAGAAGCCTTAAAAGATAAAGGTTTTAACCCTGGCCAAGTAGACGGTGTTTTTGGGCCACGAACAGAAGCAGCCTTAAAATCCTTCCAACAAAGCCGAGGCATTACAGCAGATGGTATTTATGGCCCTCAAAGCCGTGCAGCTTTCTCTCGTGGGCCAGTTAATCAAGATGATGTTCGCGGTAATAACAGACCCAACAGACCAGATAATAGCCCTAACGCACCTGCTAGCAATGGTAATGGCAGAGTTTCTTATAACGGCAAAGAAGTTTCTGATCCAGTGCTACGCAACAAGTTAGAACAGGTAGCAGACTTTTTTGGAAAAAATATTTCTGTTACTAGCGGAGATCGTGACTTTGTACCCAAAGGCGGTAGCCGTACTAGCTTACACTTAGCACACCGAGCAGTAGATTTACATGTCAATGGCGTATCTGACGCAGAAGTTTTTTCTCGATTAAAATCTAGTGGTATCTTAAATGGTGGTTATGAAGTAATTTGGCATGGTTCAAATACTGCAACAGGTGGCCCACATATTCATATTGGCCGTTATGATGGTGGACGTGCAAGCCAATTTAAGGTTGAAGGCGTTCCAGGACGTGCTGCACCAGGGCAATATAGAGTAGTTTAATTAATAAATAAAGGTCTTCTAAGAGTGACCTTTATTTACGCCAATAAGTAACACAAAATTTATTTTCGTAACACAAAAACTAGTTTATAATTGCGTTGCTCAAAAACTACTAAATAAACTCAAAAATTTACAAACAAAGAACTAAAGCCACTGAAGCGTTCGATGGCGGCAGAAACTTAGCTAAAAACTAATTGCCGTAGGCGGTTTAAGTGGTTTTTTAGCTTTAAAACTTATAAACAAGAAGGAGCATTAGATTGAAAGAAACATTTTCTTTAGCTTTAGGATTAGGGTTGTTACTAGGACTAAAACACGCCATAGAAGCAGATCACGTAATTGCAGTAACAACAATTGTAAGCCAACAAGGTTCTGTACTGCGTTCAGGACTAGTTGGAATGCTTTGGGGGATTGGACATACAATTTCATTATTTATTGCTGGAATATTTGTAATTTTTTTACAAGTAGCTATTCCAGAAGGAGTTGCTACAATACTTGAATTTTCAGTAGCGTTAATGATTATTTTCCTTGGTGGACGTATTCTCTATTATTTATTACGTAATCGTAAAAAAGGTTCATTCACACCAACATTCCCATGAGAATACAATTAATAATAAAGTAGACAATGGAAAAAGTTTCTTTGCAAATCTTAGTTTTCAGCCCTTAATTGTTGGAATGGTGCATGGTTTAGCAGGTTCAGCCGCTTTAACACTTCTAGTGCTTACAGAAGTAATGCGTGGAGACAAGCAATTATTAGGTTTAATTTACTTATTGGTTTTTGGTATTGGCTCAATTGGTGGAATGCTTTTAATCAGTGTTTTTATTAGCTTACCGTTTGTTTTTACTTCCACAAAGCTTGAAAATATTCATATTCCAATAAAATTTTTTGCTAGTGTTGCAAGTATTATTTTTGGATTTTATTACGCATGGGAAGTCCTCACTGGAGCATAATAATTATGGGTAATTTACAAATAGCAATACTTATTATTAACTTGTTAAGTTTACAGCCACTTATGCAAAATAATTTGATTAATAATAACTTACTTTTCCATTAAAAATCAAGTTCTACACTATCAAGAAACAACTAACAAAGTTAAAAATGAGATTTTAGCTTTTCGAGAAATGGTTAAAGAAGTCATTCGCAGAAAAGATAAAGCAAAGCTAGATGAAATTTATAGAGAAGACTTTAATCATATCCACGCTTCTGGCAAAACAGACAGTAAAACAGCTAGAATCAAGAGCTTACTAAAAGGTGAAATAACCATAGAATCATCTCCAGAAACAGAATTAACCATTCGCACTTATAACACTAATGCTGCTTTGGTGACAGGTATTAGCAAAATCTTCAGTAAAGAAAAAAAAGCTACTTTAACTTACCGATGGACAACACTTTATATTAAAGATTCTGATAAATGGTCTATTGCAGCAAGCCAAGCAACACAAATAGTTAAATAGGCCATTCTTAAAAGTGACCCTTATTCTTAAACCCTTCCAAAAAATTTCATTACACCAAAAGCAATTTTTCAAACAATCCTTTTTCTCTTTAGTAATACCATCTCGTTTTAAGCGTTTTAGCTCTTCTGGAGTATATCCAGCAATATTAACTAAAATATCTTCGGTATGTTCGCCTAATTTTGGAGGAGGAAGCTTCATTCTAACGGGTGTATCAGAAAACTTAAACGGCGAGCCAACTTGTTTTAGTGGCCCTTCAACAGGATGATCTAGCTCAAAAATCATAGCTCTATGAGATGATTGAGGATTGGAAAGCGCGTCTGCCATATTATGAACAGGTTCACAGCAAACGTCTTTATTTTCTAAAAACTTTAGCCATTCATCACGAGTACGACTTAAAAATATGCTTCGTACTTCTGTATAAAGCCTTTCTTTGTCTTTACCTTCAGCAAATTGTCTATCAATAAAATCCTTACGTCCAATAGCTTCACAGAAATTTTTCCAGAATTTTGGCTCTAACGCACCTAGGGAAAGGAATTTCCCGTCTTTAGTTTTATAAACATTATAAAAAGGATAATGTCCTGTTAGCTGGGAATGTGTTCCAACTTCAACTTCTTTACCTGCAAAAAAGTTTGCAGCCATAACGGGTAACATAGAAAGTGCTGCATCCATCATAGCAATATCAATATATTGGCCTTTGCCAGTTTTTTCTCGTGAAAGCAGTGCTGCTAGTATTGATACAGCAGCCATAAGCCCCCCGCCTAAGTCCCCAATTTGCACAGATGGAATTATTGGAACACCTTTAGCGTCAACAGTTAAGCCTAAAACTCCACCAATAGCAATATAGTTAATGTCATGACCAGAACGCTGCGACATTGGCCCACTTTGCCCATAACCAGTAATTGAACAATAAACAATTTTAGGGTTTATTTGACTAACTTCTTTGTAGCCAATGCCTAAACGATCCACAACGCCTGGACGAAAGCCTTCTAAAACAACATCTGATTTAGCAACCAGTTTCATAAAAGCATCTACGCCGCGAGGCTCTTTTAGGTTGAGTGTCACGCTTTTTTTATTGCGATTAACTGTTAAAAATAATGCGCCTTCTTCTTTTAAGCGTGGAGGTACTAAACGAGCAGGATCACCATAATTTGGTTCTTCAATTTTTAAGATTTCCGCTCCCATATCGCCTAATAACATACTGCAATAAGGGCCTGGCAAGAGCCGAGATAAATCTAATACACGTATTCCTTCTAGTGGTGCAGCCATTAAATATTCCCCTTAGATTATTTTATGGATTAAAGATTTTATAAACTGTTTAATTTGCTTGCCGGGAAAGTCTGCGTAGTAGCAATGGGTTATCGAAAACAGCCGTTGCACCATAAACAACAGACTCACGAGGACTCTTTGCCGTTTTTACTGTTAAGTGCATTTCATTAGCAACCCGTTCAGCAAATTTAGCAAGTAGCGATCCCCCTCCAGTTAAAGTAATCCCTTGACTATGAATATCTCCTGCAACTTCAGGTGATAAATCTTCCAAAAAGCTTCTAATTGCATTAATTATTTCTTTTAATATAGGCTCTATTGCCCCATGTATTTCATTAGGGGTAATTGTCATCATTCCAGGAACAGAATGAACAATGCTTTGTCCGCGAATTTTTGTATTTTCTAGTGCTGAACTATTAAGCTTAGAAATAGGTAAAGCGCAACCTAGTTCCATTTTTACCCGTTCTGCGGTACGGCTTCCAATCATTAAATTATGGTAGCGTTTTATATGTTCTAATATAGCGGTGTCCATATCTGAACCACCCCGACGAATGGAGCGAGATGCTACTAAGTGAGAACGTGTTACCGCAGCAATTTCCGTTGTACCTCCGCCAATATCAACTATCATGCTAGCACGTTCATTGTTAGCAAAAATTTCTGCTCCTAAAGCAGCTAAATATCCTTTGTCAATTAAATAAATTTTATTTGCCCCTGCTGCTTGTACAGCTTGATATAGTGCATAACGCTCAACACTAGTAATGTCACTAGGAACACCTAAAACTACACGACGAGAAAAGGCAGATCGCCCTCCACGAGCTTTACGAATGTAAAGAGCAAGCATTTTTGCTGCTAGGTCAAAATCTGTAATTACTCCATCTTCCATAGGAGGAAATATTTCTACCTGCTCTGGAGACTGCCCTAAAATCTCTAATGCTTCATTACCAACAGCAGCAACTTCACCATCACTGCGATCAATTGCTACAACAGAAGGTTCATTTATTACAATACCGCGCCCACGAACAGCAACAAAAGTATGAACTGTACCTAAATCAATAGCTAAATCCTCTGTTATCAGCCCGCTAAAAGAAAATTTCATAAATATATCTTTGTTAAGAACAAAATAACTTTTCTATTAATTGCTTATTTTGATTTAATTAATCCGGTTGTTAAGTTCCTAAGAAGATAATATTTTCCTTAATTATTTACAATAGTTGTTTGTTTTCTCTATGCTTAAAGAAGCTTAAAAAACTAGTTTACCTATATAAACCGGTAAAATTATAAAAAAAGCCAGAATTTTTTATTGACACAACCTAGGGGCAATGTTAAATTACCGCTTCCGTTAAAACAAATAGTAATTTTCTTTGGAGTCGTAGTTCAGTTTGGTCAGAACGCCGGCCTGTCACGTCGGAGGTCGCGGGTTCGAGCCCCGTCGGCTCCGTTTCTAAAAGCCACTTGCAACCCAAGTGGCTTTTGTTATTTTGATATATAAGTAATTTTTATGACACAGTTTTCTCATTTAGATGAGCAAGGCAATGCTCAAATGGTAGATGTCACCAATAAAACCTATAGTAAGCGTCATGCTATCGCTAGTGGGTTAGTAAAAATGTCTCCTGAAACAGTGGCAGCTATTCGCGCCCATCAACTACCTAAAGGTAATCCATTTGAAACAGCCCGTATAGCTGGCATTTTAGCAGCCAAACAAACAGCTACTTTAATTCCTCTTTGTCACCCACTGCCAATTAGTCATGCTGATATCAGCTTAACATTAACGGATGAAGGCATTAGAATTTTGGCTAGTGTTTCTATTGCAGCCCCTACAGGGGTAGAAATGGAAGCTCTAACGGCTGTAAGTGTTGCAGCATTAACTATTTATGATATGTGTAAAGCTATAGATAAAAGTATTGTTATTACAAATATTCAACTAGAAAGTAAAAAAGGTGGGAAATCTGGCGATTGGAAGCGAAGCTAAAAATTACTCTTTCTTATTGCTCATTAATTCTAATTGATAATTAAACTCTGCTCCATAAAGTAGTGCAAAAGCTGTTAGAAACATCCAAATTAATAAAATAATTACTGCTCCTAAACTTCCATAAACTTGGTTATAAGATCCAAAATGTTGAACATAATAATTAAATAGCAATGTAGCAATTAACCAAAGCATTGTTGCTAGCATCGCGCCTGGCAGTACAAGCCTCCATTTTTGCTTACGCTCTGTTCCTACACGATAAATTAGCACAGCCATAGAAACTACTGTTATTAAAACTATTATCCAACGTGTCCAACTCCAAATATAATCCCATATATAATCAAACCCATATTTCCTTATTAAAAAAAGTTCTACCTGTTCTCCAAAAAGTGTAACTATAGTAGATATAAATAATGGAATACCTGTAACAAATACCAAAAAAATAGACATTAATTGTTGTTTCCAAAAACTTCTTTGAGATTTAATTTTATAAATTTTATTAAAAGCAGATTGTATTGTACCCATTATTCCAGAAGCACCCCAAATAGCTCCAATTAGCGAAAACCAAAACAACTTAGAACTAGAATCTAGAGTCATGCTTTGAATATAGTTTTCTACAATTTTATAGCTCTCTGTAGGCATCATTCTGTTAAGTGTAGTAAGTATTTCTGTGATGCTACGAGTAGCATTTCCCCAAATAAAAAAAAGGGTTATAAGTGCTACTAACATTGGGAAAAAAGACAGGATAAAAGAATATGCAGCTTCTTTTGCTAAAGCAAAACAATTATCATCATTTGACTTAATCGCTGCTTGTTTAAGAGCATTTAATATTTGTTTTAACCAAATAGAAAACTGCTCCCCTACTGATAAAAATACCTCTTCTGGAGGCTTAACTACTTGAGTAGAGTTAGTTGATGTTTTCTGTGTTTTTTGTGTTTTTTTATTTTTACCCTTTTTACTACTCAATTTTCTATTGATAAAAATAAGGCTAAATTATTCGTCATCTTCAATAGGTTCAGGTATTTTAATACGTGGTAGTTTGCTAGTTTGCATTCCACGTCTTCCTTCACCTGGGAAGAAAATAGAAAGAATTTCAACACTTCGCCAAATAGGTTCATCTGTTATAGGTTGTGCTAAACCTTCTCCTAAAAACTTTGTGGTTATTACAGTAATGTTATCTTCTCCACCTCGTAAGTTAGCAAGTTCTACCATATCACGACAAGCCGTGTCTAAATCTTCCGCTAATAAAATATCTCTTAATTCATTATCTTCAATCTTGTTTGATAAACCATCAGAACAAAGCAACAAACAATCACCTTGTTTTAACTCTAATTTGGTTAGGGCTACTTGTATGCTAGGTTCAACCCCTAAAGCCTGGAAAATAATATTCCGATTTGGTGCTGTAGCAGCTTGCTCTTTGGTTAATCGTCCAAGATCTATTAACATTTGTACGGCTGATTGATCCTTAGTAATTTGCTCAAATTGATTTGCCCTAAGTAGATAAGCCCTACTATCTCCAACTTGAGCAATATAAGCATTGTTACCGCAAACTAATGAAGCTGTTAGAGTTGTTCCCATCCCACGATAGTCTATATTCATTTGGCTTTCTTCCCAAAGACGAAAATTAGACTTTTCTACACACATTTTTAGTAAATCCGTTACAGGAAGATGTGAACGTACTCCATTATTTACAGCCTTTGTTAGTTCTGCCACTAAAGTATCTAAACCAAGATAACTAGCAATATCTCCCGCAGCAGCCCCACCCATACCATCAGCAACGGCTAGCAAACTTCCTTCTGAACCTAAATTTTGATTAATTATCTCTTTTGTTCCAGAGACAAAACGGCGGGAAGAAAAATCTGCTAGTATCGACCCTGTGGAAAGATCTGCAACAATAAAAGAATCTTGATTTTGCGATCTAATAACACCTGTATCACTAATACCAAAAATTTTTAGTTGAATATTATCTTGTTCAGTCAAAAGACATCACTCCAAAAATAATAGAATTTTAAGCTTAAACTTTTTGATTAGTTTGAAAGAAAAACTATTTTAACCTTATTTGTAACTTAAGCAAACACGAAAATAACATCAATACAAAAGTCTTTACATTTAACTAAAAAATTAAAGTATCCTACTTACAAACATGTTAGCCTTTTACTGTTTATTCCTTACTAACCATAAATTTCTTTTTCTACACTTTGGCAAAATGACAAATCATCTTAATTACAAAATATTTTTATAGCTTATCTTCTTTATTTTAATTTTAGTTTTAAAATAGGTATATCTTTGTATGTAAACTATTAATGTATAAACCATATTACTTGTATATAAATCATAATAAACCATATTACTTGTATATAGATCAAATTTCTAAGAGTAAAACTTTTCATTTTTATAAAAAATATCTTACAATGTCGCGCAACTAAAAATAAACTTTAAAAGCTTATTTTTAAGTAATAAACATTAGCATATATCAACTAAAAATCTTTTTGTTCTGCTTAAAGGTAGGAAAAATTTAAGAAGGTTAGAGGACTGCTATTCTGCATTTAATAAACAAAAAGCTTTTCTTTTCTAAAACTTACCACAAATTATCTGCTTATTTGCAGATAAAATTTTCTTCTTTACTAATAACTAAAGTAACAGTTATTAGGTGCCTGCAAATAAATAGTATTACCTGTATTTACTTAAACTATCAATAAATTATCAAATTTAATATTGATGGTTTTGTTCTTAAACAGTTTTCATAGTCAAACCTATCTTAAAAAATAGGCGTTCGTCAGTGGTACAACTTATTTTGTCTCTAGCAAAATAGCTTAGAGCAGATTTCTGTAAACATTTATGGAGAAGAAGATATGTCAAATTTCATTCAATATATAGTAAAAAAAGGGGATACACTATCTAAGATAGCCCAAAATACAACAGGTGGAAAAGTTTCTTGGCAAAAAATCTTTCAAGCCAATCGTGATGTCCTAAGTAATCCTAATAGAATTTATCCAGGTCAAGCACTAAAAATTCCTACTCTAGGGAAAGCTTCTGAAGTTAGCTCTTCAGCAAAAGATTCTGGTGCAGCAGGTAGTTATTCACAATATACAGTAAAAAGAGGTGATAGCTTATCAAAAATAGCTAAAAATGTAACAGGTGGAAAACTTTCTTGGCAACAAATCTATCAAGCTAACCGAGATGTAATTAGAAATCCAAATGTAATTACTCCTGGGCAAGTTTTACGTATCCCCGCAAATGGTTCAACAGTAAAACAAGTCTGTGAACAAGCAAAAACGGGTGATTATATTTCTTACACTGTAGTAAAAGGAGATACTTTATCAAGTATTGCCCTAAAAGTTACTAAAGGTAAAGTACCTTGGCAAGCAATTTTCAAGGCTAACCGAGACATTATCAAAAACCCAAACCTTATACATCCTGGGCAAGTTCTACGGATCCCAACAGGTGGAGATAAAGCACCAACAGAGCGTTCAACTTCTCTTGAACAAGGCATTATTGTAAACAAAGAAACTGGTCAAGAAATTAAAATTGGAGGAACATTACCAGATCCAAAAGATCCAACATCTCCAAATTATACTCCTAGATTTTCCCCTTCTGAACTTCCTCCCGGTGTAGATTTACGTAAATTTATGACTAAGGTAGAAGATCAAAGCCAAACTAGTAGTTGTGTTGCAAATGCTGTGGTAGGAGCATTTGAGTATTTACTTAGCCGTACATTTGGCAAATCGCCTGATCTTAGCCGTCTCTTTATTTACTTTAATGCTAGAGATATGGACGGCAAAGCAGATAAAGACGAAGGTTCAAAACTTGCTTATGCAGTTAGAGTAGTGCAAAAGCAAGGTGTTTGTGTAGAACCAACCTGGCCTTTTGATGTTAAAAGAGTTTTGGCACGTCCCAACGAAAAAGCATACAAAGAAGCTAATACTTTTGTAATTAAACATGGTAAACGTGTAGATTTATCTAATCTTCATCATGTAAAAAGTGCTTTAGCTGAAGGTTATGCTCTTCCATTTATAGTAATTATCTTTGAATCTTTCCAAAAAGTAGGCCCCAAAGGTCGTGTTCCTGTACCAGATCCAGATAATGAAAAATCTCTAGGCGGCCATGCAATGTTGCTTGTTGGCTACTCAGAAAAAGATAAAGTGTTTATTGTTCGTAATTCTTGGGGTGAAAAATGGGGAGACAAAGGTTATTGCTATATTCCTTATGAATATTTTGCTGATTCTAGTGGTAAAGCAACTCGTTTTGTTGGAGATACTTGGTTAGTTGCTGGTATACAAGAAGCCAATAAATCACCTCATCAAGATAAGAAACCTATTAAACCTAGCAAGAAAGACAAAAAGAAAAACAAAAAAGGTTCTCCTAACAGAAGCCATATTTCTCCTGCATGGGGAGTCTTGGCGGTTCCCGCTGTTATTCCTGTTGTTGACTATGCTGTAGATATTTGGTGCGAAAACAACAACTCAATATTTAACTACACAGAATGGGATATAAACGAAGGTCTAAACCTTTATGATATTAGCTATTATCAAACAGAATATTCCTTCTATCCTTCACAACTTTCATCTTATACAGAAAACTTTGCCTTTTATACAAACACCTCAGAATTTTACCAAGAGTGTAATAGCTATTGGGAAACATGGGAAGAATCAGCCCACGAAATAGAAAGTGAATGGGAATATGAAACATTTTTGAGCGAAGAAGAAGAATATGCACTAGAAGAATCAGAGTTTGAAGAAGAATTAGAATGGTATGAAGAGGATTGGGATGAGGACGACTTTGAGGATGACGATGACTACTTAGAAGACGATGATGATGATTATGAAGACGATACAGATTACGACGACGATGATGATGATTTAGATTGGGACGACGATGATGATGATCTATTTGAATTTGTAGATGATGATGATGACGATGATGATGATGATGATGATGATGATGATGATGATGATGATGATGATGATGATGATGATGATGATGATGATGATGATGATGATGATGATGATGATGATGATGATGATGATGATGATGATGATGATGATGATGATGATGATGATGATGATGATGATGATGATGATGATGATGATGATGATGATGATGATGATGACGATGATGATGATGATGATGATGATGATGATGATGATGATGATGATGATGATGATGATGATGATGATGATGATGATGATGATGATGATGATGATGATGATGATGATGATGATGATGATGATGATGACGATGATGATGATGATGATGATGATGATGATGATGATGATGATGATGATGATGATGATGATGATGATGATGATGATGATGATGATGATGATGATGACGATGATGATGATGACGAAGGTGATGATGACGAAGATGATGATGACGAAGGTGATGATGACGAAGGTGATGATGACGAAGGTGATGATGACGAAGGTGATGATGACGAAGGTGATGATGACGAAGGTGATGATGACGAAGGTGATGACGAAGGTGATGATGACGAAGGTGATGATGATGAAGGTGGTAGACGAAGGGTGATGATGGAGGCGATGAGGAGGATGAAGGGGAGGAAGAAGGCAGGGGATGATGAAGGCGATGATGAAGGCGATGATGAAGGTGATGATGAAGGTGGCGAAGAAGACGATGGTGGCGAGGAAGAGGACGGCGGTGATGAAGGTGACGATGGTGGTGATGAAGGTGACGATGGTGGTGACGGCGGTGATGATGGCGGTGACGGCGGCGATGACGGCGGCGACGGTGGCGATGATGGCGGTGACGGTGGCGATGATGGCGGTGACGGCGGCGACGGTGGCGACGACGGCGGCGATGAATAAGCAAATTGCTACTGCCTAAAAATTTCTAAGTTTTAAAACAATTAGATTCCTGTAGGTTAATACTTACAGGAATCTAATTTTAGAACTTTTTTAGAACTTTTATGGAATTATAAACACTTAAATTAAATCTAAATATTTTCGTTTTTTTAAGTTATACTCTTCTTCTGTCAAAATTCCTTCCTCATAAAGTTTTTTTAATTCCCGCAAAGCATCTACAGGAGAGTAATGAGCCAACAAAGGTGCAACTTTAACTTTAGATAAGTCAATATTGTTAGATAGTTTCTTTTCCTTAATTTCTTCAATTGTTTCTTCCTTAGTTTCATTTAGAAAGACTTTATCTGGATGAACAACCGCTAGAATTTCATTAAACATTCGTACCAGCAATTTCATTGCATTCATTTCAGGAAAAATAGTATTTAAGAAATTTATTTGATTAATTTGTACTTTTCCTTCATCTTCTAAAATTACTATTGACTCAACTTCTTTCCAAGAAAACTTTATTGGACTATCCCAAAGATTACGGGCATAAAGTTTTTTATCTGTAATTAACGCACCTTCTTTAGCACTACCAAAAAGCGTGCTATCAATTAAAACTAACACTTCCTCAAAAACTGCATCTCCAGCATAAAGTTTTAAAGCATTTTTTAACTTTTTAGGTGGGATATCAGGAGCAAAAAAAATAGCACTGTCTTTTATTTTTCCTTTATAACTTTCTGCTATGGAAATAATTTCTGTTTCCACTAAGTTATCTCCTTAAGAAAAAATTCTGTTTTACGAATTGTAAGATTATTGGAAAAACAAAGAAACAAATCTTATTTAGTCCAGCCTTGGCGACCAATCATTTTTACAAAAATCACTCCTCCATGATCTTCTGTAACTGTACCTTGGGCAGTTTTACGAACGCGAATTAGACGTTGATTTTGTTCTGTGCCTATTGGCAAAACTAGATTGCCACCTATATCAAGTTGTTCAACTAGGGCTGTGGGGATTTCTGGAGCGGCGGCAGCGGCTAAAATACCTTTATAAGGAGCGTGTTCAGGCCAACCTAAGCTACCATCTGAACAGCGTAAAATTACGTTATCAATTCCAAATTGTCGGATTCTCATTTTTGCTAATTTAGCAAGTTCCTCAATCCGTTCAATAGAGAAAATCAGCCCTGCAACATAAGATAACACGGCTGTTTGATAGCCTGAGCCAGCACCTACTTCTAAAACACGATCTCTTTTTGTTACGGCTAAAAGCTCAGTCATTTGTGCAACCATAAAGGGTTGGGAAATAGTTTGTCCGCCAGGTATTGGTAGCGGGTAATCTCCATAAGCCTTAGCTGTCAAAGCCTCTTCAACAAAAAGATGTCTTGGAACACTCGCCATAGCCTTTAACACTCGTTCATCACGAATACCACGACCTTGCAAAGAATTAATCATTCTTTGACGAGCAAAATGATAAGGATCTGTATTTGGTGGGGCAAAACTACTCATAAAATTTAATATAAATACTCTGCATTTTCCAAATTTGCTAAATCTTTTTGGACATCACTTTTTTGATTATTTTGACTTTCAGTTTTTGAGTCAGGGTAGCACTTTTCTAACTCTGTCAAATAACTGTGGTTAGTCATATCATTTTTTATAGGCGTAATAGAAACTAACCCTTGTTTAATTGCTGCAAAATCTGTCCCAGCAGCTTGCTCCCAATTAAGCTTGCCATAACCAACCCAATAATAAGGGCGGTTGCGAGGATCTCGACCTTCAGCTATTTCTGTTCCTGCAATTCGTGAAGCTTGGCGAGTTATTGCAATACCTTTAATTGGGCCACGTGGAACATTAACATTAAGCAAAGTTCCTCGCGGAAGACCTGTTTTTAAGACTTTATCTGCAATCTCTTTTGCTACTTCGGCTGCATATTGAAAATCATAACGATCTCGTCCAGTTAAAGAAACCGCTATTGACGAAATACCATAAAGCGTCCCTTCCATTGCGCCTGCAACCGTTCCAGAATAATGGATATCATCGCCTAAATTAGCACCGCGATTAATCCCAGAAACTACTAGGTTTGGTAAATTATCTTTCATTAAAATGTTAATAGCTAAAACTACGCAATCGGTAGGTGTTCCATTAACAGCATAAGAATTATCGCTTCGCTGCTCTATTCTTAAAGGTGAATGCAAGGTTAAGGAGTGGGACACGGCTGTCATATCTGTACTAGGAGCAACTACAATTACATCTCCCAAAGCTGTTAAACTTGTAGCTAGTGCTTTAATTCCTTCAGAATCTATTCCATCATCATTTGTTACTAAAATTCTTGGCATAAAAATTTTTAGGATAAAATTAGGATAAAAATTAACTAGAAATTAAAATGAGGTGCGAAAGCAAAGTTTAGCCTTGCTTTGCACCCCTCGTTTTTTTCAGTATCGGGACGACTGGATTCGAACCAGCGACCTCACGCACCCCAAGCGTGCACTCTAATCCAGACTGAGCTACATCCCGCTTCCGTTTATTTGCCGGGGATTATCGCATCACGAGAAAGCATTGTCAATAAACCATGCAGATCCCGTTTTATCTGTTGCAACGCCTGTTTTTGCTCTGGACTTAAGACTATTGGCTTTGTAGTTTTACTAGTAGGCTCACTTATTACTTCTCTTAATGAATGCAACTGTGCAACAACTTCTACTATATCTTCTTTATGTATTTCCTCTTTATGTATTTCTATAGGTGTTGGTTCAACTATTCTTACTTCTGGAATTAATTCAACGATTTCAGGGCTTACAACTTTTAACTTAGTGCTATTACCACGAAGTTCAGAAGCTAATTTCTTTTTTGCTCCTGCAATGGTAAAACCTTCATCATAAAGAAGTTGTTTTATACGTACAACAACCTCCACATCTTTACGGCGGTAAGTACGCTGACCAGCACGATTTTTTTGTGGTGTTAACATAGGAAATTCAGATTCCCAATAACGTAGAACGTGTGGTTGTACGTCAATAAGGTCACATACTTCACCAATCTTAAAAAATAGCTTATCGGGTATTGATTTAACTGGATAAATTTTGGCTTTCTCAACCATAAACACCACCTACTAGTAACTAATTCCTTTTAGTTATTGATACAATTGCCAATTAATATAAAAAACTTGTTTAATAGAGTTTCGCTTAAGATTCAGTAACTCAATATGTTACGACTTTATTAAATATGTGTCAACCTACAAGACAACCCATTCTTTTTAAACCTTTTATTTAGAGGGTTATCAATAAATGGAGAACTTTTTAATAGTATATTTTTGGATATCAAGTTGTAGAAATTTTTATCAGGAAAAGAGCCGCTTTGATCTATTGGTAGCTAATATCAATCCTGCTAGAATGACCAGTTTTATTTTAAGCAAAAATCTTAACCTACCAAATCAAAAATAAGGAAAAAGTATTATGAGTTATAAAGTTCTTGTTTGCGGCAATCTGTCGGAAGCCGGATTGAAGATTTTAGAGCAAGCAGAAGGCATTGAAGTAGATCGTAAAGGTGAATTAAGCCAAGATCAATTGTTAGAAATTATTGCTAGCTATGATGGTGTTGTAGTAAGAAGTGATACTAAGATTACTGCTCCTGTTATTGCAGCAGGAGAAAAATTAAAAGTTGTTGGTCGTGCCGGAACAGGCGTTGACAATATAGATGTCTCAGCAGCAACACAACGAGGAATTGTAGTAATGAATACTCCTGGTGGTAACACAGTTACTACAGCCGAGCATACCTTAGCTTTGATGGTTTCTCTAGCCCGCAATGTTCCTCAAGCAACCGCTTCAATGAAGGCCGGTAAATGGGAAAAGAAAAAATTTAGCGGTGTTGAACTATTAGACAAAGTTCTTGGTATAGTTGGAACAGGTAAAATTGGCAGTGTTGTAGCCTCTCGCGCTCAAGGTTTTGGTATGCGTGTAGTCGCTTTTGACCCTTATTTAACCCGTGAAGCCGCTGCAAAAATGAAAATTGAGCTAGTTACTTTAGATGAGCTACTTTCTTTAGCTGATTTTATTACCGTACATACTCCAATGACTCCAGAAACCAAAAATATCATCAATAAAGATGCTTTTGCAAAAATGAAAAATGGAGTCCGCATTATTAACTGTGCGCGTGGTGGCTTAGTCAACGAAACAGATCTTTATGATGCAATTAAAAGTGGAAAAGTCGCTGGTGCTGCTTTAGATGTGTTTGTACAAGAGCCAATCCCAACCGATCACCCGTTGCTAAGTTTAGATCAAGTAATTTGCACACCTCACTTAGGCGCGTCCACTGCTGAAGCACAAGTCAATGTAGCAGTTGCCATTGCCGAACAACTTAGAGATTTCTTTTCTACTGGCACAATTCGCGGTGCTGTTAACGCTTCATCCGTCAATCCAGAAGTTTTAGCACAAGTAAAACCCTATATTGAATTAGGTGAAAAAATCGGCTCATTCCAAGGTCAAGCCTTTGGTCACAATGTTAAAAAAGTCCACATTGACTATTCTGGCGATGTAGTGGAATATGACGTTAAGTTAATTACTCAAGCAATCCTAGTAGGTTTACTTTCCCCAACAAGCGAAAGAGTTAATTTTGTTAATGCTGCACTTGTAGCAGAAGAGCGCGGAATCCGCATTAGTGAAGCGCGTTCCCGCCGTGCAACAGACTTTGCCAGCCTTATTGAAGTAACAATGGAAACTGATGAACAACAAAGCCGCGTTGCTGGTGCTTTGTTTGGCGAAAAAGATCTACGTATCGTTAGGATAAATGGATTTCATTTAGAAGCAATCCCTACAGGCCATATGTTGCTTTGTTCTAATAAAGATGTCCCAGGTGTTTTGGGTAAATTCTGTTCACTGCTTGGGGACAATGAAATTAATATTGGCCGGCTTTATTTAGGACGCAAAGAAATCGGCGGCACAGCAATTTTACTTTGCCAAATTGATAATTCTCCAAGCGATGAGCTTTTAGCTTCATTAACCGAACTAAAAGATATCATTTCTGCTAAACGAGTCTATTTAGCTTAAATTAAAGCTAAGAACACTGTTAAACTAAAGGGAAAAGTTAATAGCTTTTCCCTTTTATTTTGGTTCAACTTTTATAACTAATCTAGTATATAACCTAAAGTAAGCTATCTATGAATAAAAACGAATATTTCTTGTTAGACATTGTTATTGAAGGAAAACACTTTATAAATATATTGACAAAACCAGATATTGAACTTTACCTTAATAGAACTACGCCAAATCTTTCTCAAAAACAATTGTTTATTCACTTAAAGAATTTATTTGATTGTGGTTATATAGTTGCTTATAAGAAAAATGGAGATAAATTTATTCCTACAGATAAAGAGATTAAAAAATACTTATATAGCCCTAAAAAAAAATTGATAGCTCCACCTTATGGTTTAACTGAAAAAGGGGGTGCTTTATGGGAAGAATATTCTTTCCCAAATTGGGATCGTTATGTATATGCTAGTTATGGTGTAAATGATGGTGAAATTATTTCGGCAGATAAAACCCTTGTAGAGAAATATTTAAACCTACATCCATACCGCGATAAATTTATAATCTCAGGCAGCGAAACCTGGGATATTTTATCACCCTGGCAAGCAACATATTGGAAATCGCTTCCTATAGGTTATAGAGTACAATTTCTATATAAAAGTCAACTTATGCAAAAACCTATATCAGAAACAATTTATCAGCAACTTCAAGATATAGAAACTTGGTATAAAAACTAAGTGTTACTCTTTAACACTTCTTGCAATATCTCGCGTTCCTCTATAGGTAACTCTAACAACACACGTGGATCTTTATCATTTTCATAATATTTAATAGCAATATCCATAAATCGAAAAGCAACCGGTAATTTTTCTTCACTAACAACCCTTTCCATAAGTCTCCCAAGTTTGTACAAGTTTAAGGTTTGTTGGAAATGAAATTAATAAATCAATACTTGCTACTAACCCTTATCCTTAAAAAATAAAGAGCATTATGCCTATCAAATATTTCAACAAGTTTTTTATCCGATCTTTCCAAGTGTTTGCGTCTTTTGTGCTACTGAATAAGAATAGCAATAATATTTGTAATATCTATGATGTAAGGTTTTTGTAAACTATCTGCCTGTAAAAAACCTTCATTTAGTGCAATATATGCTTCGTCCCATTGGTTTAGTGCTAACAAACATTTTCCTTTTTCAAACAATGACACAGATAAAAAACCTTTGTTATCTAAGCTAAAACTATACCTTATTAAAGAATCTAAAGCCTTCTTAAATTTACCTAAGTCAAAAAGATGACCTTTGTTAAGCCAAACAAATGCATGTTTAGGATCGATTTCTATAACTTTTTCAAATGCTAACAATGCCTTTTCATATTGCATCAACACACCTAATTCAACTCCTAGATAAAACCAAGCAAGAGTATTACTAGAATCAATTTTTGTAGCTTCTTCAAAGGTTTCTAAAGCTTCCTCATGTTGTCGTAAATTTAATAGTATTATCCCTTTACTAATCAAATATTTTATTGCATCTTTTTTATTTTTTTCACTTTCCTTTTCTTGCTCCAAAATAGCAAGGATTTCTTCTACTATTTCTAATGCTTTATTCCAATTCTCTTCCCTAATATACTCATTATATTCTTCCCTACATATAGAAATAACAGGATTAGGTTCTTTTTTTGTTAGTTCAATAGCTTGCTTTAAATAAATCCATTCAAAAGAATCATTTGGAGTAGAAGCTAGGCGTGTTTCTAAATCATTTGATGAATACCAAAAACGTAAAAAATCAACAAATAAGCGAATAGGCTTGTCATGGTGCATTTTGACCTCTATGCAAAGACGCATTAAAGGTTCTTGAAGCTCATAATAGGATTCTCGCCCAATATTATGAGAAATAACATAACCTTTTTCTTTTAAGGTTTTAAGATGGCTAGATGCAGTCTGATGTGTCATAAAACAGCGTTGTGCTATTTCTTTGACGACAACTGCGCGACGTTCTTCGCATAGATATTCAATTATTTTTTGCTGTTGTGCAGATATTTCATTTAATCTTGATTGGTAATATGGCGTAAGGTCGTCAAGAGTTCGCATAAAAGGTTCTACTAAATCATCTAGGGCTTTAGCATTAAGAAATTCTGAAAAAATTATATAGACCCGATGATTTCCACCTGTGAGGTGGTGTATAGCTCTAATTCTAGCCGTTCCCATTGGGCTAGAAATTAATCTAGCTAACTCGTTATCTTTTTTATGGTTAGCAATATTTTTTAATAGCTCTGTTGACTCTTCTAAATTCAAAGGCTTCAAATACTTTATCTGAAAAAACCCATAAAATGGTGAATCTCGCAAAGAAACGCCATCAAATAGGCTTTGGGAAGTAGCTAAAATGGTACAAAAGGGATTGTTTTGCAAATAAGCTCTTAATTTTCTTTGTTCCTTATCACCTAAACCTTTAAATATTTGGTTTAGATTTTCCATTAAAATTACTAAAGTTCGATTTCCAACTAATTCTTCTAACAAATTTTTAGCTAGAGCTTCAGCGTTTTTAATTGGTATTTCATAAAGCTTATTGATTTGTTCGGCTATGGTTGGGCTGGATTCTTCAGACAAAGTTGCACGTAAAAGGCGAATTAGTAAATCTAAAAATGAACTTACACCCCATTCTTCTTCTCTTAACCAAGCAATAACGGCTTTTTCTTGAAAAGCAGCTATGTCTTTTAAGCGGTGGTAAATTAATGAAGTGAAATGTGTTTTTCCAATACCTCTTGGCCCAATGAGCAAAATATAGTGTTTAGAACTTGTTGAAATGCTATCAACTATGGATTCAGTCACTTCTTTAGCTAATTCTTGGCGTTGAACAAATAACATTTCCAAAGTTTCTTTAGACATTAAATTAGGGCTAAAGTAAGAACGAAAATCATCTTTCATATTAGTTTCTTAACCTCTATTAATTTTCCAAAATCTTTTAATTATGGATAGGCGGAAATGAAAACATCCGTCTGTTTGCCTAGTAATATAGTGATCCTGTTGAAGTAATCTTAGTAGCTTGCGAACTATTTCTTTATCTTCAATTAGCATTTCAGATTTAAGTAAATTAAATATCTCATTAAAAGATAGTAGTTTATCTGCTGAAGCAAGGATATCTAAGATAATTAAGCTAATTTTGGACTCATCACTAGAGTAATATTTATGTATGCGGCTTTCATAATGGCCTAAGTGCCAACTATCATTTCCTTCCACAAGCTTTTCATTTACTAACTCATTAACATTTTTAACATCAACATCTTTGTGTTGCTTAAGTTCGCTAACAATTCCATGTATGTAAAATGGAAATCCATCAACGTTTTCTGCAATAGCTTTAGCAACTTCTTCTAGGTTTTGAGTGCTTATATTTTCACCTTTTAATAGCTTAAGTGCTAAATCCTGTGCATCATCAATTGCTAAAGGTGAAACATCTACTGCCTTCATATCATTTGTAGGATCATTAGCATAACCTGCTTTTTTAAGCTTCCTGATTACGTGATGTAGCCCTATTGATCCAGTGTAAATCATTCTTAGCTTTGGATATGTCTGGCGTAATGCCCTTAGAACATCCAGCATTTCCATTGCTGCTTTTTCTCCATGATCGATAACTATGTTATCAAGCATCATTGGGAACTCATCAAAGAAAAAAATCGGTGTATCTGTTTGATTTTCCATCAAATCGCTAATGAGTTCATTTAATAAAATTTTCCAAGAATCCCCTATAATCTTAGGTAGTTTTAATATACCTGCAATTTCTGTTTCACCAAACTTGCTTAAAAACTTGCTTATCCTGGTGGTGTTTTTTTGTAATGGGCTTAGATATGGCTGTATCTCTTTATACAACCATTCAACAAATTCTAATGGAGAGCGAAATCCTTCTAAATCACCTTTGAAAATCAAGTGTTTTTTCAGGAAGCTGTTATTTTGTAGAGCTTTATTTTCTGCTTCCATCTTATTCAAAATGGAAGTCTTTCCAATTCTTCGTTCTGCGGTTAAAACTAAGCTTTGTTGTTCTAAAATATTCCAAATTGTTTTAATAAAATCATCTCGCCCTACAACATTTGTGGGTTCTATGTATCCTCCAGGATTGGCTTTCATATTTACACCTCAAAATCAGTTAAAATTGACATACGATAAAATTAACGTATGTTAAAAACATTGTACGTCAATTTTATCGTATGTCAATTTTATCGTATATATTTTATAAAGATTGTATGGGTTAAATAGGTTGTTGTAGAACTATCTAGCAAGAAATAAGAGAAACTTAGCAGGGAAAGTGCAGTAGATTTTCCCTGCTAAATTACTATAGTTCTTATGACATATTGCCTATAATCTTAGATCTAGCCCAAGTCCCACAACCTAGCGGGTTAGAGGGCAAATCAAGACAAGGAAAATTTAGCAGTATTTCTTGCTAAATAAACAAACTTTTTACTAAAAATAAACCCTAAACATCATACAAATTTTTGAGCATATTTATACACTCCCCTTTCAATATTAAATCTATCCTTTTTACAGGATTCACTATTTTTATTTATTGGAGGAATTAATGAAGTCTTTTCGTTGGGATGTGCTTATTGAGATAGTTTTAGTAGGAATAATAATAGGAAGCTTTTTTGTGCTAGCATCACAAAAAATACAGTTTCACCCTGCACCATGGAAAGATGAACCTTGGTTGATGCAACCAGCTTACCAGGTGCTAAAAACAGGAAAAATGTCTCTACCAATGTTTAGGCATTTTAATAATGAGATAGGAGAAAGAATTTTTACCAATCCAGTTTTTACTTACTTATTAGCAGGCTGGTTTAGTTGTTTTGGTTTTGGAATTTTGCAAGCTAGGATGTTTAACTTAACTTTAAGTATCGGAGTTTTACTAATAGTTTATTTAATTGGACGTTCGTGGGGAGGACGTGTAACGGGAATAGTTGCTATTACTTTACTAGCTTGTGACAACAATTATTTTACTGGTAGTCGTTTCCTACGCAATGATTTTATCTCGGTATTTTTTGCTATCACTGCTGCATTTTCCTACTTAAAAGCCAAATTCCTATTAGCACAAACTTTAAAATCTGGCAGAGGTTGGTTAATAATGGCAGGGGTTTTAGCCACGCTTTCTGTATTTTCCCATCTTAATGGTTTATATGTAGTTATACTATTAGGCATTTGGCTTTTTATTGATTATGGTTGGCGAATGCTAATAAAGCTTGAGCCTTGGATAGTAGCAATTAGTATTAATTTGTTTGCCTTGCCCTATGCACTTTATTGCTGGAGCAACCGAGAGGTTTATCTAGCACAATTTAATATTCTTGCAAAAGGACGAGCTAAAGGTCTGACTTTAACAGGCTTAGGGACAAACATTTTAGCTGAACCTAAACGCTATGCAAACTGGGATGATGGCGTAATGTTTATGACTACAAATTACGCTGTTCTGTTTTTTAAAATTCTAACCATAATAGCTGTAATTTACTTATTTATTAGAATTATCCGGCAAATAATAAAAAAAGAATCTCTTTCTACATCCCCTTATATTTATTCCCTTACGGCAATTATTTGTATAGTAGTGTTCTTTGCTACTGAAGTAAGTAATAAAACTCATTCCTACCTACCACATTTAACTGTTTGGTTCGCCCTAGCAATTGGCATTACCTTAAATGATCTAGTTTGGAAACTAATAGCCTTGACACCTGAATTAAGCAAATTTTTACTAGAAGAACAACCAAAAGAACCTATCTCCAAAGAAAAACGCCTAGCAGCACGAGTAATATTAGTAGCATTGATGGTAATGGTATTTACTTATACAAGTGGTGTAGCTGTATTAACTTATAAATATCAAAGATACTTAACAACTCTTACCTGTAAGCAAAATAAACAACTAGCAACTGTTTTACACAAAACAGTTACGCCTAATTTAATACCTATTGGTGTACCAACTTATTGGCACCTCTTTGCGCGTGTAAACAAAAATGACTATCGGGTTTTTTCTCGCTATTTAATGAAAAAAGTACTAAAAGGAGAATATCCTAATGAGCAATACGCTTTTATTTGTGATAAAAGACAACAAAAGAAACTATTTGAACTTACTAAAAAATTAGGAAATGATGTGGTAAGACCTGTTCATCTTCTAGTCGAATTACCAGAATCTCCTTACGGAAAAATATGGATTTATTATATTGGTAAAGCTACAAAATAGCCTAAAATCCATATTAATATGGGGCTAAAGAAGGAGAAAATTTAAAGTTTTTCCTTCTTTCCCATAAAAGGCTAGAAAAGTTAAACTATTTGTCTAGCAATTCCTTTATAATTTACCTACTATAGGCTACTTAAACAAATACAAAAGAGCTTAATAAGTGGATTCTTTATTAAAAACCACTTTATACTTGCTAAATAATCTAGTAGCTAACTTCTTATCTATCAATCTATGCCTAAATTGGACAGCAAAAATAAATTTGATTATTGGGATCAAATTTATCAAGAAACTACAATCTCGCCTCGGCTTAATATTTGGCGAGCCTATATGCAAGAGCTTTATTTAGAATTAGTTACAAAATGGATAAATAATTTTGAACAATCACCTTGCCTAAAAACAGATCTTTTTGAGGAAGCTATCACAGAACATAACCTTTTATCTTTTTTTCCTAATGGTAGTGTTGGGCTAGATTGTTCATTATCAATAACTAAGGCAGCTTATAAAAGACTAAAACAGACTCAAAAAGAAGTATTTATAATTAATGCTGATTTGCGAAATATCCCTTTAGAAAACAAAAGCATAAAACATATTTTTTCTGGTTCATCGCTTGATCATTTTCAACACAAACATGAACTTGACGCTAGCTTAAAAGAACTAGCTAGAATCTTAAGTTTAGATGGAACGCTAGTTTTAACTTTAGATAATCCTCATAATCCAGTTATTTGGCTAAGAAATAAATTACCATTTAAGTTATTAAATAAGTTAGGGTTAGTGCCTTATTATGTTGGTGCTACTTTAACTCGGCAAGAGTTATGCAAATCTTTAGAAAACCTAGATTTGGAAATAAAAGAAATTACTGCTATTAGCCATGTTCCTCGCGTTCTAGCAATATTCTTAGTTAGCCTTTTAGAAAAATTAGGTGTAAAATCCCTAGATACACAACTTAGAAAAATTTTTCTGTATTTTGAAAAATTAAACTCTTTGCCAACTCGTTATTTTACTGGCTATTATTTAGCTATCAAGGTAATCAAACCTAGGTCTAATTAGTTACAGATAAAAATATGTCGTTAAAAACATTAAAAATGAAGTTGATGACAACTTTTTATCGACGTGTTCTTTGCTATCGTCGGTCTTTTGCGGTTTCCCAACCAATAAAATTTGATCTATCAATAAAATTTACTCTTTTGACTAAAGAACATTTACCATTGTTAGAAAATTGTTTGTCTGCCAAAGAAATAGCAAACACTAAAAAAAGTTGGGAACGTGGTCATGACTGCTTTGCTTTAATATTAAGTGAAAATGCTCAAGAAAAAATAGCCTCTTTTGGTTGGGTAGCTACTAAAAATCCATTTATTGATTACTTAAATTGCTTTGTAAAACTTGATGATAAAACAGCTTATTTCTATAACCATTATACTTTTCCTGATTACCGAAAATCTGGTTTTCATTTCCAACGAGTTTTAGCAACGCAGTATTATTATCAGGAATTAGGATTTCGACATAGTTTTAGCGTCGTCGCATGGGAAAATTCCGAGGCACTACAAGCAGCAGACAAATTTGGTAAAGATGCAATAGGCGTTTATCATTATTGGCGATTAGGTATAAAAAGCTTATACAAAGCCGAAAGTTGGATATCAGAACCTCTACCAGAGTTGATTAGACAATAATTTATGTTAAACAAAGCATTTAGCCGATTAACATCACTCTATTCTTTATTAAAATCTAAATCTCCTTCAGAATTGGCTATTTACCAAGAAAAGCAATTACAAAAAATAGTCCGTCACGCTTACGAAAATGTGCCTTATTATCAAAAACTTTTCCAACAACACAACATCACGCCTCAAAAAATTAAAACTCTTTCTGATTTGCCTTTAATTCCAATAACCGATAGACCAACAATACAAGCTTGTAAAGCAGAAGAAATTATTGCTAATAGTTTGCAATCTAAGAATTTACTTAGTATTACTACGGGCGGATCATCTGGAATACCGCTAACCGTCTATCGCTCTTGGGTAGAAGAAAGATTGCTAAATCAATTTCGCTGGCGTGCTTTACATTCTTATGGGCTAAAGGCGCGTGATAAGATTTGCTATGTAAGATTTGCTTATAATACGCCGGGAGAAAACCAATCTCTACAACAAGCTATAAAAAAAATAGGCTACTACCAAACAAGCGTAATTGACTGCTTACAACCTATAAGTAAAATTATTGATTTACTAGCTAAATCTAAAGCAGATGTAATAGTTTGTTTTCCTGTCGTGATGCAAAGAGTTGCTCAAATGATGTTGGATGAAGGCAAGACGATTGCATCACCTAAATTTATTGCTATTGGGGGAGAAGTCCTAACCCAAGAAATGAAGGCCACTATTAGCCAGGCTTTTCAAGCACCTGTTTTTAACACTTATGGAAGCAATGAATTTAATTTAATTGCTTGGGAATGTCCGGTTTCTAGGGATCTGCATCTTTGCCAAGATAATGTAATAGTTGAAATTCTTAAAAACGGTCAGGAAATAAAAAGCGGCGAAAGCGGGGAAATTGTTGTTACTGGATTAAATTCTTTTTCTATGCCGTTTATTCGCTATCGTTTAGCAGACCTTGTTACTAAAGGCGATCCTCAATGTAGTTGTGGACAGCCCTTTCCAACAATTAAACAAGTGATTGGTAGAATGAACGATTATTTAGTTTTGCCTGATGGACAAGAAACACATCCACTAATTTTACTGCCTATTATCCGAAGTGCTTCTTGGATCAAGGGTTATCGGCTAATCCAGGAAAAAACGGATTATTTAATATTAAATGTCATAATAAGCAAGACTCCTAGCAACTTAGAGTTAGAAAGCTTAAAAGAAAAAATTTGCCTTGCATTAAAAGCAAAACTTCAAATAGACATTAATTTTGTTGATGAGCTAACTTTAGAAAAAAGCGGCAAGTTTCGTATCTTTCAATCGCGCGTAAAATCCGCTTATAAATGAGGTACAAGCCACATTGAAAGATCTCGTCCAATTAAATCTTGTAGTTTCAAAATATCTTCGCGGTATTCTTTTAATAACTGCATTTTTATATTTTCTGGGATGGGAGGAAATTTTTCTCCTAAAGTACGCTCATAAACTCTAAACATCTTCCGCACTTTTAAGGGTATAACTTTAAGTAAAAACCTATGTAGCGGATTTGGTTGAGTTAAAAATCTATATAACAAATTGCTGCGAACTTTGCGTGTAGGGTTATATATTTGCTCAAAATTAACAGTAAAAGAACCGTCTACTTCTAAAAATTGGAAAATACTTTTTAATAACTCTCTAGGATTTTGTCTTAAGTCATCGTACAAGCAAACTTTAATTTGCTCTCTAGGAAATAACTTGTAGTAATTTTGCAAATGAGCAAAATAATAACCTCTTTCTCTATACTCTTTACACGCTTGATTTTGCTTTTTTCTTTCCTGATCTTTTGCTAAAGCTTCCTCAAAATTCTGACAAGTTTCTGTTCCAAGTTGTAAAGCATAAGTAAAAGCTGAATAAGCCCTTTCAGCAGGATTACGTAAAATAGCTATTAACTTGATATTAGGAATATGCTGATAAATTTTTTCTGCAACTTGAGGATAAGTTAAATAAGTTGAAGTCGCTTCACCAAAAACTTTTTCTTTAGTCACTCCATCAAAAAGCTTTTTGTATTCCGCCAAATCTGTAACAACTTCTCTTAGTGGAATTTTGTCTCTTGGAATACATTGAGCAACAAAAAAATGAGGTTCTTTAGATGAACTCATATATATTTCTGGATGTTGTTTTAAGTATTGATAAAGCGATGTAGTCCCACTTTTAGCCGCACCAATAATTAAAAAATTAGGATATCTTCCCATTACTTTATTTAATCCAAAAATTATGTTGTTATAAAGCTCTCAAATAACTCTAATTTCTACATAATATGCTCTGCAAATTCGACTTTATCAGACTCTAGCTTCCATTCTTGCTTTAATTTTTCTATATTTAATCGTCCATCGCCTCCATCACGCATATCTTCAACAATACGTTTTATGACATAAGCAATTAGACGGTAAGAGTCTGATTTAGGCATTCCTTGAGCAAGTTTTTCTACAATTTCATAAGAAATAAACGGGCCAATTGCTACTTCTAAATCACGTTTTTTAGGAATTACAGTTCCTTTTGGCAGGGCTTCAAAAGTCCCACCTAAGTAAATAGGTAATATTCCTACTTTATGATGTAGAGCTAAATAACCTAGAGTAGGCTTAAAATCTTGGATTTCGCCAGACACTGAGCGAGTGCCTTCTGGGAAAATCAGCATATTATAGCCTTGTGATAGGTAATTGCCAGCCCACCGCAAGGATTTGCGAAGCGATCCGCTACGATCTAACGGGACAACATTTGTAAAATTCTCAAAATAAGCGCGTTTATATTTGTTATCAAAGAAATAATCTGCTGCTGCTAGGGAAACAAGCTCTTTTCCTGCTTCGCCTAGAGCTATTTTTGTTAGTCCCATATCCAAATGTGAAGCATGGTTTGGGGTGACAATAAAGTTAGTATGTGTAGGGATATTTACTTCACCCCTAATTTCTGTATCAAAAAGCTTTTCATAAATTAAGTTTTGGCCTAGGTCAATTAGCTTGCTACCCCATTCTGCTACAACAGGTGGGATATAAATTTCGTCGTCTTGGTCATCAGCCTTATCTTTTTTGGATTCGCTTTGTTCGCGTCGTGCAAGTTGAGTGCGTTTAACTAGGTGCGCTAGTTCGCGCATATCTGTAACTCCGGTTAAAGCGTCTGCCGATGGGAAAGAACCTCCAGCAGCCTCAATTGCAACGCCTAATTCCGTATACATCAAGCTATCAAAACCTATTTCAGCAAGTTTACTATGAATATCAATCGCTGCTCGCGGCTTGCCTGATACAGAGGCGACAACATCAAAGAGCCAGCCTAATTCATCCTCTGCGCCCGTTTCGCGTGCTGCTGAGGCGACTTTAACCATTTTTTGCAGCCGGATTAGCATGTCTATTACTTCACGTCGTTTAACTTTGCGTGTAGCGGTGCGAGGTAGTTCTATGTCTGTAAATTGCAGTACTTTAACTCTTTTATGAAACGGTTGAGCAACAGAAATTTGGCGGAAATGTTCCTCAATCTTGGCTCGGACGTGATCGCGTGTTAAGTCGGCATCTCGTTCATAATCAGGAACTGCTAAACAAGCAACTCTCTCGGCTGATCCATCTGGTAGGCCAACAACGCTTAATTCTTTGATAAACTCAAAATCTCCATAAAGTTCTTCTATTTCATCTGGATAAATATTTTTGCCATTATTATCAACAATTACATCTTTAGAACGTCCCATTAAATAGAGATTTCCATCTTCATCAATCCGCCCTAAGTCGCCTGTATGAAGCCATTTATCAATTAGTACAGCTTTTGTTGCCGCCTCATTTTGATAATAGCCAAGCATTACATTTGGCCCCCTAGCCACAACTTCACCAACCCCCCGATCATCAACATTAATAATATTTATATCAATTCCAGGCAAAGCTTTTCCAACGCTACCAGCTAACATTTTATTGCTACGACGTGTCACGGTTAAAACTGGCGAGGCTTCAGTGAGTCCATAGCCTTCAAGCATAGTAAAACCTAGTCCATGAAAGCCTTTTAGCACATTTTCAGATAGTGCAGAGCCGCCGCTAATTAGATAACGAATATTGCCGCCCAAGCCTTTATGAACAGGATAAAACATTACTGGGCCTAAGTTTATTGGGGTCTTATCTCTGAGTTTGCTGTTAAAATCCATCATGGTTTTAACTATTCGCTCTAGCCAAATAGAACGGTCTGAAAACTTATTCATAATGCGACGATGTAGCAACTCCCAAAGTGCTGGAACTCCAACAATTGCAGTAACATGCTGCTCTTTTAGTGCGTCTGAAAGTGCGTCCCCTGTTAGCTCTGTTAGGTAAGTAATTTGTGATCCTGTGCTAAGTGGGGTAAGAAATCCGGCTGAAAATTCAAAGGTATGATGCAAAGGTAAAACACTTAACAAGCCGTCATGCTCATTTAGGTCAAAAACGCTAGAAAGTTTTGACACTAAACTAGTAAAATTACGGTGTGAGAGCATTACGCCTTTTGGCACGCCTGTTGTGCCAGAGGTAAAAATAAGCGATGCCATTGCATTTGTAGAAATTTTTGTTGGCAATTTAGCAATATTTTTCTCTTCTACCTCTTCATCTTCAATTCTAAAGACTTCGTTGAACGTCCAAATCTTGGTGTTTAGACCTGCATGCTCTAATTTTTCCTGTAAATCTAAAAACTTATCGATTAATAGATTTTCACTAGTGATAATTGCTGTAGGAGTTCCAGAGCGAGAGATATTAACAACTTCCTCTATGGTTGATTTAGAGTCTACTGGAATACAAACTGCGCCAGCTTTTAGAATAGAAAAATAGCTCATTCCCCATTCAGGACAGTTTTCCGCCAGCAACATTATTCTTTCGCCAGAATTAACACCTTTACTAACTAAAAATGCTGCTCCTCTGATTGCAATCTCTCGTAAATCTGCATAAGTGTAGCGTTCTTCTACGCCGTCGCGCTCAATTCGCATTGCAACACGGCGAGCATTACGCTTAGTTGTAGTCTCAAAAAGCTCTATTAAATCGCGGTAGGTGTAAACTCGTTTAGGTTTTTCCTCTAAATCTTCCTCAAAAGTAGGAAATACCCATTTTTCTAGCCCTGGGATATGAATTTCCAACCAGTATTTATACCAATCTATTTTTTCAGGTTGCCAGGAAAGCAGATGTTTTTCATCAGGGAAAATACGCGCTGTTAATTTTCTGATGTTATCAGCACGAAAAACATATTGATTTTCATTGGTAAAGGGTCGGAAAAGGTCAAAAGCTTCTTTGGTTTCGCTAGTAAATTTCTCTATTTTATCGACGCTTTCTTTTACTTGGTCAATAAATTCTGTAACTTTGCCGCCGCCCCAACTTGGCCTAACTTTATCTAGCCAGCTAGAGACTTTTTTAGCCGCTTTGTTATACATTGGAAGCGAGGTATTTTCAAAATGACTTGTGGTAACTGTACGGGCTTCTAATCTAGCAATCAGTTCATTAAACCATTTATTGCCAGTTTCTTTTTCTTGGAAATATTTGCGTTTATAAAGCCCTAGCAGCGTAACAATTCGCTCCATCCTATTAGCATTGCTATCACCGCTAGCAAGTTGAAAAACTTCATGTGATTTTTCTACACAAACCTGTGCAGCAGTGGCTAGCACACCTTCAGCAATATAATCTACAGGAATAATATCTAGTATTAGTTTATTTTCTGCTGGAAACTTGGTTTGCCCTTTAAGAGCAAGAAAAATTAGGGGTGCAGTTGTTGTAAAACCTTCATTCCAACCTGGAAAAGGAAAGGATTCTGAGCTTTCAACAATTGATGGTCGCACAATCGCCCAAGCAATATCATTTTCTACAGCAACAACTTGTTCACCTAAGCTTTTAGTATAAGTATAAATATTGGGCCAGCCCCACCATTTAGCCCTTTCAACGCCTAAATCTGTCAATCGTTCACGGATCCAAACCTTGCGTTCACGTGCAATTGCTGTTTGCAAAGTGCGTTCGTCGTCAGGATCTCGCTTTTCTTCAATTAGCCGAAGTCGGGCTTCTTCTTTAAACTTAGCGTTAATTACTACATCATTAGACTCGTCTTGAACACGGCGTTTGATGGCTTCACAGTCGCGCAATTCTTTTTCAACAGAAAAATCGGCTGTTAATTCTTGGCGACGTGGGAAATAGCCAATTACCGGGTCACTTTCCCAAACCGAGCCAGAACGATTTCCAGCAACAAAACAAGTTGACACATGCACTAAGGCAGGTCTTTTCATTCGTTTAGCAAAAGCTACTACATTTTGCGCTCCAACGACATTTGTTCTTAGTGCTGCATCTAGGGCAGGATTAAAAGTAACATTACCTGAACTATTAATAATTACGTCAACATCATTAGCTAGCATTTGGGCAAAATCTTCTGAATAACCCATATTATTTTCGCTAATATCCCCACCAACAATAATAACTTTTTCCCGCAAAAAGCCTTCAAAAGCATTTCCATAGCGTTCTCGCAGTAGGTCAAAAACAGGCGAGGAATTAATAATATCCCAAAACCTTGCCGCGCTATCAGAATCAGAGCCAGCCCGAACCATCATATAAATACGGCTAACATTAGGAAAGCGAGAAAGTAGCATACACAAGCAAACTTTACCTAAAAAGCCTGTGCCACCTAAGAGGAAAATTTTTTTACCATTAAAAATTTCTGTGGGAGAAAGTTGCATATCTATAATTAAAACCTTTGTTTATAAAGCTTTGTGATTTTGTAAATCTAAATTGAATCTGGATCAATACCTAATTGCCGCAATTTTTCTTTTAAGCGTTCTTTTTCTATTCGTTCTTGCTCAACTTTAGCTATAGCTTGTTCTTTTTCTATTCGTTCTTGCTCGACTTTGGCTATAGCTAGCTCTTTTTCTTTACGTTCCTGATTCAATATTCCAACTACTTCTTGGAAAGTGTGAAAGACTTCTCCTGTAGGGTGGAATATTTTTAATTCTTTTTCCGACAGTTGAAACCGAATCCCTAATAATGGGCTAGTCCAACCTCCAACAAAATTTACTAGTGTTAGCCCGCTTTCATTTCTACACCAAATAGAAAGTTTATTATTGTGTGGATCATAAACGTAATATTCTTGTACTTGGTAAGTGCTATAAAAGTCTAGCTTTTTAGCCATTTCCTTGACACTATTGCTATTTGAAAGGACTTCAAAAACTATTTGTGGAGCAATATTACCTTCCTGCCATTGCCGATAAGAAGAGCGATAACCCTTTGGACGACCTAAAGCTACCATCACATCAGGAGCATAAACTATTTTAGGGTTTCCTTTTACTGGATACCAAAAAACATCTGCAGCAATAAAATCATTTGGCAACAATGTTTCTAGTCCTTCTTTAATTGTCACCATCCATTGATATTGTAATGTGTCGTCTGCCATAGGTTTACCATCACTACAAGGGTAAAAAATCCCTTCGTCAAATAGATCTTTTGACCTTTCTAGGTTTTTTAATTCGTCTAAACTTTGACGTTTCTTTGACATAACACTTTCCTATTAAAATTTTTAGAGTTACTAGCTAAAAAAATTAATCTCCAGCAATGGTAATTATTTCTGTTTGAGTTTTTTGCAATTGTTGTTTTGCAGGTTGAGCATCTACATCAGCCATAATAATAGAAGGTTGATGAAACATAGTAATTTCCGCACCTCGCCCATGTTCACCTTTTGCCATTGCAATTGCCTCACTAAGTGAATCTGCACGATCCCAGCCTAAAATTGCTGGAACGTGTGCATTTTCCGCACCTGCAACTATTACCCTGCCAACGTGTTGACGACCATTTTCGCCCCAATACCACATAAAGAAAGGATGTACTCCGTGATAAGCATGTCCACGTCGGTACATTTCAATGTAACTAGGATTATGTGCAAACTCTAATTCATATTTATGACGCAGTTTCATTGCATCCCTAGTTTCAGGCAATAAACGATGGAAAAATTCAATATAGCTAGGGTGGAATTCATGGTCAAAATCATCATAACAAGGATGTGTGATGATCATTGTCCCACCTTTTTTAATAAGCGGCTTACCTCGAAACATATTAAAGAAATAGCCTAAAGCCATTACTTGCACTAAAAGAGGGTTTAGCACAGCATTAACATTGTAGGGAGAAATATGCGGAATACCACAAATTAAAATATCTGCTTGTCCTTTGACTTCTACAGCATATTGTTCAAAGCATTTTTCTAAAATTCTTGCGTGTACAGGTTCAGTTCTACCAGCATGACAGGCGATTAACTCATAATGTGAAGCTATAGAGTGAAAAATCTTGCGTTTAGCTGCCCAAGGAAGTTTCTTTAGTGTCCAACGAATGCTTTCAAATTTTAAGCGGTCTGTAGCAGTAAAATCATCTTCCTTTTTCCCTAAAAAGCTCATTTGTCCGTCATACATTTTATTGTTAAGTGCGGTTTCAATATGAAAAACATTGACATTTTTATCAACTAGTTTACCTAAACGGACACACTTAGTATTTAGGGCTGAAGCTGGTGGATCCATATAGCTATGGCTATCTCGGATGGTTTGCGGTTCATGGTGAGCGCGTAAGCTTTCATAATCACATAATCCAACAGCAACCGACTTATGCCCGCCATCCATCGGCACAAGATTAATATTGACGTAAATTAACAGGTCGCTTTCAGCCGCCCGACGATTAATATTTAGCACTTCGCCATGATCAGTTTTGCCAAGATTAATCATACCCTCGGCCCATTCTGCATCATGGTTATAGTAGCGGTCTGGATAAAATTCTTTATGAATCTTTGACCCTACCATTCTTTTCATTTCGCTTTCGGTCATTCGCCGATGGAGTGAATTAGCAATAATAATATGAATATCATCAATATGATTAGCTGCAAGCATTTCTAAAAGTATTTCTAAAATAGTTTGGCGAATGTCTGGTGTCACCATTGGCGGAAGTGGCAAGCTTATGTCATCTACAGCTATGGTAATTTTCATGCCTGGTTTTAATTGAGCATAAAGCGGCGGACAATCATGAGGATGATTTAGTGCGTAACGAATGGCTGCTTCTCGGTTAGGTAGTCCCTTAATTGGAGGCTTAGGATAAATTACTCGTGTTCCTACTGGAAGATCTTCTAGCAAAAAATCTTCAGCATAAGGAACAATGCGAGGAGCAGAATCATTATCAATATAAACTATAGATTCATCTAGCTTGCGACGTAATGTAGGACTCATAAATTTTTTCTCGTTTGATAAAATTTAGTAAATTTTGGTAGCCTTATTTTAAGTCTAAAATCGGCCAGTCATGATGCAAAGCTGTCACCCGTAATCGTCGGTCAGGATTTACTACGGCTGGATGACCGACTACGGAAAGCATTGGCAAATCGCTCATACTATCTGTATAAGCATAACTATCATTTAGGTTTATCGCTTCGCGCTCTGCATAAGTTCTAATCCAAGAAGCTTTTGTAGCACTAGCTAAAATCGGTGGGAGTAATCGACCTGTAGCACGACCATTAACAAATTCTAAGCGATTAGCAACAAAATCATCCACCCCAAAATAATCCATTAATTGCTTAACCATTATATCTAAAGCACCTGTAATTACTACTTGCCTGAGTCCAAGACTTCGAGACTTAGCAATTAATTCATGCGCTCCAGGAAAAATATTAGGTTTTAGCACATCTTCAAAAAGTTCATCGGCTAAATAACGAAGCCTATCTTCAGACTCGCCTTTATAATGCTTAAAAAGCATATCATTAAAAACTCTACGATTATATTGATCAGCAATAAAAAAGGCTGGCACATTTAGCAATGTTGTAGCTGTTTTAGTAATACTTTGCCAAACGCCTTGTTGGTTTTTAGAAACAAAGTACAAAGCATGTACTAAGTTTGTACTAATCAAAGTTCCTTCTAAATCATAAAATGCCGCAGCAACCACAAATTCCCCTTAATAGTTTTAAATTGAAAAAAAATGATGTTTATCTAAAACAAACGATTATAGCCAAAAAAGCTATCATTTGTGAAACTAGCTTGCAGAAATTTAAGGAAAATTAATTGAGCAATTATTATTGTATGAGTTAATCCCTTTAGCTACTTTTTCATTAGATAAACATTATGCTATGATAGCCACTCAAGACAAAAATCAAGTTAATTTTGCCTAAGCACTCATTTAAATTTTTCCACTTATTAAAGTGTTTTTTTATAATATTTAACACTATTTCTAATGAGTGCTAGAAATGGGATTGCTATGGCTGATAAAAAACAAATTGTTACATTACTTACTGATTTTGGCACCTCGGATCATTTTGTTTCCTCTGTAAAAGGAGCAATGCTTTCTGTTAATCCACATATAGAAATCATTGATGTTACCCACTCTATACCCCCACAAGATATCTTTGCTGGGGCATTTATGCTACGTAATGCTTATAGTGTATTTCCTAGATTTTCTATTCATATGGCTGTTGTGGATCCTGGTGTAGGTAGTTCACGCCGTCCAATTATTGTAATGACAGACAATTATAATTTTGTTGGCCCGGACAACGGCATTTTTAGCTATATTTATCAAACAGAACAGGTTAATAGAGTAATACATATTAATGCTGAACATTATTATCGTATTCCACTTAGTGCAACATTTCATGCACGAGATATTTTTGCTCCTGTCGTTGGGTGGATGACTAAAGGCGTTGACCCTACCAGAATAGGTGAAGAAATTACAGATTATGTAAGATTTAATATTCCTACACCAAAAGAATTTGGCCCAAATTTAATTAAAGGACATGTCTTGCATGTTGATAACTTCGGTAATTGTATTACTAATATTTCCGAGGAAGAACTTACTTATGAAAGAATGGAGCAACAAAAGTTTTAGTTATTAATAATCATCAAATCCATCTTTTCTGTACCTACTATGCAGAATGCCCTGATGGTGAGGCTTGCGCTTTATTTGGTAGTAATGGACTACTAGAAATTGCTGTTCCAAAAGGCTCTGCGGCTCATTTATTAGGAGCAAATCGAGGTACAGAAATAGCTATTCATTTTTCGTAAAAACTTATGACAAAATTCTTACATATTTCTGATATACATTTAGGAATTAAGCGTTATGGTCTAGAAGATCGCACTGTAGATTTTTTCAAAGCCTGGCAAACTTGTCTGCAAAAATATGCAATAGAAGAAAATGTAGATTTTGTTTTAATAGGAGGGGATTTATTTGACCGCCGCCAAATAGATCCACAAGCAGCAAACCATGCAATAGCAATGCTTGAGCAATTAAAGTTAGCAGCAATACCTGTTTTTGCTATAGAAGGAAATCATGACCAACGCGAAACAGGTTCAAAATTTAGTTGGTTGCGTAGTTTATCAAAATGGCGTTTTTTCCATTTAGTTGAACCAGATCAAGATAATGGTCAAATTGTTTATAAGCCTTGGAATGAAGAAAAACATGAAGGCGGATTTATTGATTGTAAAGACGTTAGAATTTTTGGTTCACGTTGGTATGGTGTAACAACAGGTAACGTTTTACCTCAGTTACACGAAGCGATCCGGCCAAATTTACGTGAAGGAGCATATAACGTTATGATGCTCCATACTGAAGTAGAAGGACAATTAAACCGTCCAATTCCAGCTTTATCAACAAATAAGTTGCTACAATTAAAAAATGGTATAGACTATTTAGCTTTAGGACATATTCATAAGAGTTTTACTATAGATAATTGGGCATTTAATCCTGGTTCACTTGAAGCAGCAACAATTGATGAATATAAAGAAACTCGGGGAGCTTACCTAGTAGAATTAAAGGATGGGAAAATACAAGCGCGACTGGTACAGGATTATCAAAAAAGACCTTTTGATTTTTCTGACTTTGATTTATCAGAATTTCCAAGTCCTGATGAAGCAGCAAAAGCTCTAACAGAATTTTTAATTAAAAAATGTCCTAGCAAATCTATTGAACTAGAAAAAGAAAAACAGCCCATCATTGAATTAACCTTAACAGGGCGACTAGCTTTTAAGAGTTCTTTAATGAAATTAGAAGAAATCAAGTCTCAAGTTAAAGAAACAACAAATGTTTTAGAAATCATCTTTCGCAATGAAACTATACCTAATGAATATGCTGTAGCAGCAAATCTAGGTAGTGGAACACCAAAAGCAGAAAGAGAATTACAAGTATTAAAAGATTTGGTTGCTCAAAACCCCCTTTATAGAGAGCGGGCAAATAATTTAGCTAATTTAATTTTAGAAATGAAGCGTCTTACTTTAGCAGGTGAAAAGTCAGAAAAGTTACTAGAAACCCTGGAACAGCAAAATTCTTCTCCTTCTTTAGATCTGGTGGCTAGTGCTAGCACAGATTAGGAATTAACCTTAAAAATCTTTAGGAAAACACTTATGGCTGTCTGCTCTAATGCCCGTTGTTTTCGTCCTAAACCTAGTGATCTAGGGCGTTGTCTAACTTGCAATAGCCTAGTAACTAATACGTTGGTCAAGCAACGTTATGAGATTAAACAGACCATTGGCCGAGGCGGTTTTGGCACAACGTATTTAACCAAAGATAGAGATCGTTTTAATGAGTCTTGTGTCTTAAAAGAATTAAACCTACCATCTAAAGATTTATTTGACTCAGAATTTGACAACGACTTAGACACAGCAGAACGGTTATTTAAGCGAGAAGCTCAGGTATTACTTAATTTACAACATCCAGGCATTCCAAAATTACACGCTTATTTTCATGAGAAAAACTACTCTTACCTAGTACAAGATTTTATTCCGGGTTTTACTTTAGCAGAAGAGGTAGAAAACAATAAGCGAACCTTTGACGAACAAGAAGCCCGTACATTACTTATGGAATTAGCTGATATTTTAGAATATCTGCATAATCAAACACCCTCTATTATTCACCGAGATATTAAACCTCAAAATTTAATGAGACATGCTAGAGGGAAGTTACTTTTAATAGACTTTGGTGCAGTTTGTCAGGCAGCAACTCCTAGTAAAAGGACTTTGATAGGCTCTCCAGGCTACTCTCCACCAGAACAAATTGCAGGCCATCCTGTACCACAAAGTGATCTTTATGCTGCTGGTGCTACTATTTTACGGCTCTTAACAGGACTACATCCTAGTCAATTATTTAATAGCAAGATGCGTAAATTTGAATGGGAAAATAGCACACAAATTAGCCCTAGATTCTCAGTTTTATTAAAACAATTGGTTGCTCAAGACTTTTTGCAAAGAACTCCATCTGCAACAGAATTAAAACACCAACTTTTAGAAATTAGCGATGAAAAACCTAATAAGGAAGTAAAAGCTATAAATCTTGAACCTTATGAACTGCTTACAGCATTACATCAAGAACGAGATACTCAGGATTTTCAAGTTACAATGGAAAGTAACCCGCTACTAAAAGATCCACAGCAATTTAATACCGCCCGATTAGCAGACGAGGTAGGAAATTTAGAACCAATGTCTATACTACATCTGTTACAACGCTTTTATACAGAGCGTTTTACAGGTGAATTAATTTGTAGCAAAGGGTTAATTTCAAAAACCATTTATTTTGAAGATGGCTCAATAATTTTTGCTAATAGTTCTTTATCAAGTGAGCGTTTAGGCGAAATGTTAATTCGTATTGGTAGAATTAGCATTTCTGAATATGAGCAAGCTGCAAATTTGATGAGAATCAAAAAGCTTCGTTTTGGGTCTGCTTTAATGGAAATAGATTGTATTACTCCAGCAGAACTTCGCCCATTTATTGTTACTCAAATAGCTAATATTATTTATTCACTTTTTGAGTGGAATTCTGGTCAGTATGGAATTAAAGCAACACAACCTCAAGCAGAAGCAATAAAAATTCCTGTTTCTACAGCAGATATTATTTTTGAAGGGCTACGCCGTATGGAAAATACGGATATGATAAAAACTTGGTTAGGTGATTTTACTCGTAAAGTTATTTCAACTGATGACCCTTGGATGCTTTATAGAGTAGTAAAGCTCCAACCTAAAGAAGCTTTTATTGTTTCACGCCTTGATAGTGTTATGTCTATAGAGGAAATTCTATCTATAGGAGGATTACTAGAAACAGAAACCTTAAAAACCCTTTGTGGTCTGCTAGCTATAGGGATTTTACAGTGGGCAGATGAAAATAAACCTTCTTATAGAGATATTACTATAGCTAATGTTTTAATTGGCCCGGCTGTATTTCCAAACACATTTGATATACATAGCGCGACACAGTTTTGTTATGAAGTAGAAAATCTACTTAAATTAATAAATACAAGTAACTACTATGAAATGCTATCGTTGTCTCCTGATGCAAATGAAGAAGAAATTAGAGAACGCTATATTTTGCTTGCTAAGAAATTTCATCCTGACCGCAATATTCAACTAGTTAACTATAACTTAAACTTAAATAAAGAGTTAGAAAAGCTATTTCAATATATTAGCGAAGCATATTTAACATTAAGTAATCGGCGAAGTCGAACAAAATATAATAATTCTTTACTTAGGAAAAGTGTTGCTAGCTCAGAAGACTTAAATAAGTCTCTTGCAAATAATAAGACTTTACAAAAGCCCTCTCCACCCACTAAAGAAATAAATAAGCTTGTTGAGGATGCTCCAAAACCTACAGTGCAATCAATTGCAGAACTTCCAACTTTAGAAGCTACGCCGGCATCTGCTTTAATAGTTAATACTAAAGATGATTCAGCAGGACAAACCTGGCTAAAGAAAGGTTTAAGCTATTATAATGATGGTCAATATGAGCATGCATCACGTGCTTTTTTGGGCTGCAACTATGGTTGAACCAAATAATTCAGAATTTCATAGCTATTTAGCCCGTTGTTTAGCAATGCTTTCAGGTTGTGCAGATGAAGCAGAAAAAGAATTTACTAAAGCAATAGAACTTAATCCAAATAATGCAGATTATTATGTGCAACTAGGACTTTTTTATCAAAAAATTAATTTACTAAAAGAATCAGAAAAAATGTTTGATAAAGCATTAATGATTTGTCCTAGCCATTTTGTTGCCCTACGTGCCAAACAATCTTAAGGAAAAACTAACTACTTTCCCATAAACGAGCAATATTTAGTTGGCCTTGAAAAATATTTGCAATTATAATGGGGTGTTTAGTTAAAATATTTATCTAATAATTCTTAGTAGTTACTTTCGTTGGAGGCTTGTAAAATGTCGACCTGTGCTAATCCACGTTGTGCTGAACCTAAGCCAAGTGAAACGGGTCGTTGTCTTACTTGTCAATCACTTTATATTAATACATTAGTTAGACATCGTTATGAAATAAAAAAAATTGTTGGAAAAGGTGGATTTGGCACTACTTATTTAATTGAAGATCAAGACTGTTTTAATGAGCTACGTATCTTAAAAGAACTTTCTCCTCGTTCAAATGAAGCTGATGATGAAGATGATTTAGGTATTACAGCCGAAAGACTTTTTCGCCGTGAAGCACAAGTCCTATTAAACCTACAACACCCTGGCATACCTAAGCTTTATGCTTACTTTAATGACAATAATTATTCATACTTAGTACAAGATTTTATACCGGGCCATACTTTAGCCGAAGACGTTGATAAACATAAACATATATTCTCCGAAGCAGAAGTTCAAGCAGTACTTTTAGAGGTTGCTGATATTTTAGAGTATCTTCACTCGCGCACACCTCCTATTGTACATCGAGATATAAAGCCCCAAAATCTAATGCGTCATAGCAATGGAAGGCTTCAGTTAATAGATTTTGGGGCTGTATGTTTAGCCGCAGTCGGATCTAATACAGGCTCACAAACATTAATTGGCTCACCTGGCTATGCTCCCCCAGAGCAAATTTTTGGTCATCCTGTTCCACAAAGTGATCTCTATGCTGCTGGAGCAACAGCCCTACGTTTACTTACTGGAGTACATCCTAGCCAATTTTTTAATAACCGTACTCAACAAATGGAGTGGCAAAATAAGATTAATATTAGCCCAGAATTTACAGCCATTCTAAGCGATTTATTGGTTAGAGACGCTAAAAAGCGTTTAAGTAGTGCCTCAGAGCTTAAAGCCAGGCTAGAAAAACTAATTAGCAACAAAAACCCAAATATTATAAAAGAAAGCTCTATAGATATTTCTAATGTTTCAAGTAATGTTAATTTTTCTAAAAGTAGTGATACTTTACCTTTTCCCCAAGAATCGTTTTCTAACTTAAATACTCCTTCAACGCTTTTCCCTGTTGAAGTTAAAACGGTTTCAGAAAGCCAAGAAACTTCAGCTATAGAAATAGAATTATCAGACATAGAAGCACAACAATCTAATCAACTACTTAGCGAAAGATCAGACGAGTCAGGAGATTTACAGCAAAATTCCATTATTTTTCTACTTAAAAAATTCCATCAAGAAAAAGCAAGCGGTTTGTTAGTTTTTACAAATACACATGAGCATGTTAATAAAACTGTCTACCTTGACAATGGTTTAGTCGTTTTTGCTAGTAGTAGCATCAAAACCGAGCGTTTAGGAGAATGGTTGCTTTCTATTAGAAGAATAACTCAAAAAGATTTTTTAGAAGCTTCTGAGTTAATGAAATTATCTAATATTCGTTTTGGTACAGCATTAGTAAGAATTGGAGTCTTGCAAGCAGAAGAATTAAAATCATTAGTAATTGAACAAGTTTCTAATATAGTTTATTCACTATTTAATTGGACAAGCGGCCAATATCAATTTTGGAGGACAATTCCACCAAAAGAAGATATTAAAATATCTATTTCTAGTAGTGAAATAATTTTACAAGGCTTACAAAGGCTAGAAAATACTATTTTATTAAAATCCTGGTTAGGGGATCTTTCCCGTAAATTAGCTATCACTAATAACCAAGAAAAGCTTTATAAATCTGTTAAATTAGACCCAAAACAAGCCTTTGTGGTTTCACGTATTGACCGACCTATGTCTATAGAAGAGATTCTAACTATGGGAGGACTACCTGAAACAGAAATACTTAAGACTATTTATGGTTTAATTTCTATTGGTGTATTAGAATGGTCATTAGAAAAAGAAACTCCTAAAGAAATACCTAAGCAAGAGCTTTCTATTAAACCACTAGATACAAAGACAAAACCTGCTAGCCCTAGTCAAGCAGAATTTGATATTCAAAGTGCTGCTGCCTTTTGTTATGAAGTAGAAAATACTTTAAGACATTTTGAAGATGCTAATTATTATAGTGTTTTAGAAGTAGATAAAGACGCTAGCCTTTTGCAAATCCAAACTGCTTATGCAAGACTTTCACAGAAATTCCACCCAGATCATCATATAAAACTATCTAAATATAACCTTAGTATAAAGAATGAATTAGAAAAAGTTTTTGGACGTTTGACAGAAGCTTGCCATACTTTAAGTAACCCTAAATTGCGTGAAGAATATGATTTATCCTTACGTAAAACTATAATTAAATCAACTAACTCTAGCAAACTAGAAAAAGCTCGCACAGAAGCAGAAAGACCTTCAATACCAAATTCAAGCACTAATTCAAGTATTCGTACACCACTTCCTTTCCCTAAAATTGACGCAGTAAAACCATCTACTCCTCAAAACAGTCTTTCTAACCCCTCTATAAACCAGACAATAACAAATAAGTCAACTAATGCACCTGCAAAATCTAGTCCAGCCGCGCCACTTAATTTACAAAATTTACAAGCAGAAACAAAACCTGCAATCAATCCAACTAAAGTAGAACAGCCCAGTAAAACAGAAAAAGTAGCTCCTAGGATAGATTCTTTAGGTAGTTCTTTTAGAACAACGCCAAAAGAAGAAGCTAAACCAACACCTAGCCGATTAGGAACACCTAGTCTACCACCTACACCTATGGCAGCCGATGGGCCACGCAGCACAGCTACAGCATCAGCTAAAAGTTGGTTCCAAAAAGGTTTAGACTATTATAATTCTAGTTTAATTGGACAAGCTTGCCGTGCTTTTCAAGCTGCTGTAACGGCTGATCCCCAACAAGCCGAATATCATATTTATTTAGCTCGTAGTTTGGCACAAATGAAAGATTTTTATATGGATGCAGAACAAGAATTTTACAAAGCTATTGAACTGGCACCTAAAAATCCAGATTATTTTGCTGAATTAGGACTTTTTTATCAAAAAATAAACATGGCTCGTCAAGCAGAAGAAATGTTTAGTAAAGCTCTAGAATTAAATCCAAACCATCCTGTAATTCAATTTTCTAAACAAAAGAAGTAAATAAATTAACTTTGGAAAAAAGATAGGAAACCTATCTATAATTAGCTTTATATTTTATTTTGAGGAAAGCTATATGCCGCAAGACACGCTTCTTTTAATGGTTTTTCTAGCTACAGTAATAGGGATTTTTGGCGTGCTTTTCTACTCTTCAAAGATTAACTTTTTAATAGATAAATGGGCAAAAGAAAACGGTTATAAGATAGTAAGCAAACAAGTTAAAAGTTTCTCTATGGGGCCGTTTTCTTCTTCTCCAAAACTAGGTCAACGTGTTTTTTATGTTGAAGTTATCGATAAATCTGGAAATAAAAAGCTTGCTTGGGTTCGTTGTTATACTCGTTGGACAGAAATATTTCCTAATAAAATTGAAGTTGAATGGGATAGTTAAACTAAATAAATACAAAAGGCACTAAATTTAAGATTTAAATTTAGTGCCTTTTGTATTTATAAACTTATAAGTAATTTACTTATTGTGGATTACGGCGTTGACCTGCAACTTCATTAGATTCGCTATTTAGATCAGCATCAAAAATTGTTACAGTAAAATCTCCTTTTGTACCAATGGCATCTCTTACAACACCAAAATAAACTATATCGCCATCCATACTACGAGCAGGTGTTAAGTTTGCGGCTGTCCCATTAATTCTAATTTGTTGGTTTAGTGTAAGCCCATCACCCTTAATAATTATAGCTTTTTGGTTAACAAACTTGCCTTTCATATTACGAACTTTTACAGCATCTGCTCTAGCACTTTTTAAAGATGGCCCATCAAAGAAAATAGCACTTGGCAAAGTAACATTACCACCAGGGCTAATTAATGTTATATCGCTTAAAGTTCCTGTCATACCTGGCCCAGCAACACCAAAAACAATTGTATTGTTGTTAGTAGCTTGAAAGGCTAATAATCTACCATTACTTAATCTTACCTGTGTTACTGTGCTGAAGTTAAACCCTGTGAGAGTTATCATAGAATTGCTATTATAAGAGACTCTACTAGGTGAAACAGTTGTAATTCTTGGTGCTAAAGAAGTAGTAGCAAGTTGGAAAGTTTGTGTAGCCTTAAAATTAGCTTGATCCGTTACAGTTACATCAAAAGTTTGAGACTCTACATTTGTTGGAATACCTGCAATTACTCCAAACATATTTAGATCTAAACCAAATGGAAGCCGTCCATTAGTAACAGCATAGGTATAAGGAGGCGTGCCAGCCGCAGCAGTTACCTGAGCAAGATAAGCTACATTTACAGTAGGCACTGGTAAAGTAGCCGCATCTAATCTAACAGGATCAACAAATGGATAAAGCCGGTTAACTCCTGACTGATCATCTGTGTTAAGGCGTGCGCCACGTTTATCTAAATGAGGAATAAAATACATAATGGCTTCGCGTAAAGTGGCATTAGGCTCATTTGGATCTGTTGAAGAATTGTCCAATCCAAAAGCAATACCTAAATCATGCGTTATTAATTCTTCTAAATCTTTTGAAGCACTTAGCACACTGTTAAACGCATTATTATAAAGAATATCTGCTTCCATGATTTGATTAAATCTTGTGCTATTGATAATACGAAAATTACTAGTGTTAACTACTAGCATAACCGTAGAAATCATTCCCTCACCACCCATTGGTGGATCCATCATATCCCTATCACAGCGACTAAAAGAAACCACCGACTGATTATCAGCCGCGATTCCACAAATACTTGTAGCTCCGCCATTAACTAAGCGAAGTTGAGAACCAGAATTATTCCAAGCTGTAATAGCATTATTAAGCTCAGTTACGGCCCCGCCAGAAACAGGAGCAGCCGTAGAATTAAGAGAAAACGTTACCATGCCCTTGTTGTCAGGCTGGAAAAAGCGAGTATTGGTCAAAGTAAAGTTATCTAAGCGTTCTCCTTGACCAGGAATATATTCTGTAGGAACAAGTTTTAAGTTATTAGTAGTATTTTGAGGATTAGCAGCAACTAATTCTTTTATATTTTGCAAATATTCTTGGGCATTATAAACTTTGGATTTATCTAAACTTGGGCGGAAAACAGTTTTATTTTCAGATGTTTGGGAGATTGAAAACTTGCCCATACCCATATGAGCAGTATGCAAAACACCCTCGCTATTAGCCTTTAAGAAAAGCAGGACTTCTTCGCCAACAGAAAATTCTGGTGAGCCAGTTAACCAAACTTGTTTATCACCTATTTTTCCGCCAACTTGTTCAATAACAATTGTGTTTGATCCAAGATCGCCTTTAATAGTTTGATTTAAGGCTATTGTAATATCTGTATAAATATTAGTTTTACTAGCATCCCAACGGCTTTCTATAGAAAGCACTTTACCAGTAAGAATTGCGTCTGAACTAAGAACTAAATTTTTGTCACTGATTTTTACTAGACTGCCAGCTTGAGCTTGTTTTGTTACAAGTCCAAAAAAGGTGGCAACTATAAGTATCAACAACAGGTTAAGACATTTCCTCATTTTTTTGCCTCCACAAAAAAATTATTATTGCTGCTTTTAGGTTTGCGTTGTGTCTTAAACACACTAATTTTTAGTAAAAAAAGATAAGTAAGGTTTTATAGTTTTATTATAAAGAGAATTTGCCAAAGAATTTATCTATTTTACACTGTGTTAAGATTTAATCACACCAAAAAATGTTAAGCAATAGTTGTTATTGCTGATAATAATAAATTAAGCCACCATTAGAGAACAACTAACAGTGGCTTAAGTTACAAAATCTTGTAGAAAAACTTTAATTTACAATCCCATAACTAGGAGTATTAGCTGTTTCCCATTCTAGAGTTTCATCATGTATTCTATAGCGTTCTAGTAAATTATCATAAGCCATTAGCTTTCCTGCGCCTTTTACTACCGCTTCCAGGGGACGTTCTGCTACATGAACAGGTAGCTCAAATTCATTGCTTAAACGCTTATCCAAATTGCGTAACAATGCCCCTCCACCACTTAAGACAATTCCATAACTATAAATATCTACTGCTACATTAGGAGGTACTTGCTCTAGTATTGTGCGAATTTCACTAATAATAGTTTGCAAGAATTTATCTAGTGCTTGAAAAAGTTCTTCGCTATCAATGCTGATTTCTTTAACTGCATGACCTGGGACAGCTTTACCAATAACTTTTAATTCTTCTGGCTCTGTAGGTTCTAGGGCGGTGGCAAGTTTCATTTTTATAGATTCTGCGGCTTGTTCTCCAATTTGTAAGCGATGTTTACGTGCTAGAAGTTCAATAATTGCTTGATTTAGCTCATTACCTGCTACAGGAATAGAAGAAGATTTAATAATACCAGAAGCAGAAGCAATAATTATATTACTTGTACCACCACCAATATCAACTACCATATGAGCATTAGAATTACCTAAAATTGCATTAGCACCTACAGCCGCCGCTAGTCCCTCTTCAATCATTGAGACCCATCGCCCACCTGCACCACGTGCAGCAGCCTTTAATGCTCTACGCTCAACGCTAGTAGACATACTAGGTGTTGCAGTAACAATATGTAGCAATTTGCCGCTTTTACCAATTTTGCCAACATTAGCACGTCGGAAAAATTCATGTAGCATTTTTTCTGCTAGGTCAAAATCAGCAATCGTTCCATCTCTCATAGGTCTATGAACTACAGTATCTATTGGCTCACGTCCTAACATATTTAAGGCTTCATGACCAACTGTAATTATTTGACCAGTATATTTATTTACAGCAATTGCAGAAGGTTCATTTAATACAATTCCACGTTTTTCTGTATAAATTAAGGTGTTTACTGTTCCTAAATCTACCGCTACTCGTTCAGCAAAAATACGACGAAATTGCTTTGCAATATAGCGTTTAATTCTTTCTCGTAACATGTTTCCCCCAAACATTCCTGGCCCTGGTGATTCTGTATTTTACTACAAAGATGCAATAAGCCTAGTCAAATGTTGCTGTTTAACTCAAATTTTACATTATTTTTAAAGTGTAAATTCTTTTATCTAGCTGCAAATATTATATTTACCACTATCAAATATTTTGCACTTATTTTTCGCATATGCTTTAGTAACTTGAAAGGCAAAAAGGGCTATGCTAGGATGTCTTTCCTTTCATGATAGAAAATCAAGTAAATAAAACAACTTTAGATAATGGTCTAGTAATCATCAGCGAATCAATAAGTTATGTTCGTTCGGTGAGCCTAGGAATTTGGGTTTGTGCTGGCTCACGTCATGAATCAGCATTAGAAAATGGGATTTCCCATTTTATTGAGCATGCTGTTTTTAAAGGTACTTCTAAACGCACAAGCAGACAAATTGCTACACAAGCTGATATTTTAGGTGGCGGACTAGATGCTTTTACTAGTCAAGATGTTACTAATTTTTATATAAGAGTTTTGGATTGTCATTTATCAGAAGGCTTTGACCTATTAGCTGATATTATTACTAATCCAACATTCTCCCCTGTTGAGTTAGAAAAAGAGCGTGGTGTAATCCTAGAAGAAATTAAAATGGTGGATGATACACCTGATGAGCTAGTTTATGACCTTTTTGCTAGTTCATTTTGGCCCAATCATCCTTTGGGCCGACCCATCCAAGGTACAGCCGAAAGCGTCGGCAATTTTACTAGAAACGAAATAATTAATTATTATCAAAAAACTTACTATCCTGAAAATATTTTGATTTGTGCTACAGGAAATCTTTGCCATCAAGAGCTAGTAGAACTTGCCCAAAAATATTTTGGACATCTAAAACCAGAAACAGAAAAATTATTAATATCTACTCCTAAAACTGAATATAAAATATCTGTCCATAAAAAAAGAAATTTAGAACAAACTCATATTGTTTTAGCTAGTGACTTTCCTGTCATACATTCACCTAAGCGTTATGCTTGCAATGTTTTTAATAGTATTTTAGGGGGCGGACTAAGTTCTAGGTTATTTCAAACAATTAGAGAAGAACATGGTTTAGCTTATTCAGTATTTTCTTCTATAGACTCTTTTACTGACATTGGTTGTTTATCCATTTATTTAGCTGTTGCAAATAAACAAGTAAATAAAGCTATTGAGTATGTTTTACAGGAAATTATTAAGCTAAAAGAAAATATAGTTTCCTTAGAAGAGCTTAATACAACTAAAGAACAAATTAAAACCGCATTACTTATAAGCAATGACTCTATTTCTAGCAAAATGACTAGCTTAGCAAATAATCATATGCTATTTACTAGAAATATTACTATTAATGAAGTAATTACAGAAATTGATAAGGTTAGCCAAGAAGAAATCCAAGAAATTGCACAAAATACTTTTCAAAAAAATAAACTAGCAATTACTATCTTGGGAGCTAATGATAAAGTTAAGTTAGATTTAGCTCATTTAGGCTATTAACTATTTTAATTTATTGGTATTTTTAATTTATGCGCTTTAACGTTTTAGCTAGCGGTAGCAGTGGTAACGCCACTTTAATTAGCACAGGAAAAACTTCTGTGTTAGTCGATTGTGGGTTGTCGGCTCGTGAACTGGTAAAACGTGTTGAAATGGTTGGAAGCAGAATTCAAGACATTAGCGCGATAATAATCACTCATGAACATAGCGATCATGTTCGTGCATTAAAAACCTTAGCTAAAAAACTTAATATTTATGTTTATATTTCTCCTGTAGCTTTTGACTACTTAAAGTTAACTTCTGAACCATCAATAAAATTAGCAGAAAAACTAATACCTAACCAACCTTTTGAAATTGGAGACCTACAGTTTTGGTCTGTTCCCGTCCCACACGATAGCGTAGATCCATTAGTTTTTACTATTGAAAGTAAAGGCTCTAAAATGGCAATTGTTACTGATCTAGGTTATATCCCTAAACAAGTAGCAAAATATTTAATAGGTTGTGATGCTTTAGTATTAGAAGCTAATCATGAAGTAGAAATGTTACGTATAAGCTCATATCCTTGGGCAACTAAGCAAAGAATTTTAGGCCAAAATGGGCATCTTTCTAATAATGAGATGGCTAGATTTTTGCGAGAAGATTTTGATCAGAAAGCACAATATTTAATCCTCGCCCATTTAAGCGAGCAAAATAACCATCCAGAGTTAGCTAAGTTAGCAGCAATGACAGCATTAAATGATAAAACTCCTTTATTTGCATCACTAGCAGAAAATCGGGTTTTAACAGCTTTTCCTGATCGTCCATTAGGCTGGATAGATTTATAAATTCGCTCTGCCCTAAAGGACAGGGCTATTATCAAATGCCCTAGAAGGGCATTAAGAATTATTTACTTGCAATAAGTTATAAAGTAAATTCTATGTACTATGTACTTATATTTATTAAAAGGACTGTAAGTATTTATGATTCCGCGCTATACCCTACCAGAAATGGGAAGGATTTGGACAGAAGAAAATAAATTTCAAAAGTGGTTAGATGTAGAAATAGCAGTTTGTGAAGTACATGCAGAAATGGGAACAATTCCTGCTTCCGCGCTTGCTGTTATCAAAGAAAAAGCTAAATTTGATGTAAAACGTATTGCTGAAATTGAAGAAACTACTCGCCATGATGTAATTGCTTTTACTACCTGCTTAGCAGAATTTATTGGCCCAGAGTCGCGCTATGTTCATTTTGGGTTAACTTCCTCAGATGTTGTAGACACTGCCAACGCATTAGTTTTAATAGAAGCCTTAAATTTAATAATTGATACTGCTAACAAATTAAGTAACACTTTACGTAAGCGGGCTTTTGAATTTAAAGATACTGTAATGATTGGCCGTACTCATGGAATACACGCTGAACCAACTACATTTGGACTGGTTTTAGCTCTTTACTATGCTGAAAACAAACGTAATTTACAAAGACTTGAGCGAGCAAAAGAAGCTATTAGCGTTGGCAAAATCTCTGGTGCAGTAGGTACTTTTGCGCATCTTGATCCAGAAGTTGAAGAGAAAGTTTGTCAACGTTTAGGCTTAAAAGCAGCACCTATTTCAACCCAAGTAATCCAACGAGACCGCTATGCAGAAGTTTTATCCACACTTGCTATTACTACTGCTAGTTTAGAAAAAATTGCTTTAGAAATTCGTCATCTTCAACGTAGCGAAGTAGGCGAGGCACAAGAATTTTTTGGTAGTGGGCAAAAAGGCTCTTCAGCAATGCCTCATAAGCGCAACCCTATTGTTTCTGAACAAATTTGCGGCCTAGCCCGTGTTGTTAGAGCCAATGCTCAAGCAGCATTTGAAAATATTGCTCTTTGGCATGAAAGAGATATCTCCCACTCCTCCGTTGAAAGAATCATTCTAGCTGATAGCCATATTTTGACTGATTATTTATTACATCGCACTAATAAGCTAATAAATAAACTTATTGTTCATCCAAAACAAATGCAAAAAAACTTACACTTAATGCAAGGTGTGATTTTTTCTGGTCAACTACTTTTAGAATTAACTCGTCATGGACTCACTAGAGAAGATGCTTATAAATTAGTCCAAAATAATGCTATGCGGGTTTGGGATGAAAAAGTCAATTTCCATGACTTAATACTTGCAGACACGGAAATTAATAAAATTCTCTCTACAAGCGAAATTAATGCTATTTTTGACTTAAAAGTACAACTACGTAATGTAGAAAAAATATTTAATCGTGTTTTTGCAAATTAATTTAGGCTATTTATATTTGGAGGTTTTACTTAAAATCAATGAAAGCAAAAGTATATGTTACATTAAAAAATGGAGTTTTAGACCCCCAAGGCAAAGCAATCCATCAAGCAATAAAAACCATAGGTTATGGGTCTGTTGCCGACATCAGGCAAGGAAAATATTTTGAAGTAGCTTTAAGAGATGATATTTCCCTTATAGACGCTCAACAAGAAGTTAACCAACTAGCACACTCAATTTTAGCTAACCCTGTAATTGAAGATTACAAAATAGAAATAGAAAGTTAATTTAATTAAGGAGTTTTCTAAAAATGAAATTTGGGGTAGTTATTTTCCCAGGCTCTAATTGTGATCACGATACTTATCATGTGATTAGCAAAGTTGTTGGTCAACCAGTCCAGTTTATTTGGCATCAAGCCACTACACTAGATGATTGCGATGTGGTTATTTTACCAGGTGGATTTTCCTATGGTGATTACTTAAGATGTGGAGCATTAGCTAGTCTTTCGCCAGTTATGAAATCAATAAAAGAGTTTGCTAGTCGTGGAGGTTTAGTTTTAGGTATTTGTAATGGCTTCCAAATCCTTTGTGAAGCAGGACTATTACCAGGAACATTACTACGTAACCGAGACTTAAAATTTATTTGTGATTATAGCTATGTAAAAGTTGAAAATAACCAAGGAGCATTTGTTAACTCTTATAATGCTGGAGATGTATTAAATCTACCTATCGCGCATAACGAAGGTAATTATTTTTGTGATCCAGACGATTTAGCTATGTTAAAGGAAAAAAACTGTATTTTATTTCGCTATTGCAGTAAAAATGGCGAAGTTACAGACAAATTTAACCCTAATGGCTCACTAGAAAATATTGCTGGCATCACTAACAAAGAAAAAAATGTCTTAGGTATGATGCCACATCCAGAACGAGCATCAGAAGAAATTTTAGGTAATATTGATGGTCGAGCTATTTTTTATTCTCTAAACCTTCATATGGCTGAAGTAGATAAAAAACGCCGATAGCTTACTAGCTACTTTTTACTAGCTAGTAATTTCATTGTTTTAGAAAATTTTTCTATATCTTGGAGCTTTTGTTCTGTTTGTTCAATTTCACTAGCATCAACAGAGTTGGCTTGTTGTGTTTGATTTACAGCCCTAACTAGTCCACTTACTTTTGCAGATAAATAAAGTAGGTGTCCTGGGGATTTATCAAAAGAAAGTTCTGTATTGTCTTCTTGTTCTTTTCTGCCTTTTAAGTCTAAATTTTTACGAAGCTCCTTAGCAGCTTTTCCTAGCTTATTAGCTAAATCAGCTATTTCTTTTAAGCCTTTTTCATTTAAGTTTTCTGCTCGTGTAGCTAATAGTAATTCTTTACTTTTAGCATTTAGTTCTGCCAAATTACGAACAAATTCTTGTCGCTTAACTATGCTAGGATCAGGTTTAATGTAATTAAATCTATTCTCTTGTAAGTCATTTAATGCTTGTTGCCGCTGTTGAAGGCTTTGCTCATTAAGCATTGCATTATTAAAAGCTCTTTCCTCTTTAGTTTTAGCATTCTTAAATTTTTCTGCTTGGGCAAAACTTAAATTAGCAGATAAACTAAAAACTACAGTCATTAAAGATAGTCTTAGAAATAGTTTCATTGCCCACCCCCAAAAATTAGGAAAATAGTCAGAAAAGTTAATATTTATAATCAAACAAAAAGTTGAAATTTAATCTTTACCTTTTGCTAATTCCTTAACACCTTTTGCTTGATTTTCTAGTGCTGTTAAATGTCTTGCTAAAATTTTAGACTTTATTTCGCTTGTAGTAGCAGTCACACTTGAAACATTAATTTGCTCAATTAATTCATCCATATTTTTTACAATTTTCAACATTTGCGCTGTGCGATCTTCTGTAGCGGAAATCTGCATTGGTGGTACTTTAACTTCAAAATTACTTAAAATTAAATCGTCTCGTAATTTTTTAGAGCATTTAGCTACTTTGTCTGCTAATTTAGCCATTTCTTTCATATCCTGCTTTGCAACTTGTGTTGCACAATCTTCTTTTGCCATATTTAGAAAAGCTAAAGTAGCTGTATTAAGTTCGTTGAGTTCCTTTTTAAGCTGCATTTGCCGTAGTATTATTGGGTCAACATCCTTGTGTGGGTTATTACCAACCATTTCTAAATTACGTAGTTCTCTTTGTTGTGAACTAATATTTTGTCTTTCTACTTCAGCAGGTGTAGGGGAACTTCCTCTTGGACGACGTTGGGCATTTGTTGGTAAGGCCAACACACATAATAAACATACAGCCAGTAATATAGAGTATTTACTTAATCTCATAACTAGCTCCTAAATTTTGTTGGGATTGTTTTGCGGTTTGCTTATTTTGGCATTCTTAGCAAAGATATGCAATGGTAAATACAAAAAAATAACCCAGCCGATTAAGCTGGGTTATTTAACAAAAAGATGTTAAGAAATATTAGAAGGTGAGTTTTAATCCAAATTGGACTGTACGACGAGGAGCATCATTAAAGTCAACATTGGAAAAACTTGTACCAGCATTATCAATAAATGGATCTGGTACACCAAAATTAGGATGATTAAAGACATTGAACATTTCAGCACGGAACTGTATGTTCATTCTTTCACTAATCTTAGTATTCTTGAAGAATGCAAAGTTACCTAAGAAAAGCTCATCGCCTCTTGAAGAGTTACGAGCAACATTACCATAAGGAGTTCCAAATAATCTTGAAGTAAACGCAGTGTTAGCAATAAATCTAACTTGATCTAATGTAACAGGAGTACCAGGAGAATTTGGAGAAGCATTAAAGGAATTTAATAGATAAAATCCTGTTGGTGATGGGGTATTTGTAAGTCCAAAGACATTGATTGCAGTATCATTGTCAATAGCTACTGAACTAGCAGGAGCATTTGGGTTACCTAAGAATGGGCGAACAAACTCTACACCACTGTTAAAGGCATTAGCAAAGTTACGGTCAACATATGGAGAACCAAAGAAGAATTGGGTTGGGGTAAAAGCTTGTCCGTTGTTAGTACGGAAAGTACCAGAAACTTCATAACCACCCAAAAGTTTTTCAGCCAATTTATTGCCACGTAAACCTGGGATTAGAGGAATAGAGTAAATAAAGTTGGTTGAAAATACATGACGGAAGTCATAAGCACCTAAAGCGCGTTCGCCTGCGCCAGTATCAAAAGGATCTTGTGCAAATGCGGTTGTACTGCCACCACCAAATGTGCCAAAGATCTCAGAAGCATTATCAATTTGTTTAGAGAAAGAATAAGAAGTTCCAAAGATTAGGTTCTTAATTCTAGTATCAAAACGTACTTGCATACTGTGATAGATAGAATTTGCACCATTAATACGGTTACGGAACAATCCTTGGTTAGCAACCAAACGACCATTTGGAGAAGGTTGAACACCATTAGGTAAGAATTGGGTTCCAAAATCACGAGCAAGTGTATTGATTTGTGGATTACCATTTACTGATTGGAATAAACCAACACCACGTGTTCCAACATAGCGAACTTCAATAATTGTGTTATTTCCTAATTGACGTTGAACACCTAAAGAAAATTGTTGGGTGTAAGGATTATGGAAATCATTAGCAACGCCGGTTTGGGTTAATAAACGTGGGTCAGAAGTTCCTGTTGGAATTCTTGAAGTTATAGCAGCGCGAATTCCAGGGCCTGTTGGATCTGTTGGAACTGCTGGTACACCTGTACCAATGATAGAAGTAGCAAATACTACTGGAGCGGCTGTAGCTGAATTTAACAAGATATTATAGAAAGCTAGGTCATAAGAAACGCCATAACCACCGCGAATAACAGTCTTGTTTTCGCCTAAAATCTTCTTAGCAAAGTTTAAGCGTGGAGTGTAAGCAAAACCAATACGAGGAGCAAAGTTGTTGTTGTCAGTATCAATTGCTGGGAAAACACGTGCTTCAAGAGGTACATCTTGTCTAAAAATAGCTGTGGTTGGATCGCTTTCTCTTCTGCTTGTAATTTCATTCAAAATGTTGATTGGTTGACCAGTATTTTCATAACGAACACCTAAACTAAGTGTAAAGTTATCTTTAATACGGAAAACATCTTCAAAATAGTAAGATTGGTCAAACTCTGTAAAGTTAAGAATATTTGGGCCTACAGCAACATTGATTGATTGAGGTGTGTTGTTAAAGAATGTAGCCAAACTATTAAAGTTAAAAGTACCATTTTGGTTAGGTAAAAAGCTAGATTCTGTTAAACGACGCTTAAAGTCAACGCCAGCTTTATAGGTATGCTTACCAGAAGTTATAGAGAAGTTATTTAAGAACTGGTAGTTATCATTAATACGGCCTTGTGGTAAGTTATTAGCTGGGCCAATATCAATAAACCCTGCTGGTAGATTAAAGAAACCAAATGCTTGATCTGCATCACTTGCACTTGGAATTGTTGCACCACTACCACCACCAAAGCTAACTCTTAAACGGCTATAATTAAAACGAAATTCGTTTGTAGCACGTGGAGAAACTTGATAAATAGCTGTTACACCAAGTTGTTGACTACGAGATGGAATATCACCAATAAATCCATTTGTGAGACTTCCAGTAGCATTAGCAGTTTCACCTTTTTGATAAAGGTAACGGGCTGAAATGCGCAATTTGTCTGAAGCATTATAATCTGCACGGAAAGTAGAGAAATTTTCTTCAAATGGTGTTTGAATTGTACGTTGAATAGCAGCAAATTCTAATGGAACCATTCTACCACCAATATTGACATTAATAAGTCTGGTGCCAACATCTGGTCTAATTGTAGGATTACCAATGCCAATAGAAAAAGGTGATCCCATTCTTAAAACATTAGCAATTGCTGGGCTAACAAATTGAGCAGCAGTAGAAATACCATTAGGAGTAAGTGTTAAAGCTCCTGCTGTAGTTTGAGCAAATGTACCTTCAGCAATACGAATACCTTGATAGCTAGCAAAGAAAAAGAGTTTATCTTTAACAACTGGGCCACCTAAGCTCATATTGAAAGTGTTGCTTAGTTGGAAAGGTGCTTCTTTTAATCCAGATGCTCTTTCTTGAACAGTCAAAGTACTTAAATTTTTACGATCACGGAAGAAGTAAGCTAAATTACCATGAAATTCGTTTGAACCACCTTTGGTAATAATGTTTACTACTGCGCTACCTGCTTGACCATATTCAGCAGAGAAGTTGTTGCTAACAATTTGGAATTCTTGAACAATGTCAGCATTATCAATAAATACGGCTGGGCCAGCTACAGAAATATCATTGTTGTCTTGACCATCAATGTTAAAATTGTTGGAACGACCACGACCACCATTAGCAGAAATGCCTGTACCGTTTGTATTACTAAAGCCTGTATCACCAGTATCAACAACACCTGGGGTTAATAAAGCTAAAGTATCAATACCACCACCAGCAATACTATTTGGTAGGTCAGCCACTTTACGAGCATCATAGTTAGCAGAAATTTGGGATGTATCTCTTTCAATTAAGACTTCCCCACCTGATACTTCTACTATATCAGCTTGTCCACCAACTTGCATAGCAACATCTAAACCAGTGCTACCACCAAGTTTTACAGTTACATCGCTGTTTTCTGTAGTTTTGAAACCATCAGCAACAACTTTAACAACATAAGTTCCTGGGGTTAGTGCTGAAATACGATAAATACCATTTTCATTTGCTGTAGTTGTTGTTTCTGTACCTGTTGCTATGTTTTTAGCAATAACTTGGGCACCTGGGATTACTGCGCCTTGTTCGTCAGTTACTGTACCACCAAGGGTACCTGTTACTTGTTGAGCCATGACTGGAGCAACAACACCATCTGGTGCTGTGCCGCCAAACATAGTTAAGGCCAAAGCTAAGAAAAGGGACTTAACTAGTTTATTCTCTTTCTTCATTATAAAAATTCCTCCCTTTCAGATCTAGTCGCCTGAAAATAAGCCCATGCCTCATTTTAGAGACAGTTGCTCAATATTATTAAAATAGTTTTAAGTCTATACTTAGACCAAATTGAATAATTGAAATAAAAGTCTTAGGCAATTATTTGGTAATAACGCTAGTTTTTAATGATAGCTATTTGTTAGCTAATTTTTAGGACAAACTATACTAACAAAATCATTACCAAAAAAAAATCTCTCTTATCCGTCTTAATAGATAAATTTAATGTCACTATATTTAGGCAAATCAGGTGCCAACAACTACTTGATCTCGGCAAAGTGCTAAGTAATTTATGAATCAATATGTTATCTAACTAAAATTAACTATGGATAAAAATTTTTCCTTTAAATCTCAAAAAATTGAATTTTGATCAACTTCTACCACTTAACTTTAACTTTTTTCAAATACTAAATAACTAATTAAACATCCTACAATTAGTTAGGTTTTCCAAGTTGATCAAAAAATAAAGCAGTATATTTCCACAACTCCCTCACCGACATTTCCACAAGTTCTTCCTAATTTGATAAAGTAGCGAAGTCGTAGAAACTGCAAAATTCTCCTTTGCCTTAGTCAAAAATACTGCTTGTTGAGCATAAAATTTTAAGTTGTCTGGATCGTTTAGAACCATTTGCCAAGCTTTAATTGCAGCCGTTTGCCAGTCTGCTAAAGGCTCATTTATCCAGCAATATTGGTCAAATCCATAACCAGTTGCTTTTTTTAAGCCTGTAACTTGAAAAAAGGTTTGATCAATGATTGGACGAAAAGGAAAAATCCGACAACAAAAGGGCCTTAAATCCCTTGTACAAAGGCACCCAGACTGATTTTTTGATCTATAAGAAGTAAATAAGTAATAGTTAACTATTTCAAAATTCTCTAATCGTTTATTTAGAAAATACTCATCTTCATATGGTAGAAAATACTTAATTGTGTTATCTGTTTGACAGCAATATTTGTTGCACTTTATCCCACAATCACCCACCACCATATCTGTAGAAAGCAAGTTATAAAGTGCGTCAAACTTTTCCAAATTAAACATAACAAATAGATTATTTTAAGCCCAATTGTTTAGCTAATCCTTCTGCTGTTGTTAAGGGTTGTTGACAAGTAAAATTCTCACAAACATAAACAGTCGCCTTAGCATCAATCATTGTTCGGTTAGCTAGTAAGGGTATTAACTTAGTAGCTTCTTGGTTATTTTCTTCCGCAACTACTACTATTTTATTAGGTAAAAAGCTTTGGTGTATTACTTCTAATAAACTTTCTGTGTCGTCTGCTGCAACATCACCAATTATTGCAATTTCTTTTGTTTGAGCAAGATAAAAGTCTAAGGCACAAAGCATGTGTCCAAAACCACCTGGAAACTTTTCTAAAACACGACTAAGCATATTTAATACTCTTAAAGAAACTCGCTCATAGCGTTCATCATCAAAAATATGTCTTAGCCTTAATAGTACATCTACGGCTACAGAGTTACCTGACGGAGTAGCATTATCACTGTATTCTTTGCTACGTGTAATTAACTGCTCATGGTCATTACTAGTAAAGAAAAATCCTCCGTCTTGCTCATCCCAAAATTGATCAATCATTAAATCGGCTAACCGGCGAGCCTCAACAAGCCATTTTGTTTGGTAATTAGCTTCATAAATTGCAAGTAAAGCGTCGATTAAATAAGCATAATCTTCCTGGTAGCCGTTAAATTTAGCCTGTCCATCTTTATAACTACGTAATAATCTACCATTAGTAGAATTAACTGTTAACAAAAACTCTGCTGCGTCGGTAGCTGCTCTTAGGTAATCATCTTGCTTTAAGACTCTGGCCGCCTGAGCAAAAGATTTGATCATCATTGCAGTCCAGGCTGTTAGCACTTTATCATCTCGTCCGGCCAAATTCTTTTTGCTCGAACTTCCCTTAGTTTTTTGCGAGATTCCACTAATAAAACTTCTAGCTCTACTTCCGTTAAGTTATATTGTTTTGTTACCCTTGCAGTTATTTCTGGAATAGGTTTATCAATAAATAAAATATTTTTCTCTTCAAAGTTACCTGAATGTGTCACACCATAAAAATCAATAAAGGCGGCTGCCTTGTCACCAAGGATTTTTTCAATTTCTTCTTTCTCCCAAACATAAAATTTTCCTTCTTCGCCTTCGCTATCAGCATCTAGTGTTGAGTGAAAACCGCCTTTATCATCAAGCATTTCTGTCAATACCCAATCTAGTATTTCTTCTGTAACGGTTCGATAATATTCATTTCCTGTTGCTTGATAAGCACTTAGATAAACTTGACTAAGTAAAGCATTGTCATAGAGCATTTTTTCAAAGTGTGGTACAAGCCATTTTTCATCTGTAGAATAGCGGGCAAATCCGCCTGCTAAATGGTCATAAATTCCACCTCTTGCCATATGATCTAGCGTAGTTTCCACCATTGCCAAAGCTTTCTTATCAGCAGTTCTAGCATAAACCCTAAGTAAAAAGTTTAGATTCATTGGTTGGGGAAATTTTGGAGCATGACCAAAACCGCCATTATGACTATCAAAATTTGCAGTAAGTTTATGGTAGGCTTTGTCTAAAATCTCTATAGAAAGCATCTCCGCGCTAGGAGTAAAATTATTCATTGTGCTTATTTCTTCTAGCACTTCATGACCTGCTCGTTCTAAATCCTTGCGTTTGTCTTTATCTTTATAGGCTTCTGAAACAGCAATTAAAATCCTAGGAAAACCTGGCATGTTGTGTCGATCTTGAGGAGGAAAATAAGTTCCACCAAAAAATGGCCGACCATCAGGAAAAAGAAAAACCGTCATCGGCCAACCACCATGTCGAGTCATCAACTGAACTGCACTCATATAAATATGGTCTAGGTCTGGGCGTTCTTCCCTATCAACTTTAATACACACAAAATTATCATTCATTAATTTAGCAATGTGTACATTTTCAAAAGATTCTCGCTCCATAACATGACACCAATGACAAGCCGAATAGCCAATAGACAGCAAAATTGGCTTATCTAATTTCTTAGAAAGCTCTAGTGCTTCCGTCCCCCAAGGATACCAATCTACAGGATTATGAGCGTGTTGGAGTAAATAGGGACTAGTTTCATTAATTAATCGATTAGTAAATTTATGGTCTGACACAGGGTTTTCCCTTCTAAATAAAAATTTATCCTACCCATAAATGGGTAGTCTATCTTCAATTGCCGCTACGCGGCAAGCTTATATAGATGGCCTTTAGATCTGGTCTAACTAATTGTCAGTCAATAAATAGCTGTGCTATTCTGTGAAACTTCGCAAATACAAGCACTTGCAAATCAGATTAATTTATTAGGGAATTCTTATGTCTGCTCATATCATTTCTTATAAAGGAAAAACGCCAAAAATTGACCCTACTGTATTTATTGCACCAAATGCCGTAGTCATAGGCGATGTAGAAATTGGCGAGCATAGCAGCGTTTGGTTTAATAGTGTAATTCGTGGCGATGTTTATTATATTCGCATAGGCAAAAACACTAACATTCAAGATGGTTCTGTAATTCATGTTACTACAGATACTTTTGCTACAATTATTGGCGATGGTGTAATTATGGGTCATAATGTAGTTGCACATGGTTGCACAATTAAAGATGGTGCATTGATTGGCATGGGGTCTATCCTGCTAGATAACTGTGAAATAGGCGAACAGGCCCTAGTTGCTGCTGGAAGTCTAGTTCCTATGGGAATGAAAGTCCCTCCACGAACTTTAGTTGCTGGAATGCCTGCTAAAGTTAAACGCGAACTAACAGAAGAAGAATTAGCAAGAATGAAAGAAAATTGGCAACATTATGTTGACCTGAAAAACGATTATTTGGAACTTAAACTGTAATGAGTAAACAAAAACAAATTAAAACAGTTAAACATACCCGCGACATTTTACCTAAAGATTTTACTACAGACACTTCGGCACATTCACATAAATTTCAATATGTGGAAAATGTTGCTCGTGAAGCTTTTCGCCGCTATGGATTTCAAGAAATCCGCACACCAATTTTTGAATACACCGAACTTTTTGCTCGTGGAGTTGGCGAAGAAACCGACATTGTTTCTAAGGAAATGTACACTTGGCGGGATTTAGGAGAAAATAACACTCCTGGAGCAGGAGCAAGTTTAACGCTTCGCCCAGAAAATACCGCATCTGTGATTCGTGCTTATATCCAGCATCAAATGTGGGTTCAAAGCGATTTAGCAAAATTATTTTATGTTGGGCCACAATTTCGCCGGGAACATGGCCGAAAAGGTCGTTTCCGTCAGTTTTATCAAATAGGCGTAGAAGTTATAGGAAAAAGCGACCATCCAGCAATTGAAGCAGAAGTTATTGAAATGCTAGCTTGGATTTTACAAGAACTAAAAATTGAAAATACTTCTTTATTAGTCAACTCTGTTGGTTGTCCAAAATGCCGCCCATTATTTAATGAAAGATTAAAAGAAGAACTCGCGCCAAAACTAGCTGAAATGTGTGGGGATTGTAACCGCCGATTTGAAACAAATATTTTGCGGGTTTTAGATTGCAAACGAGATGCAGAAATTGTTGCTCAACTGCCTTCAATTCAAGATCTGCTTTGCCAAGAATGCCAAACCCACTTCTCCGAGTTTTGCAGTTATTTAGATGCTCGCCAACTTAAATATCAAGTTGATCCTAAATTAGTACGTGGGCTAGATTATTACACCCGCACAGCTTTTGAAATTGTTACAACTAATGAAAACCTTGGTTCACAAAACGCGCTGCTTGGTGGTGGCCGTTATGATGGGCTATCAGAAACTCTTGGCGGGCCTCCAACTAAAGGCTTTGGTTTTGCACTAGGGTTAGATCGCTTTGTAATCTCTTTACCCGAAACAGTGCCAGATCCTAGCACTCCAACAGTTTTTATAGCTCATTTAGGGAAAGAAGCTTTTGATTTTGCGCTACTTTTAGCTAAAAGTTTACGTCAAGCTGGCATTAGTTGTGCATTAGATTTTGAAGGTCGCAACTTGAAAAACTCCATGAAATTAGCAGATCGCTCAAAGGCTCGTTATGCGCTGATTATTGGCGAAGAAGAGCTAGCCAAAGCTAAATTTGTTTTGCGAGATATGGTTAGCCGCGAGCAATTTGAGCTTACAGAAGCAGAGCTTTTGGAAAAGTTAAAAAATTAAGTTAAATTAGTTAATCTTTAATATGTAGGAAAGTTATGTTAGACAACTTAGCAACGTTAAAAAGAACTCACCGCGTAGGTGAATTAAGAGTAGAGCATGTAGGTCAAGAAGTAATATTAATGGGTTGGGTTAATGCCCGACGTGACTTTGGGCCTTTAACCTTTATTGATTTGCGTGACCGTGAAGGTGTTACACAAGTAGTTTTTAATGAGGAACTCTTTGCCGAAGCACACGCTAAAGCCAAACGTTTGCGCTCTGAATATGTTTGCGCTGTACGTGGCAAGGTAATTAAACGCTCTTCAGATACAGTTAATGCAAATATAAGCACTGGTGAAGTAGAGGTTGTAGGGGAAGAACTTAGTATCTTTAACGAGTCTAAAACCCCACCATTTGAAATTAATTCTAATATTGTTCCCTCTGAAGATACCCGTTTAGAATTCCGCTACATTGATTTAAGACGACAAAAGATGCAAGACAATTTGCGTCTGCGCCATCGCATCACTACAACAGTTAGAAATTACTTAGATAAAGAAGGCTTTTTTGAAATTGAAACCCCAATTTTAACTAAGTCTACGCCTGAAGGCGCGAGAGATTACTTAGTCCCTAGCCGACTAAATGCAGGTGAATTTTACGCGCTACCCCAATCACCACAATTATTTAAGCAAATTTTGATGATTTCTGGTTATGACCGTTACTATCAAGTTGCTCGTTGTTTTCGTGATGAAGACTTAAGAGCCGATAGACAACCAGAATTTACTCAAATAGATATGGAAATGTCTTTTGTCCAACCAGAAGACGTGTTTAATGTAATTGAACCAATGATTGTTGAAGTCTTCGCGCTGCAAGGAATTGAAGTTCCAAGACCATTTCCACGTTTAAGCTACAAGGAAGCAATGTCTCGCTTTGGCTCAGATAAACCTGATACACGTTTTGCAATGGAATTTGTAGACTTTTCTGCCCAAATAATGGAAAGCGGATTTGCTCCTTTTGTTCAAATCCTAGAAAAAGATGGTTGGATTAAGGGTATTGTCTTAGGTGGTGGTGCTAAGTATGGACGTAACCAACTAGATAATCTTACAGCTTTTGTTAGAGAAAAATATAAAGCGTCGGGGTTAGCTTGGATTAAACTTAGCGAAACAGGCGAACTTACTTCCCCACTATTAAAAAATCTTGGTGAAGATCGACTTCGTGCAATGGCTACATCAGCCGAAGCCAAAAACGGCGATTTAGTATGTATTATTGCTGGCAATATGGATTTAGTAGCAGCCGCACTTGGTGGACTACGATTAGAACTAGCTAAACGTGAAGGTTTAATTGATAACTCAAAATGGAATTTCCTTTGGGTGACAGAGTTTCCAATGTTTGAATACCATGCAGAAGATAAACGCTGGTATGCAATGCACCATCCTTTTACTTCTCCAAGAGAAGAAGACTTGGACAAATTAAATCCTGAAGATTCTAAAATTGGCGAAGCTTTAGCTAAAGCTTATGACCTGGTGCTTAACGGCGTAGAGCTTGGCGGCGGCTCAATTCGTATTCATCGGCCAGATGTACAGAAAAATATTTTCCGTATCCTAGGTTTTTCTGATGAAGAAGCTCGCCGTCGTTTTGGATTTTTCCTTGATGCTCTTGCTTATGGCACACCTCCACACGGAGGTATTGCTTTAGGGCTAGATCGCTTAGTAGCACTTTTAGCTGGTGAAACTTCTATCAGGGAAGTAATAGCATTTCCTAAAACAGCAAGTGCATCTTGTTTAATGACTAATTCTCCAAGTGAAGTTTCTTTAGAACAATTAAAAGAGCTTCATATCAAAATTGATAGTTAACTAAGGAATTTTAACTAATAAATTTTTTGTTATATTTAAGTCAAAATCTTATTAAGGCTATGCTTGCACCTTTTAAGATTTTGACTTAGAATTAGCTCACATTTTGCACAGTTAAAGCATCAAACGATCCGCAATTTTCTAAAGTTAAATAATTTATATTTGAGGGAACTGTTATGACTATTAAACAGCGATTGCCAATCCTTATTTTGGCTTCACTATGTATTTTTACCTTTGTTGGTAGTGGCTGCGCCACCAAAAAGTATGTCCGTCAGACAGTAAATGAACGTGTCACCCCGTTAGAAGGCCGTACCCAAGAGTTAGAAGAAACTGTACGCCGTAACACCCAAGACCTTACAGCTTTGGACGAACGCTTAAGCAAAGAAATTGCTGGTGTTGATGCTAAAGCAGTTCGCGCCCAAGAAACAGCCGATGCTGCTAATCAACAAGCTCTAGTTGCTAAAACTGCCGCTGATCAAGCTGCAACCCGAGCAGAAGAAGTAAATCAAAACGTAGAAACGCTACGTAGCAATTTAGATAAGTTTACTTTATTAACTACTGTCTCTGTGAAATTTAAGTCTAGTAGTGCTATTTTAACAGATGAAGCTAAGGCAGAACTTGATAGAATTGCATCTGAAGCCAAAAACCATCAAGGCTATACTCTTGAAATACAGGGCTTTACTGATTCTCGTGGTAGCACAGCACTTAATGATCGCCTTAGTGATGAGCGTGCCGAATCTGTAAAACGTTATCTAGCTAAACAACATGAAATTCCTACTTTTAAGATGGCTATTGTTGGTTTAGGTAAACTTACAGAAGAAACCCGTTCTAAAGATGAGCGAGCAGAAAACCGCCGCGTTGATGTTAGGTTATTTATTAATAATGCTGTTAATCCTAATTCTCTAGGCAATACACCAAACTAAAAATTTAATTTATTTGCTTTAATACAAACCTAAAATAACTTTGGTTATTTTGGGTTTGTGTTTTTAAATCTCACCTACACTATAGCCTTACAATTCAAACATCTTTTTCTAAGATTCCGCTTTAGCTAGTAGCAGTATGTTGACTTTACACATAATGCTATTACACTTGACGAAAATTAGCTTGCTGTGGGAGTAAATTTAATGGCGAAAGCTTGGGAAATTATTGGACTTGTAGAAAATCAACCGCTTAAAGAATGTGCAAGACTAATTATTATTACTAAATTTCGAGAAGCCTTTTCTTATCAGGATTTAGTAAGAACTAGTGAAGATATTGAAGTAATACACAATATGCGAGTATCTTTGCGTAGGCTTTGGGCAGCAATGACCACTTTTAGCCATTATTTTAATCAAAAGAAATTTTTCCGACTCTCTCAAAAAACTCGCACTTTAGCCCGTAAACTTGGCAAAGTCAGAGATTTAGACGTTTTAATTGAACTGCTAGAAAAACATAGTAAATGCCTAGAAAAAAAGCCTAGTACAACCTTAACTATAAGTTATTTAGTTTCTCAATGGCAAAGTGAGCGATTAAAACATAGAGACAAGTTATTTAAGTATTTAGAAAAACTAGCCCATAAAGAATTTGAAAGAAAGTTTTTAACGTTTTTTGATAGCATTACTCAAAACAAATATAAAGAAACAAAAAAAACGAAAAATGAAAAGAAAATCTTCTTAGACACCTTAAAAAATTTCTATCTCCATGCTCCTAAAGGAAATTTTTCCAGCGAAAGTCTACACCAATTACGTATTGCAGCTAAGAAACTTCGCTATAGTTTAGAATTTTATGAAATATGTTTTAACCAGCTATTAACTAACTACTTAAAAACACTTAAAGAAATTCAAGAATTATTAGGCGACCTTCATGACTGTGATGTAATGATTGAGTTACTAAAAAAATACCTAAAAAAAATAACTATTCCTTTGCAACAAGAACTTTATTTAGGGTTAACAGAATTAAGCAATTACTTTAGTGAGCGTAGAACAAATTTGCTTAATCAATTTCAAAAGCTATGGGATATAGAATTTGAAAATAATTTTCGGATAGAGTTAAAATCTACTTTATTTTCCACAAGTAATATTATTGAATAAAAACTATTAGGTATTAAGTAATATTCTTAGTTTTCAATTAATTAGAAATTAGTTTTAGCTCTAAGTCTAATTAGACATTAATAGTTATAGGTAGGAGCAAATTGACACTTTTAAGTTTTATGTTATATCATCGAAGTCAGATAAGGCTGCCACAAGCCTTAATCTTTTAGGGGAAAAATAATGGGTTTGAAAGCCGTAGAGAGCATTTTAGATATAATTGGTCAAACACCACTATTACACTTAAAAAGGCTACAATCTCCCGAAACAGCTAATGTATACGCTAAGTTAGAATACCTAAACCCTGGCGGAAGTATTAAGGATCGTGCGGCGTTAGGTTTAATTTTGGACGCTGAAGAGCGAGGTTTAATAGGCCCAGGTTCAACAATAATTGAACCAACAGCAGGTAATACAGGTGTTGGACTAGCATTAATTGGACGCGCACGAGGTTATCGTGTGATTCTATGCGTCCCTGAAGGTTATAGCCGAGAAAAAATGATTGTTATTTCTGCTTTAGGAGGAGAAATTATTTACACTCCACACGAAGCAGGTATGAAAGCAGCTATTGAAAAAGCTCGTGAACTTACTAAAGAAATCCCTAATTCATTTGCTCCACAACAATTTGAAAATCCAGCAAACCCTCATTTTCACTATAAAACTACAGCAAAAGAAATTGATCAACAGTTAAATGGACAAATTGATGCAGTAGTAATTGGCTGTGGTTCAGCAGGAACATTTACTGGAATAGCACGCTATTTTAAGGAAAAAAACCCTAAAACCTATTGTGTAGCTGTTGAAACCCAAGGTTCTGTTTTAGGTGGAGGTAAGGCCGGCCCTCATAGAGTAGAAGGTATTGGAGCAAGCTTTATTCCAGCTAATTTTGACCGTGAAGTTTGTGATGAAATTTTTCAAGTAATGGATGATGACGCATTTGCTATGGTCAAAAAGCTTGCTTTTGAAACAGGTGTTCTTTGCGGTAGCTCTTCAGGAGCAAATGCTTTTGCTGCTTTTGAAATAGCAAAACGCTTTAGCTCAGACAAAAATGTAGTAACTGTGTTTGCCGATGGAGCAGAACGCTACATGAGCAAAGGGATTTTTGATTAACTTAAAATATACTTATTTGTTTTACTTGCTAAATTTAGCTTAATTTGGTAGCAAATTATTTTAGGAGTTACTATGGGGTTTGATACAACAGCAATTCATGCGGGTCAAGAGCCTGATCCAGCTACAGGAGCAGTAATTACACCAATTTATCAAACCTCAACTTATGCTCAAGAAGGCGTAGGAAAACATAAAGGTTTTGAATATGCTCGTACACAAAACCCAACAAGGCTAGCATTAGAAAAAAACTTAGCAGCATTAGAAGGTGGAATCGCCGGTTATGGCTTTGCTTCAGGCATGGCAGCAATAAATGTTATTGCTTCTTTGTTTGCAGCAGGAGATCACTGCATTGTTTCTGATACTACTTATGGAGGAACATTTCGTTTATTTGACAAGGTATTAAAGAATTTTGGGTTACAGTTTAGTTATGTCAACACCTCAGATTTAGATAAGGTAGAAGCAGCCCTAAGGGTTAATACCAAAATGATTTTTATTGAAACCCCTACCAACCCTATTATGAGTTTGACAGATATCAAAGCCATAGCAGAACTTGCTAGTAGTCGTGGGGTTAAATTAGTTGTAGATAACACTTTTATGAGTCCTTATTTTCAACAACCATTAGCACTAGGTGCAGATATTGTTGTACATTCTACTACTAAATTTCTTAATGGGCATAGTGATAGCGTTGGAGGAGTAGTAATACTAAAAGATAAAGAAACAGCCGATAAAATCGCTTTTCTCCAAAATGCTGCTGGAGCTATCCTAAGTCCTTTTGACGCTTGGTTAATACTTCGTGGAACAAAGACATTAGCTGTACGTATGCGCCAACACGATGAAAACGGTCGTCAGGTAGCTTCTTTTTTAGTTGAACATCCAAAGGTAAAAAAAGTATTTTATCCTGGCTTACCTGATCATCCACAATATAGTTTAGCTTGTAAGCAAATGTCTGGTTTTGGATCAATGATCTCTTTTGAGACAGGATCTTATGAAAATGCAACCCGATTTTTAGAAAGCGTTAAGCTCTGTTTATTAGCAGAATCTCTTGGAGGCATAGAAACTTTAGTTTGTCATCCTGCTAAAATGACTCATGCTAGTGTACCTGCAATGGAGCGCGAAAGATTAGGGATTAGTGATGGATTAGTAAGAATTTCTGTTGGAATTGAGAATGTAGAAGATATTATTTTAGATATCGATCAAGCATTGTCATTTATCTAACTCTATTAGAATCTATCTGTTAAAAAAATAGATGCAAATTTATCTGGTATTAATTGTTTTTATGCTGGTAAGTGTAGAGTATTTTTAATATAATCCGGCAAATAAGTAGTCCCTAATATTTAAGACCAAGTTTCATTATTCTAACTTAAGATAAGCACATAATTTTGACTCTATGACACAAAATTCCAATATTAATATATCTTTGTATGCTCAAACAAATATTGGTATGGTTCGCCACGGAAATGAGGACAATTTCCTGGTGGTGGACTTAAGCTCGTCCGATACTTGGACAGTCGAAAATGCCAATTCCCCACCACAACGCTTATTAGGCTTTAACCAAGGCCACTATGGTTCTGTTATTGCCGTTTCCGATGGTATGGGCGGTGCCCTTGCAGGTGAGGTGGCTAGTCAATTAGCTGTTAGCTCTGTACGCGATCGGATGCTGCAATTTCAAGCAACCCCTAGTTTTTCACATTTTGCCTTTCCTGAAAGATTGCGCTTAGCGGTTGAGCAAGCTAACTATATCATTCACAGCGAGAGTCAAAACAATGTTGAATATACAGGAATGGGAGCAACCTTTACTGCTGCTGGCATAGAAGGTCATATGGCCTACTTTGCTCAAGTAGGTGACTCACGCTGCTACTTAGTACGTAATAACAAAATATCTCAAGTAACTAAAGATCAATCTTTAGTTAGCCAATTAGTTGAAGCAGGCCACATTACAGAAGAAGAAGCAGAACAACATACCTATAAAAATGTCATCCTTCAAGCTTTAGGTGCCCAACCTCGCGTTAACGTTATAGTGGATCGTATTAGCTTAAAACAAGGTGATACCTTATTACTATGCTCTGATGGCCTTTCTGGTAAGGTTAAAGGCATAGAAATGCTAAAAATTATCCAAGACTCAAATGGAGATCTTCAAGCTTCCTGTGATGCTTTGATAAAGTTAGCTAATGATCGTGGTGGCGAAGATAATATCACAGTATTAATTGCTAAAGTTGACGGAGAAGGTTTAGAGTCTCCTGTTCCAGAAGATCCTTCAAAAGGCGAGTTTGTTATTCGTGATTCTAGCTTGCCAGATGAAGTTGATCCTTCACAGCTTATTTTTGGTGATGATGAAACTCTAAAACCTGAAGAAGATGTAGTAGCAAAAGTACGTGAGCGGGATCGGGTAGATGTGGTAGAAACCCAAGAAGTACAAGCAACTATGCTTAATATGCAAGCTATTACACCCCAAATGCTTGCACAAATGGCAATGGAAGCACCTTCTGCTGAACCTACTTCTGATGAGCCTGCTGCAATACAACCATCAGCAGCTTCATCTAACAATTCTTCTGCTTCATCTAATTCTTCTGCTTCAGCACAAGAATCAGAAGAAGTTGAATATGCTGGTAGTAGTAGCCGAACACTTACCACAATCGTTGTAATTGTATTATTAATAGCTCTAGCAGTTTTTGCTGTATTCTATATCCGTAGTCAAAGAGGAGCAGCACCTGAACCAGCAACAAACACAGGAAAAGTTTTAGTAATAAGTGACATTTCTAAGTGCTAAAGACTTTTTTTTAACAATTTAATATTTTTCTAATTAAGCGCGAAATCCAAAACCTTTCGCGCTTAATTGTTTTATTAAAGAGTTTTTGAGAAAATTATTTTTGTTAAAACATTTGATAATTAATTAACAAAGGCAAATTTTAATGATCGAAAAATCAATAGGTGTTTTTGATTCTGGTATTGGGGGGCTAACGGTTTATAAATCAATTCGTGCAAACCTTCCCAAAGAAAGTATTATTTATCTTGGGGATACGGCCCGCATTCCTTATGGAACACGTTCACCTGCAACAGTACGCCGCTATGCTTATCAAGACGCAGCTTTTCTTTCTAGACAAAATATTAAAATGCTTATAATTGCTTGTAATACCATCTCATCAATTGCAATGGAGTTATTAAAAGAAAGTTTTCCTATACCGATTTTAGGAGTAATTGAACCAGGTGCAAGAGAAGCTGTAAGAACAAGTAAAAATGGTCGTATTGGTGTAATAGCAACAGAAGCAACCGTAGAAAGTGGAGCTTATACAAAAGCAATAGAAGCTATTAATCCTAATGTGTCTGTCTACGCTAAAGCTTGTCCCCTATTTGTTGCGCTAGCTGAGGAAGGCTGGCATAATCATAGCGCGACTAGGCTTATTGCAAGCGAATATCTAGCACCTTTACAAGAAATGGAAATAGATACTTTAGTTCTTGGTTGCACACATTACCCACTTCTAAAAAATGTAATTCAATCTGTAGTTGGTAGTCATGTAAACTTAATTGATTCTGGAGAATGTGTTGCAAAAGAAGTAACAACATTGCTTAATAAGTCTGAAGAAACTGATTTAGAAAATAAAGCAACAGATATTTTTTATGTTACCGATTCTGGAAAGCGTTTTTGTAGAATTGCAGAGCTTTTTTTAGGTAAACCTTTAGAAAACTTAATAGCTGTAGACATATGGGAAGCAAACGCAGAAGCTAAAACTGATCCAAATTGGTAAACTTTCAAAGGTGAACAATATTAAGTACATGGACAAAAATAATATTACTCTTGCTCGTTCCAATAACCGAGCATTATCTTCCTTAAGACAAGTAAAATTAATCCCCAATTTTACTAAACATGCTGAAGGCTCTACTTTAGTAGAGTTTGGAGATACTAGGGTACTTTGTACTGCTAGCATAGAAGAACGTGTACCACCCCACTTAAAAAATAAAGGTGTTGGGTGGGTGACAGCAGAATATGGTATGCTCCCACGTTCTACAGAAACACGTACTAACCGGGAAGTACGAAGCGGCCCTTCAGGTCGTACTCATGAAATTCAAAGGCTAATAGGTCGTAGTCTAAGAGCCGTAGTAGAAATGGAAAAGCTTGGCGAGCGAACCATCTTTTTAGATTGCGATGTCATCCAAGCCGACGGTGGAACTCGTACAGCTTCTATTACAGGGGCATTTGTTGCTCTAGTACTTGCTCTAAGAAAACTTAAAGATCAAAAGAAAATTGATTATGTTCCTGTTCGTGATTATGTTGCGGCTGTTAGTGTTGGTATTGTTGGAAATAAAGTCTTACTAGACTTAGATTATCAAGAAGATTCTCGCGCTGAAGTAGATATGAATATTGTTCGCACTGGCTCAGGTCGGTTTATTGAAATCCAAGGTACAGCAGAAACAAACCCATTTACACAAGAACAAATGGTAGAAATGGTTAAAGTAGCTAGCCAGGGAATAGAGCAGCTTATAACTGCTCAAAGACAAATTCTAGGAAATTTACATTAATTTTTTACTAAATATTTATCTATAAAAGAGATGTAGCTATGTTCTCACTAAGAAATAGAAGATATTTTTTACTTAGCTTTTTTTTATTAATTTTTGGATCATTATTGACTTTTTTACCTCAAGGAATTTCAGGTCAAGAAACAACAACTTATCAAGATCCAGAAGGTAAATACCAGCTAGAACTGCCTAAAAATTGGCGGGCAGTTTCTTATCAAGATGGCTCTGGTAATACAAGAGTAGATATAATTTATCGGGATAGAGCTTTTGGACTACTTAAAGTTAACCAAGAAACTATTTCTACAAATACTAGTTTAGAAACCCATATTCAAAGCGAAATAGATCAAAATCTGCGGTTTCGTCCTGGCTATGTTTACAATAATATAGAGCCTTTTTCTGGTGGAAACCTACGAGGAAAACTATTTGAATTTGATTTTACCGCTGCTGGACAACCTAAAAAAGGGCGAAATTACTACTTAACAACTTCTAATCAAACTCTTTGGGTACTTAGATTTACAGGCAATCGAAAGATTTTTGCACCTCTTCGCCATGAATCTGATGCGATTGCTCGTAGCTTTAAGCTAAATCAATAAAATATCTAAAAATCAGAAATTAGCTAGGTTAGCTAATTTCTGATTTCTTAAAAACTCTTTTACAACCCTTCATTGTGATTAAATAGGCACAATCACATTTTCGCCTACTATCTCACCACGCTCTATTGTCTCGCAACGATCCCGACGAACAACTACTACACGTTCTAACTTACTATTAGCAGGAATAGTAACATCATCTGTAACAATTACTTGGTGTAAAGTTGCATTAGCTTCTATTTTGATATCTTGCCAAAGTATTGAGTTTGTTACTCTCGCGCTTTCCGCTATTGTTGTGCCTGCTCCATAAACTAGATTTTTTCCTTCTTTGTATAAAAACTCTAAACTAATGTCTAAATACCTAGCTAAAGTGCTTAGTTCATACCAACCACCATTACTAATATGTGCCGCAACAATTTTTCCTTCTTTAATTGCTTTAGGGTAAACATCTGTAGTGGAATGAGAAAACTGTTTTTGTGGGATATAGTTAAATATTTCTTTTTCAAGTATTTGTATTCCTGTAAACATCAAAGGAATATTTTCTTTGTCTTTAGGATCAGGAAAAGGCCCAAACTTTTCTATATTTCCATTTTTATCAAGCAAAACATTTGAAAATCTCTCTCTTTGACGATTTTCCTTTAAGACAAGTGTTGCCAAAGCTTTACGGCTACGGTGTGTTTCAATTGCAGAGGCTAAATCAATATCTGTAATAACTTTTCCATTCATTACAATAAAAGTATCATTTTCTAATAAATGGCGTGCGTGATCTAAGGCTCCAGAAGTGCCAAGTATTTCTGTTTCCTCGCTATAAAAAATCTTGACTCCAAACTTTTCACCTGTCCCTAGAGCTTGACGAACTGAATCACCTTGATGATGTAAATTAACAATTATCTCTTTAATACCAAAGCGTTTTAGGTATTCAACAGAGTAACAAATTAAAGGTAGGTTTAGAAAAGGTACAGCCGGCTTAGTACGATCTATGGTTAAGGGCCATAACCTAGTACCAAATCCAGCAGCTAAAATCATTGCACGCATAGAGTTTGCCTTAAAATTTTTAGGTGAAAAAATTATCTATCTAAAATTAATTTTCTCGATTAATAATAAATTTAGAAATACTAACTAGTGCTTGTTTATAAGCATTTTCTGGTAAGTCTATAAGCAAGGCTTGTGCTTCCTGAGCATAACGTAGCAATTCTAGGCGAGAGCGTGATAAAGCCCCATGACTTTCTACTAAATTAATAATCTCATCTCTATCAACAGATATATAGTCTTGCTCTTCAACAACTCTACATATTTTTTCTAGTACACTGCTATCTGCTTGTTCACGTAGGTAAATAACCGGTAAAGTTAACTTTCCTTCTAATAAATCACTGGCAGCAGGTTTACCTAATTTTTCATCTGTAGAAGTAAAATCTAATAGATCGTCGGCCAATTGAAAAGCAATGCCAATTTTTAGTCCAAAAGTGCGCATTATTTCTTGTTGTTTGGGGGTAGCCCCAGCCAAAATTGCACCTATTTCACAACAAGCACTAATTAAATAAGCCGTTTTTCGGCAAACAATATCTAAATACTCTTTTTCTGTAATCTCTACTCGTCCTCGCTGCATCAGTTGAATTAATTCGCCTTCTGTCATAAGGCGAGTAACTCGAGTAAGAATATCTAAAATTTCAAAACAGCGTTCCTTTAAGGTAATTTCAAAAGCTGACATATAAAGCCAATCGCCAGCTAAAACAGCAATATCATTTCCCCATTCTGCTTTTACTGATGGGCTACCTCGTCTAATATCAGCATCATCAATAATATCATCATGAACTAAAGTAGCTGTATGTAAAAACTCCATCACTGTAGCCATACGTACAATATTTTCCGTAACTTTTGATCCTAGGGCTTGTGCAGTAAGTAAAAGCAAGGCTGGACGGACACGTTTACCACCTGTTTTTTGCAAGTATTGTCCAATGTGCATCATTAATTGCACATCACTATTAATCAACTGGGTAAACATATCTTCAACCCGATCTAAATCAGGTTTAATAAGCGAATAAATTTCTAGGGTTGATAGTTGGGGTATTGGAGTGCTTGTTAACATATTTAAGTTTGGCGATTGTATCATCAGTTTATTTAAGTGTCTATGAGGGTCTGAGTCTCATTTAGAGAAAAACTCCTTGACTAGTAACCAAAAATACTTGCTAAATGTTATTATTTAGCAATCTTAAAATATTATGAATAATAACTCTCTCTCTAGTAACAAAAAAGAAACAAATGCTGTTTTACAAGTGTTAGCTTTTCTGATACTCACATCTATTGTGTCGGAAATTATTTTTTGGCCGACAAATGGCCTACTAAATTATCTTTTACCCATAACCCAAGAAGAAAGCTATATCTCTAATTTGTTTTGGGTAATAAAACAACTTGGATTTCGCTTAACCTCATTAATAAGCGTTATCTTAGTTTCTATAGTCTGTATTCATTTATTTACTAATCGTAATATTAAATCCCTAGGCTTTTCTTCACATACAAATTACTTTAAAGATTATCTACTAGGATGTTTAATTAGTTTTGCTATGGTATCACTAATAGCTTTATTACAATTTTTAGTAGGTGGAACAAGTTACACTTTAGCACTAGCAAAGTTTTCTTTACTAGGCATATTACTAATGTTTCTTATGATGTTTGTTGCAGCCTTTTTTGAAGAAGTTATGTTTCGAGGTTATCCACTACAGGTTTTAGCAAGTCATTTATCTCCCATATATGCAACACTTGTATTGTCTGGCCTTTTTGCGATTGTACATTTAGGTAATCCTAATCCTACATTTTTTTCTACAGCTAACACGCTTTTAGCAGGTGTTTGGCTATCAATTGCTTACTTTAAGACTCGTAGTTTATGGCTAGCAACAGGACTACATTTAGGCTGGAATTTTACTTTAGGTGCAATTTATGGACTTCCTGTTAGTGGAATTATGGAGCTTTCAAAATATTCTTTTTTAAGCTCTCAAGATTTAGGAAAAACCTGGTTAACAGGTGGCAATTATGGCCCGGAAGGTGGCTTAATTACAACCATAATACTTTTATTAGGATGCTTTTTACTTTTCAAAATTAATTACTTAAAAATTAGCCCAGAAATGCAAAAATTCTTCCCAGATAATAACCAAACAACTACAGAAATTAAAGACACAAATAATTTAGATATTGTTGATAAAAATATTGCTTAAAATATTACTTCATAGGATATAAACTTTATGCTAACTCACATTGTTATTTGGAAATACCGAGATGATATTGACGAAGAAACTCGCCAAGAACATCGCAATAAATTAAGAAAATTACCTGACTTTATGCCTGAAGTTGATATAAAAAGCTTCAATGTTGGAGCAGATATTTTACACCTAGAACGCTCTTATCATACTGGACTAGTAGCAATTTATAAGGATCGTGCAGCACTTGAAGCTTATACAATTCATTCTGAACATATGGCCGTAGCCGCTTTTGGACGCTCAATTTCTGCTCATGTTGCTTCTGTGGATTTTGAAGATTAAGAAATTAAAAGGATAAATTAAGGTGAGTTTAAAAATTTTGCCTTTAAAAAACAGAAGGCCCGGAAACCTTTCTGGGCCGCACAACGACACTTTTATGTGTCTAATCCATTATCCATAACCGAAATAGTCAACTGAATGACTATTCACTCAGAATAATCGGCACAACAATCAAAAAAGTTGCGCGACGTTCAGAAAATTTTCAGGAAAAATTTCCTTTTTTGGGTTAACTAAATGAGTAACGATCAAATTATATCTTTTCTTAGAAATGCTATTACAGCACGATTGGAACTATTTGGTAGTCCCAATGAAAACGCTTTTCGTTTGTTTAATGGTTTTTTTGAAGGTTTTACTAATTTAGTTATTGATATTTATGCTTCTACAATTGTAATTCACAACTATGCTAATCCTCCTGAACAACTAGCAACATTGCTAACAATTATTTGCCAATATTTAACAAAGGAATTTCCTTGGCTACAGTCTATAATCTTAAAGACTCGTAATTCTAACGATTTAGCGGCCAAAAATGGTATTATTTTTTTAGGAGAAAAGCCAAATAACCGTATACGTGAGCATAAAGTTTGGTATTCAATAGACTTACTCTTAAATCGTGACACAAGTTTTTATCTTGATACTTATAATTTACGTGCTTGGATTCTTGATAATCTTGCTAATAAATCTGTCTTAAATACATTTGCTTATACTGGAAGCCTTGGAGTTGCAGCTAAAGCTAGTGGTGCAAGTCAAGTTATACACCTAGATCTTAACCGTAAGTTTCTTAACGTTGCAAAAACTTCTTATACTCTTAATGGTTTTCCAATAAATAAAAGTGATTTTCTTGCTGGTGATTTTTGGACTCAAATTAGCCATTTTAAGCGTATTGGCAAGACTTTTGATGCTGTTATTGTTGATCCACCTTTTTTTGCTATTACCAACAAAGGAAAAGTTGATCTTGTTAATGAAAGTTATCGAATTATTAACAAAGTACGTCCCTTAATTAACAATGATGGTTATTTGATTGTAGTAAATAATGCGTTGTTTGTTAGTGGTGCAGATTATTTTAGTTCTTTAGAAAAACTTTGTATGGACGGCTATTTATCAATTGAAACATTAATACCTGTACCAGAAAATTTTATTGGTTATGAGCAAACTAAAGTCAATTCGCCGCTTGTAGATCCTAGCCCTTTTAATCATTCAACTAAAATAGTTGTTCTAAAAGTAAGACGAAAAGCAATTATCATTTAACTAAACGATTTGTGCTAGTTGAAAAATAAAAAGGAGTTATAAATTATGGAAGCAAGTTATTGGCAGCAAAAATGGGAAAAAAACGAGATTGCATTTCACCAACCTGAAGCCAATCCATTACTAGTTAAATATTTCAATGAGCTTTCTTTAGAAAAGAACAGTCGCGTGTTTTTGCCATTGTGTGGTAAGACTCTTGATATTTCTTGGTTACTTTTCAATGGTTATAGGGTTGTCGGGGCTGAATTAAGCAAAACAGCTATTGAGCAGCTATTTACTGAGCTAGATGTAGAACCAAAAATATCAGCAGTTGGTGAAATGGCTCACTATAGCGCAAAAAATATAGACATCTTTGTTGGTGATATATTTGATTTGTCTAGTAATATGCTTGGTAAAGTTGATGCTGTTTATGATAGAGCCGCTTTGGTAGCATTGCCTGAGAAAACACGCAGTTGCTACACAACACACTTAATTGAAATTACTGGTAAAGTACCTCAATTACTAATTTGCTATGAGTACAACCAAAATTTAATGGAAGGCCCTCCTTTTTCAATTAATAAGGAAGAACTAAATCAACACTACAAAGATAAGTATGCTCTAACTCTTCTAGCAACTACTGATATTACTGGTGGATTAAAAGGACAATGTGCCGCAAAGGAATTAGTTTGGTTGTTAAAAAATTAGCAATGCTTGTGTAATGTAAATACTGTGATATATGGTAGTGCTAAAAAGTAATGCTGAATATAAATTCAGTTTTGGCAAAAATGAATTATTCTTCAGCATTACTTTTTACGTATTATCAAGAAATGTAATACACATTAGTTATATAGATTAGGGCTTTTTGTTAAAATGTAGACCTGTCATATAAGTAGTATTGTTACTCTCCACATACTCAGCTACTACAAAATCATAGTCATTCAGATTAATATCTGAGAATTTAAGAAACTTCAAGCCGTCATTAGTAATTAAAGGTATTGAAGTTCCTAGAGGTACTGTTAGCGTCAAGTTGTTAATAGTTATAGATCTATTTGCGAAATCAATTGCTTGTGGCTGACCACCAATCGTTTTGCCAAAGGTAGCACCATTTGTTTCAAACACATTTAATATCTGGCGTTTTTTGATCTTCTTGCTTTTCAATGGCTGATTCAGCACTACACTAATAGGGGAGCCAACGTCAACAAAAGTCTTTTGGAGAGCTTGTAGCTGCTCTTGAGTAACAGTCACACTAAAATCGCCAATAAGCGACAATCTTGTACCTTCGATATTGGTTATCCGGCTCAGAACAGCCATCTCTAGATCAGGTGCTTTTTCTAGCACAGAAACTTCATATGCCGTGAAAACACCATCCTTAAATTCAGCCCAGATAATAGCAGCCTGTCCATCTAATAAAGTGGTTGCACCACGAATCTCTGTCTTATCATTGATTACTACTGGCTGACCCAAAATATTAAATCCAGCAGCACTGACACCACTAATATTACCTGAAAATCTGACATCACGTGTCTTTACTACGGTAACGGTTTCAGCTTGAAGTAATGATTTAAAGTTGGTATTTGAGATAAGTTGCCCATTGCTATAAAGCAAGTCACCAACTTCGATTGTGCGTTTTACATTAGCAATCGAGATATCAGTAGTGAGATCTAGCTCACATTGCACAATATTACCATTAATTGATAAGACTTTTGCACCGCCAAAAAACTCTTTCTCTGGGTCAAACTCTGACTGGGCAAAGGCACTATTACTGCTAAAGAGCAAAATAACTGCAACAAATAATCCCGTCAGTATGTACTTTAACTTGTTAAAACAACTCGATATTAACATAACTATCATCTTCCTTTATTATATAATTAAGGCAATGAGCCTTTTTAACTGCTATAAGATGACGCGTAATTTCTATTCAAAAAGCATCATCAATAAGCTACCAATTAAAGCATCAAAGAGTAGTGAGCAAAATGTACTGAATTTCTATTCAGCATTACATTTGTATCATTACCAAAGATTCTGCTTTACTTCTTTCTGCTTGTAATGAATTGGTCAGTAAAGGAAGAAAAATTATTGAAACTTTTATTAGTGTTTTTACTAGTTCTATAAATGCTGCTTCTACTCATGTTCGTTCCATTAGCGGCTTTCTCACTAATTTAGTTTCTAAAATCACTGCTTTTAATCTCGCTAATTATCTTAACTTATTACTTGCTCAACCTGTTTTGCACATTTCTTCTATCGTTAATTAGCTTTTGGTTAACTAGCACAAGTCGTAACTAAATATTTAACATATCCAGCCTTGAGAATTTATTCCAACTAGTGCTAGACCTTCTGAGAAAGCATTTACCCAGTCATATTGTGAGCGAAAAATTACTTGTCCGGTTTTATCAATATAACCCCAGTCATTTTTAGCAAACCTAACCCCAGCTAAACCATCGGAAAAAGTCCAGCCAAATTCAAATTGTGGAGTAATAACCATTTCCCCTAAATAATTGATATAGCCCCACTTACCTTTAATCCCTACACCTGCTAGACCTTCAGAAAATGCCCACCCACAATCAAATTGAGGTTCTATTACATATTTGCCTGTCATATCAATGTAGCCAAACTTATTATTAATCGCTACTCCTGCTAATCCTTCAAAAAACCTGGATGCCCAATCATATTGAGCTTTAATTACAATTTCTCCCTGCTTATTTATAAAACCACATTTATTTTTATTAATTCGTACTGCTGCTAGTCCTTGGGAAAAATCATCTACCCATTCAAATTGCTCTCGGATTACATTGTTACCATTTTTATCTATATAGCTCCATTTTCCATTAGTTCTTACTCGTGCCAATCCTTCAACAAATCCACCAGCATTATCAAACTCAGGTTCTATAATCATTTCTGCTTTTTGATTTATATAACCCCATTTTCCATTTATTCCTACACAAGCCAAGTCTTCAGAAAATGCACCTGCTCCATTATTAAATTGGTGAGGGATTACTAAATTTCCAACTTTATCTATATAACCCCAAAGCCCATTATTTCTAACACTTACAATGCCTTGTCCAAAACTTCCTCCTCCTTCATAAAGGAAATCTATTACTTGTTTTCCCGATTTATCTATAAATCCATAATTTATATTACTTAGCATATGTTTCTTGCTTAAGTTGAACTTTGGTTTTCTTTATTTAAGGTTGAATGTCTTGCACCATATAAGAAATAAATAATAAGTCCAGCAGCCAACCAAACAATAAAACGTTTTATAGAAGTTGGAGGTAAATAATAAATTAGCAATAAACAAGAAAGAATACCTAATACTGGAATTACAATTCCAAATGGTACTTTAAAAGGTCGTTCTCGATTAGGATCCTTTACCCTTAAAATAATAATTCCTACACAAACTAGAATAAAAGCAAACAAAGTCCCAATATTAGTTAAATCTACCATCGCTTCAATACTAGATACGCCAGCAGTAGCAGCAACCGCAATACCTGTTAAAATTGTGGTGACATGTGGAGTCTTAAACTTTGGATGGATACGAGAAAAAACTGGTGGAAGTAGTCCATCACGTCCCATAGAAAAGAAAATTCTTGGTTGTCCTAATTGAAAAACTAGCAATACTGCTGTATTTGCTACTACTGCACCAAAAGCGACGATTCCAGCAGCAACATTTAAGCCATTATATTTTAATGCTATAGCTAATGGTTCAGCAGCACCTTCCGCTAGTTTTTGATAAGGAATCATTCCTGTAAGTACAGCAGCAACAACAATATAGAAAATAGTGCATACTATAAGCGAGCCAATAATCCCTATAGGCATATCTCGTTTAGGGTTTTTCGTTTCTTCTGCTACCGTCGAGACAGCATCAAAACCTATGTAAGCAAAGAAGATAACCGAGGCACCTGCTAAAATTCCAGACATTCCATTAGGTGCAAAAGGTTGCCAATTTTCTGGCTTAATATAAAAAGCCCCTACAAAAATAAAAAACAGCAAAATTATTATTTTAATTACTACCATTAAGGTATTAAATCCAACACTTTCTTTAATCCCTACTACTAAAATAGCAGTAATGGCAAGCACAATAAAAACAGCAGGTAAATTAAAAATTATCGGTATTCCACCAATGTTTGGAGCAGCAGCTAAAACTTGTTGCTTAAAGGCTAAAGCAGCTTGATATTTTTCCTGATTAGCTGGATCAGGCAGTACAAAAACGGAAGTGTAATTAGTAGACAACCAAATAGGGATATCAACACCTAACCCCCTTAGGAGTTCCTTAAAATAACCGGCCCAACTTATTGCTACCGCAACATTACCAACAGCATATTCAATAATTAAGTCCCAACCTATAATCCAAGCTATCATTTCTCCAAGCGTGGCATAAGAATAAGTATAAGCACTACCAGAAATAGGAACCATTGCTGCAAATTCAGCATAACAAAGCGCGGTAAAAGCACAGGCTACACAAGTAATTACAAAGGAAATCATTAAAGCAGGCCCTGCACCCAATCTTTCTGAGTCGCCTAAAGCAGCCGTGCCAACAGTAGCAAAAATACCTGTTCCAATAATCGCCCCTATGCCTAATAACACTAAGTCAAATGCTCCTAAAGCTTTTTTTAGCCCTTTTTCAGAGTCTTGAGCTTGAGCTATTAACACATCTAGGTTTTTTGTCCGAAATAGATTTTTGAACATTTCTTGCCTCCAAGCAGGTAGGTGGATAAAGCTAGGTTAGTTAGGTTAATTGCATACAATAGCCTAAAAAATATTATGTTAATAGCTAATTATGCAACTCAGCTAATCCTGTCTAAAGCTTACGAAAAAACCTTATTTTTTAACCCTATTTAAGAATTAAGAAAAGCATAAATCTTAAAATTAAAAGTTTTTCTAATTTTATAAAAGGTTAAAAATCCTCTCTTCAAAAGCAAGAAATTTATCTAAATAATTTGTCTAAATAATAAAGGCAAGAGATATTTAGCTCTTTTAGTTTTATTTGATTAACTTATTTTAATTTTTACTAATATTTTGTAAGCTAATGCTAATGGGTTTTTAAAGCAGATTTTTGGCAAATAAATTGAAGTTTCTTGTAAGCATGATCAAAAGCCCTGGTTAACAAAACAACCTTTAGCTACAGTTTCTCTTAAATTCATGCCATTCCATAAAGCTGTACATTCTGAAAGAACTCCAGATGCAGGCGTACTATTTACACCAAACTCAAATTCATTCAAAAAGTTATCTGTTGTGTCACTATCAAAATCTGTTTTTACTTCAAAACAAGTAAAAGGATCTAAAGCATAATGACCTGTAATAGAAGCATTAGTAAAGTCTTTACGTTTAGTTCTAATATTAGCTCCTGCTCTCCAAACACTACCAACTATGTCTATATATGCTTTAAACGTTATTCTTGGTAATGCCCCAGCAGATGGAATGGATATTTGGGAAGGAATAGTTTGCATTGCAGCATTTGTAGTAAAAGACGCTTTGGAAACGATCTTGCTTAACTTATTGTCAATCACTGTTTTGCTTACTTCTGCTTTATTAATAGATAAAGATTCTCTATCATTTGCTAGCACAATCTCTTTTGCATTAATACGAGTACCAGCAATTGTTAAAATCCCGTCTGCATCCGTGATTAAGTCAAGAATAGGATCTTCAAAACTAAAAATAGATTTTCCGTTTTCATCAATTCTTTCATAAGAAGAAACACATCTTACGGTTCCACGCATACCAGAACTTTCGTCTTTTTCCATTAAAAAAGCTTCTGACAAGTAGTTAATAAGTTCGTCTTCATCCTTAAAAATGTTTCTACCTGGTTTTAAGTAGCCTTTGCCATAAGGAAACCTGACTTCTACTTTACTACGACCAATAGCAGTAATTTCACAATTAGAATCTGTAGGCAATTTAAGATTTATTGTTGAGCTTATAGGTTTTGGAGATTTTCCAGTTGTTTTAGTTGGTAAAGCTAATAAATCAACTGGATTAGTAAGTAAACTAGCTGTAGTTATTAAAGATAGGTTTGTAAGAAAATTTCTACGAGAATTGTTAATATTATCTGAATTCATTGATATTTTTCCTTTAAGTTTTTAAATTAAGAAAAACCCTAAGATTTAAAAATAAATATTTCGGCAGATGAGCATCTAAACCCTAGGAAAATAAGGGTTTTCCAGGACACACAAAACCGAAATCTTTTTCTTAAAACCTTATAAAGTTGTTCTCGCTAACATGACAAAAGCTAAAAACACAATATAACAACTAGCTAAAAATTTTTACCAAATTTTTAGCTATATTTGGAGTTTATTAGTTAAGAAGATAATTTTTATCCAATCACCTAATAAATTTTAGCTGCTCAAAAACAAACATCTAATGTGCTAGATTAGCTTAAAAAGCTAGTAACAGAGTGCTAGAATCTCTCGCGTTTTTGAATCAATTAACTTTTAGGAAATTTACTAATGTCAACACCTCATTATCATTTAATTGGAATTTGTGGAACTGCAATGGCTTCGCTAGCAGGAATGTTAAAAGCAAAAGGTTTTCGTGTAACTGGTTCAGACGCTAATGTTTACCCTCCAATGTCAACATTTTTAGAGCAACTAGAAATTCCTGTAAACCAAGGTTTTTCAGCAGATAACTTACAGCCTCACCCTGATTTTGTTGTTATTGGCAATGCAATTCCTCGCGGTAATGCAGAAGTTGAATATACTCTTAACTCTCGCCTTAGATATGTTTCTATGTCAGAAGTATTAAAAGAACAATTTATTCGTGGGCGACACTCTGTTGTTGTTGCAGGAACACATGGAAAAACTACAACAACCTCGCTAATGGCTTGGGTGATGGATGTTGGCGGATTAAATCCTTCATTTTTAATTGGAGGAATTGCAGAAAATTTTGGTGTAAGTTTTCGAGTTACTGATAGCGATTATTTTGTAATCGAGGGTGATGAGTATGACACGGCCTATTTTGATAAAGGGCCTAAGTTTATGCACTACCTACCAATTACTGCAATAGTAAATAATGTTGAATATGACCATGTAGATATTTACTTTGACTTTGAGCTTTATAAACTAGCCTTTCGACGCTTTATAAATTTAATTCCTAGCAATGGTCATTTAATTGCTGGTGTTGATAGCGAAGTAGTCCGCGAACTTTTGCCCCGTGCATTTTGTCCTGTAGAAAGTTTTGCCGTTGATAGTGATAATGCTGCTCGTTGGCAAGCAAAAGATATTTGTTATGTTGATGGAAAAACACAATTTACTGTATTTTATGATGGTCAAGAATACGCTCAATTTACTACTTCACTAGTTGGTGATTTTAATATCCGCAACTCTTTAGCTGTAATTGCAGCAGCAGAAAAACTTGGTATTGAAAAAGAAAAAATTAAGCTTGGTATTGACACTTTTCGCAGCGTCAAACGCCGTATGCAAGAGCGCGGGACGGTTGCAGGTGTAACGGTTATTGACGATTTTGCTCATCATCCAACAGCAGTAAAAGAAACTCTTTTAGGCGCGCGTAAACGCTATGCAGATCAAAGAATAATCGCCGTTTTTGAACCCAGGTCTTTATCAGCACGTCGTAAACAGTTCCAAGCAGCCTATGAAGAAGCTTTTCAAGTCGCAGATATGACAATTATTGCAGCACTTTTTGAGCCTCACCGAGTAGCACCTGAAGATCAACTCTCCCCACAAGAAATTGCTGATAAATTAACCACTCAAGGCCGTCAAAGTTGGTCAATCCCTGAAGTTGACCAAATAGTTTCTCACCTAGAAACTATTGTAAAGAGTGGAGATATAATTATGGTTATGTCAAATGGCGGCTTTGGTGGAATACATGAAAAGCTATTAGAAATGCTTAAAAATAAATAATAGATATTCTTCAAAGAGAGTTTATAATCCATTTTGGTTATTTCAAATAGGTGTTAACTAGTGAAAGAATCCAAAAATACAGGTCAAAAAAACCAAAACATTTTGCACCATTACATTTGCCCTAGCTGTGGTGCTGATCAAGAATTTGAGCCTAAAGATGGTTGTTTATCTTGCGCTTACTGTGGACGGCAAGAACAAATCCCTGAAAGCGATGAGGCTGTAAAAGAGCATTCATATAAAGACTATTTACAACCTCAAAAACAAAAAACAGCCCTACTAGCACAAAATGCAATAGAGGCTACTTGCACTAGATGTAGTGCTTCTATTATGGTTATTCCACCAGATATTGTAGGAGATTGTTCTTTTTGCGGTACAAAAATCATAGCTCAACCAAAATCATCGAATCCTCTTATAGCTCCTGAAGCTATATTGCCTTTTAATATCACTAAATCCCAGGCTACTGATAATGTAAAAAAATGGATTTCATCCCGTTGGTTTGCCCCAAACGCGCTAAAGCAAATAGCTACACAAAGATCTATAGAAAGTGTTTATATACCTTTTTGGACATATACGGCTTATACAAATAGCCATTACAAAGGCGAACAAGGGGAATATTACTATGTAGAAAAAGGACGAGGGCAAAACAAGCGTCAAGAGAGAAAAACAAAATGGTACAAAGCCAAAGGCCAAGTCTCTCGATGGTTTGAAGATGTTTTAGTTCCAGCTATTACTTCTCTTCCACGTAAATATCTTGATAATTTGGCACCCTGGGACTTAAAACAATTAAAACCTTATGATCCCGCTTTTCTTCCTGGTCATAAAGCTCAACGTTACCAAATAGAGCTTGTAGATGGCTTTGAAACTTCTAAAGAAATAATGGCAAGCACAATAGAGGAAGATGTAAAGGAAGATATTGGAGGTGATACTCAACGAATCTCTAAAATCTCAACTCATTATTCTGCAATCACTTTTAAAAGCGTACTTTTGCCCGTTTATGTAGTAGCTTACTTGTTCAATCAAAAAAGCTATCAAGTTTTAGTTAATGCAAGAACAGGTGATGTTCAAGGCGATAGACCTTATAGCATATTAAAAATAGTTCTCTTCTCACTACTTTCAATAATTCTGCTTATAGGTCTTATTATTGTGTGTGTAGCAATTCCAATAATCCCAATAATTATTATTTTTTTATTAATAGTAGGGTTGATTGGTTGGGTTATATATGAGCAAATTAAAAAATCAAAGTAAAAGTACAAGGATGATAAAATTAATTAACTTGCATTTTAGTCTAAATAATACTAATAATTTATTTGCCCCTGTTAAACCAATGACTAGATATTTACCCAAGGAATAAAGCTTATGTCAAGCACAGCAATGATAAATACAGACCTAGAGATAATATATCCTGAAAGAGATGGTCGTCCAATGGCAGATAATACTAGGCAATATGAGTGGATAGTGTTAATAAAAGAGGGTTTAGATTCGCTATTACAAGACTTTGTAGCAGCAGACATTTTTTGGTATCCAGTAGAAGGAAACCCAAGAATAGTTCAAGCACCAGATGTAATGGTAGCTTTAGGTAGACCAAAAGGGCATCGTTCCTCTTATAAGCAGTGGCAAGAAGATAATATTGCTCCCAGAGTAGTTTTTGAAATACTTTCTCCTGGAAATACTTTGCCAGAAATGTTTAACAAACAACGTTTTTACCAAAGATATGGTGTAGAGGAATACTATGTCTATAACCCTGATTCTAATGAAATGTGGGGTTATTTTGGTCAAGAGCGTTGGCAAGAAATAGATAATTTTAATGGTTGGGTTAGCCCTTTACTTAACATTAGATTTGAGCTTACTTCCGATAATTTAATCATTTATCGCCCTGATGGCAAACGTTTTCTTTCCTTCTTTGAGCTTGAACAGCAAAATCAACAGCTTGAACAGCAAAATCAACAGCTTGAGCAGCAAAATCAACAACTTGAGCAGCAAAATCAACAACTAGCCCAGGAAAAAGAAAACTTATCTGCAAAAGCTGAACGCTTAGTTGCAAGACTCAAAGAATTAGGAATTGATCCTGAGCAGGTTTAGAGGTTAAGATTCTAAAAACTTCCTTTGTCGGCTTTTTGTGGCTAGGTCTTCATCAAATATAACTTTTTGACCGCGTATTATCAAAATTTGTTTTTTTATTTGTTTTTTTATAAGAATAATGGACTGTTGTTCTTGAGGTTCTTTCTTCTTTGGCATATTGCCCACCTGTATTTATTTTTAACCTATCGAAGCCGAGCCATAAAAAAAGCGTCTACATATTCACCTTCACGAAAAGAAAACTTAACTAGGCGGCCCTCAATTTCAAAACCAAATTTTTTATATAAAGCTATTGCTGCATCATTATCACAATAAACTTCTAACTCTAAGCGCAACAGATTCAACCATTTGTCAGCTAAATTAACAGACTCTTTCATTAAAGCAGAACCAACGCCTTTTCCTTGAAAATCATCCCTGACAGCCATTCCCAATTGACCAACATGGCGGCGGCGAGGATTATCAGGAAAAGTATGTATTCCTAAAGTTCCTGCTATTTCATCTCCAACACAGGCAACTAGGCTAAATAAGCCTGCTGGCGGATCGGCTAACTTTTTACGCCATAACTCTATGGAAGGAAAAGGAAGTTGTGAAGTACCCCAAATAGCCTTTGGGCCAACAAAAATTTTTTGCACCTCAAGATAGTCTGTAGGCTCAAGTCGTCTTATAACAATTTCCATAATTTTAATTTTTTCTTAATTTTAAGAACAAAGAGCAGTATAAACATTTTAGACGGTAACATTTTTAATAAACCTTTATCAACGATTAAATTCTGCTGCATCAAATCAATTACAAAAGTTTAATGCTAGATTAAAATTTACAAAAAACTGTAATTATTCTAGCAATTTAGTTTTTAGGAGTTCTAAAAATGAAGCCAGATCGTCCAAAAATTGGTTTAGCTCTCTCTGGTGGGGCTGCACGTGGTATTGCACATATTGGTGTTTTAAAAGTGCTAGAAGAAAATAACTTTCCCATAGACTTTATTGCTGGGACTAGCATGGGATCAATCATTGCTGGTGCTTATGCTGCGGGAATGAAAATCGGACTACTAGAAGAAATTGCATTAAGTATTCGTTGGGGAGATGTTAGCAAAGTTTCTTTTTCTCGTCTGGCAATTATGACTAACAACCCTTTAGAAAAATTACTGCGGCGTTTAATGCCTGTTTCAGACTTTGCTAAAATGAAGATTCCCTTGGCAATAGTAACAGCAGATGTTCAAACCGGCCAAGCTGTTGTTTTTACTAAAGGTGATGCAATCCGAGCCATTCGCATTAGTTGCAGTGTACCAGGCTTTTTTGCTCCAGAAATTGATAGCGAAGGCCGAATGTTAGTTGATGGTGGAATAGTTCAAAATCTGCCTGTTGATGCTACTAGGTCACTTGGAGCAGAAAAAGTTATTGCAATTGATGTTAATTCAGGTGTTGAAATGACTTCGCATCCTGCTAACATTTTCCAAATTTTAATGCAATCCTATATGGTTATCGGACGGGGATCAGCAGCTTTTCAAGCTAGCCATTCAGATTTACTTATAGAGCCTAATATTGGGCGAATAAGAGTAGACGAATTAGAGCGAGCCGCAGACTTAATTGCTGGAGGAGAAGCAGCTATGATAAAAGCGTTACCAGCAGCAAAAGCATTACTAGAAAATATAGAAAAAGCTTAACTTATGAGAATTTTTGCAATAGGTGATTTACATCTTTCACACGCTAAACCAAAGCCAATGTGGGTTTTTGGTGAGCATTGGCGAGATCATGAAAAAAAAGTAGCTGAAAATTGGTCTAGTATTGCCCAAAAAGATGACATTTTATTAATTGTTGGTGATATTTCTTGGGCTATGCGACTTGAGGAAGCGCGAGCAGATTTAGATTATTTAGCAGCTTTGGCAGGACAAAAGATTATCTTAAGAGGTAATCATGACTTCTGGTGGCCGTCTAAAAGTAAGCTAGAAAGCGTTTTAGACCCTAGCATTAAATTTTTACAAGCTAGCTCATTAATAATTGACAATGTTGCAATTGTAGGAACTCGCGGTTGGCAATGTCCCGGTCAAATACCCAGTGCAGATATGATGACAGAGGGTAAGGAATTTAGCTATACTGAAGCAGACTATAAAATTTACCAACGTGAAGTTGCTAGATTAAAACAAGCACTAGAGTCATTAAAAGGTAAAAAATACCAGCATTTAATTGTTGCCCTACATTATCCTCCAATGAATGCCCAACATGAGCCAAGTGGCTTTACAGAACTGATTGATAAATATTCTGCCAAAACTTGTGTTTATGGACATCTTCACGCTGAAGCAATTAACTTAGCTTTTAATGGGAATCGTAACCAAACACAGTATCAATTAGTTAGTGCTGATAGTGTAAGCTTTATGCCTAGACAGATTTTTTAACTAAATTGAAGCTAGCTGAACTAGTCGCTTTGGCTAATGAATGCTATGCTTTGAAATTTCGCAAGTAACAAAATAACAATTAAGGTTAAATAAGATAGTGTTTTTTCGATTTTCACAAAAAATTTTAGCCAAAAAATTTTTAATCCTCTGGCTATTTTTTATATTTTGGAGTTGTAAACAAGCAGATATTAAACCTGCTCAAGGTAAAATTGCGGACTTAAAACCTACAGTTATATTAATTTCCTTAGATGGTTTTCGTGCAGATTTTCTTAACAAAAATACTACCCCTATCCTTTATCAACTAGCTTCAGACGGCGTTAGAAGTGAGGCTTTAATTCCTGTATTTCCTACAAAAACATTTCCTAATCACTACACAATTGTTACAGGTCTATACCCAGAGCATCACGGCATCGTGTCAAATAGAATGTATGACCCAAAATTAAATAAATATTTTCCAGGCTCAGACCGAGAAGAAATTCAAAACGCTGCTTGGTGGGGTGGCGAACCTATTTGGATTACGGCTCAACTTCAAGGCCAAATTAGCGCAACTCTTTTTTGGCCCGGTTCAGAAACTACAAACGGACGTAATGCCAATCATTGGCTTCCTTATGATAAAAGCATGTCTTACCGTGATAGAGTTAATCATCTTTTAACTTGGCTAGACCTTCCACTAGAAAAACGTCCTACATTGATTACTTTATATCTAGAAGAAATAGACGAAATTGGTCATGACAATGGCCCAGATTCGCCAAAAATCAAAGAGGGTCTTTCTTTAATAGAAAATACTTTGCAAGATTTAATCGCAGGACTAAAAGCTAGAGGTATTTTTGAGCAAGTAAACTTAGTAATTGTTTCTGATCATGGAATGGCACAACTTTCAGAGGATAGAGCAATTTATCTGGACGATTACTTAGACTTATCAAAAATTAAAGTCGTCCAAGAGTCGCCATTAGCCTGGGTTTGGCCTAAAGAAGACGAGCTTAAAGAAGTTCATCAAAAATTATTAAAATCTCATCCAAACTTAAAAGTCTATCTTAAAGAAGAACTTCCTGAAAAATATCATTATCGTAATAATGATAGAATCCCTCCTCTTATTGCAATTGCTGATGAAGGTTACTTTATAACAACACATGGGATTATGAAATCTTTAGGGCGTACCTTTGCCAGTGGTGGAACACATGGCTATGATCCAGATTTGCCCTCAATGCAAGGAATTTTTATTCTTCACGGGCCCGCTTTTAAGAAAAACTTAGTCGCCCCTCCTTTTAGAAATATCAATGTTTATAATGTTATTAGCAATGTTTTAAGCTTAAAACCTGCTCCAAATGATGGTTGTACAGATTGCTTTCAACATCTGTTAAAGTAAAAATACGCAACTAAAAATATTTAATTGATGTTAATTAACAAATCCATCAAAAGAAACCGTTTTGTTTATTTACTTTTGACGCTGCTAGTAATTATCCTTGGGCTAGCTTCCCGTAAGTTTGCAAGTTTCCTACCTTCATTTGTTAATCTCTATGTAGGTGATAGTCTTTGGGCATTGACGATTTTTTGTTTTGTAGGCGTAATTTTTCCAAAAGCAAAAATTTGGCAAAACTTTTTAATCACGCTTATTTTCTGCTATTTTATTGAAATCACACAGCTTTATCATTCTCCTTGGATCGATGAATTAAGACGTAACCAACTAGCAAGTTTAATTCTTGGACGCGGTTTTTTATGGAGTGATTTAGTTTGTTATACTGTAGGAGTAACTTTTGGGTTAGCTTGCGAAATTGCTTACTTAAAATTTCTAAGCAAAAGAAAAAATTAAATCCTTTTTTTAGATCGTTGCAGGAAATCAAAGTAAGAAATATAATCAAAAAATAAAATAGATCATAAGAAGAAACACATATGAGCAAAATAAGAATAGAAAACAATGTGTTGGACAAAAAAAATCTGCCAACAATGTATGATTTACCTAGCGAAGAAGTAGGAGAAAGCGGATTGCCAGACATATTTCATATTTTTCAATCACAGCTTCTTAGAGAAACATTTCAACCCCTAACTATTCACCAAATGAGGTATTTGTAGCAACGGATTTAAATCTTTATTTTGATGTAAATCATCCAAGCTGGTATAAACGCCCTGATTGGTTTGCTAGCGTTGGTGTTCCTAACCTCTATGAAGATAAAGACTTACGCCTAAGTTATGTCGTTTGGCAAGAACAAGTTACACCGCTTGTTATAATTGAACTTCTTTCCCCTAGCACTGAAAATGAGGACTTAGGCAAAACTACTAGAGCTAAAAAAAGTAGCAGAAAAGGTAAAGAAGAAGAAATCCCGCCCAAATGGGAAGTTTACGAATCTATCCTAAAAGTACCCTATTATTTTACTTATGATCATCTAACAAAAAAAATACTAGCATTTCAGCTAAGTAGTGATGGATATATTTCTTTTTTACCTAACAGCCAAGGTTTTTACTATTTGCCTGATGTTGAGCTTTATTTAGGCTTATGGACTGGCTACTATGAAAAGGCTTCTACAATCTGGCTTCGTTGGTATGATCAACATTTTAATCTTATTCCTACTCCTTTAGAGCGAGCGCAAGCCGAAAAAGAAGCTTTAGCTGAAAAGCTTGTTAGTGCTAATAAGGAAAAAGAAGCTTTGTTGGCAAAATTAAAAGCTTTAGGCATTGATCCTAGTAGTTTATGAATGTGGGATTATTCCTATTATTTTTAATACTTCTGAGACTAATTTTTCCTCATTTCCAAAAGCATTTAGCCAATTTACTCCGCTGGTGTGTCGCCACCAAGTAAGCTGGCGTTTAGCATAATGGCGAGTATCAAGTTTTGTTTGTTCAATACAACTTTCTAAGCTACGCTGGCCTTGAAGGTATTCAACTACTCGACGATAACCATGACCACCAAAAGCTTTTGCATTTGGTGGAACACCGCATTTTAATAGATTTTCTACTTCAGCAATTAATCCATCGTTAAACATTTTATCTACACGAGTATTAATTTTGTTATAAAGCTCTTCTCTAGGAGGGTTTAGGGCAAAAATACAAATTCGCTTAACAAATGGCAAAGCTTCAGGCATTTTTTGTTGCCATTCAGTTATGGAACGTTTGGTTTGAAAATAAACTTCTAAGGCTCGAATACTTCTTGACCAATCTTTAACGGCTATTTTAGCGGCTGCTACTTTGTCAAATCTCATTAACATTTTATATATGTGTTCTGGGCCTTTTTTGGTCAAAATAGCTTTTAGTCGTTCTCTAAGTTTTAGGTCTGTGGTTAATTGCTCGTCAAATAACGAACCTTGCAAAGCACGCAAGTAGAAACCTGTTCCACCAACTAGTAAAGCATAGTTATTTTGCTCTTCAATTTCTGCAATTTTTGTTGTAGCAGCACGTGCATATTTTCCAGCAGTAAAATTTTCTGTTGGGCCGACAATATCTATTAAATGATGTGGTATGCCCTGCATTTCTTCTTTAGTAACTTTAGCTGTAGCAACATATAAACCTTGATAAACTTGTACAGAATCAAGATTTATAACCTCCCCACCTAAACGTTTAGCTAAAGCTATTCCCAAAGCACTTTGCCAGAGGCAGTTGGCCCAACTATTGTAATAATTGGATTTCCTACTTCTTTTGGTATTAATTGACTCATAATAATAGTTAAATTGTTTCTTGAATAATTTTAGCTAAGTATTCTGCTTGAGCAGTAATTTCTGACAAATTTTTACCTTCAATCATTACCCTAGCTAAATTTTCTGTTCCAGAATAGCGAAGTAGTAGCCGACCTTGACCAGCTAACTCACTTTCTACTTTTTTGGCAGCGTCAACGATTGCAGGAATGGAAGAAAAAGCAGGTTTACTTTTAACTTTGACATTAATTAATACTTGAGGAAATGTAATAAAATCCCTGCTTAACTCGCTTAGTTGTTTTGTTGGGTTGCTAGCTAGCACATGTAAAACTTGTAAGGCTGTAACAATACCATCTCCAGCAAGACTTATATGAGGGAAAATAATATGTCCAGACTGTTCACCACCAACTATAGAATCTGTTGCTAACAGTTCTTCTAGTACGTATTTATCCCCAACAGCGGTACGCTTTAGATCTATATCTAGGTTCTTTAGTGCAATTTCTAAGCCTAAATTGCTCATAACAGTAGCAACAATTAATTTGGGATTTAAGTTTTGATGGATTAGAAAATGTCTAGCTAAGATATAAAGGATTCGATCCCCGTCTACTATTTCGCTTGTTTCATCAACAAGCAAAGTGCGGTCAGCATCACCATCAAAAGCAATGCCTAGAGAACAGTTTTCTTTTTTTACCAATTCTTTTAAGTTATTTAAGTGAAGAGATCCACAATTCTCATTAATATTTTGCCCATCAGCTTGACAACCTATTAAAACAAGTTCTGCGCCAAGATCTTGAAATAATTTTGTAGCAAAATTTATAGCAGCACCATTAGCACAATCTAACGCGATTTTTAGACCTGAAAGCTTTAAGTTTTGAGCAATTTCTTTTTTAAGAAAATCTAAATAATGAATAGGAAGTTCGCTTAAGAAATTAATAGGATTTAGTGAGCTATCGTCTAAAATAGGCTGACTTGTAAGTAGTTTTGATTCAATAAATTCTTCATCATGTTCATCAAATTTGCGACCTGAAGGAGAGAAAATTTTTATTCCATTATCTTCATAAGGATTATGCGAAGCAGAAATTACAATTCCAACATCATAACCAAAATTTTTAGTTAAATAAGCAATGCCTGGTGTTGTTATAACGCCTGCTGAAACAACTTCAGCACCTACAGATATTAGCCCATTGCCTAAAGAAGTTTCAATCCAGCTACCTGAAGCGCGAGTATCTCGGCCAATTATAGCTTTAACTTTACGGTTAAGACGATTTTCTAAAAGTTCGCCTAATGCTTGACCAATAGTAAAAAGTGCTGTTTCTGTAAGTGGAAATTCTCCTGCTTTAGTTCTAATTCCATCTGTGCCGAAAAATTTTGGCATTTTTAACTGCTCCTAAAAATTTTTATTAATTACTAGCGGTGTTTTTTGATTGAAATCTGCTCTGGATCAATCTTTATAATTGTGACAGCGTTACTTGCTGTGGGAGGAAGATTAATTCTTGGTGTTGCAACCGAAGTGTCTGGTAAATCTTTAACTTCTATTATTGCTGAAACATTAGCAGGTGAAAGACTTTCTATTATAGATTTTCGACCTTCTAAATCAACCGTAACTGTTAAAGGACTAACACTAACTTTTTCTTCACTAGGATAAATATGTACAGGAATATTAGTTAATTTTCTTTCAATACGAATTTGTCCGATATCTACCCTAACTTCAATCTCAGGTGAACCAATAATGTTTACTTTAGGATCTCTTATATCTAAGTTAGGACGTTCAATAAAACTAATACGATGTTCAGATAAAGAAATCGTTTCTGTTGTGACTTCATCAATATTATTGACGCGGCTTTCTGGCCCTTTAATAGTCACAACACTTGGGTTAACGGAAACCGATGTAGATTCATAATCTTCAGGAACTTTACCTGTAAAACGTGCCACAACTTTAACTTTTTTCTCAACAATATGTTCAATAGTTAGTCTTGTCCTTTGAGGCTCAATGCTAATGACATCAATAGGTTGAGGAGAAATTATATCTGTATTTGAAAGTTGAATTACTCTTTCGCCAGGTTTGATATTTGCAAGCGAAACCCTAACAGTTAAAAGATCTGCTCTTAAATTTTCTATTATTTCTTTTGTCCCTTTTATACGAATATTAGCAGTTTTAATAGAGTAATCATCTGCAATTATTAAGCCTGGAGTTAAATCTATATATTCAATAGGCACAGCAAGCAAAGTAGTAGAAATAGTTTCTTGTTTAGAGACTGCACCCCATAAAACAACAGCTATTAATAGAGATATGATGGTTAAGATTTTATCTTCATAAAAATATTGTCTTAAAAGATTTCCAATCACACCAATAATAGAGCTAACTAATTCTGATAGCTGCTGCCATAGCTGCACTTTTTATATACCTCCCATTAATCTTTGCTAGCAAAAGGACGTGCATTAAAAACAGGTTGTTTAGCAGGATTAGTTGATAAACTTTTATCTAAAGGGTTAGCACTTAGGTCTGGAGAAAATGAAGCTTCTAAGCCATTACGACTACTAGATTTTTGAGGCTCTAAAGCCCGAACTAGCATAGCTCGTAGTTTACCACTATCTAAATTACGAATAATTTGTCCACGTTCAACAAAAGAAATTACACCCGTTTCTTCTGATACAACAATAGCAATAGAATCATTTTCCTCTGTAATACCAATAGCAGCACGATGTCTTGTGCCTAGTTCTTTAGCTAGTCGTGGGTTAAGTGTTAGAGGTAAAAAACAACTAGCAGCAGCAAGTCGGTTATTACGAATTATTACTGCACCATCATGAAGTGGAGTATTAGGATTAAAGATTGTCACCAATAAATCATAACTTGTAACAGAATCTAGCTTAACGCCCCGGTTAATATGGTCTTGTAGCCCAACATTACGTTCAACAATAACTAAAGCACCTATTTTTTCAGAAGCTAAAGAAGTAGCCGCCAAAATAATCTCATCATAAAACTCTTTATTGCTTTTGCTATCACGATTAGCGCGAAAACCTAGAGAAGGAAGACGAAAATTTTTACCAAAATGGGCTAGTGCTGTACGTATTTCTGCTTGAAATACTACGATAATTGCAATACCTAAATATAAGACAGCATTTCTAACAACTACTTGCACCGTTTGTAGTTGAAAATAGCCTGAAACTACATAAAGAAAAGTAAAAAACAAAATTCCATATAGAATTTGTACTGCACGAGTCCCGCGAAGCAACTTTAGTATTTCAAATACCAGCATAAACACTATAAGAATGTCCAACAAATCCAGCCATTTAAACTGGGTTAGAAAGTTGGGCAAACTAATAGGAAAGATAGAAGCCATTTCATTACCTCAAGAATGTTTGCTGATAATTTTGTTTGTTAGGGACAAACCAAAAACGCTTCTCTAAATAAATAGTTTCACAATGTAACTAAAATAATATGGAGCTATAAATAAAACCAAACAAAGCTATTAAGAGTTCATCTTATAAAATTTTAGCACTTTTTATAAGTAGTTGGCTGACCAAATGTTAGCGGCAGTAGGATGCAAGATCGGTTTTTTAGGTTGGTCTGCCGAGTTTTGGGGCAAACAATTGGTTATTAATAAATTATAGTTTTTTTTAAGTGTATTATTGCCGACTCATTACAGAAAATTCAAGCTTTAATTGGCAAGTTTTAAGATAAAAATTTTATTTTTCTTTTTCTAAGTTAACAAGTAGTTCTTTTAGAGCTTTAGCACGGTTAGCAAAAGGATTTTCTCCCGTTTCATCTAGTAAAATGGATTTGTCTAAATATTTTTTAGCTTCCTCTAAATTACCATTTTCAAAATAAAGCTCTGCTAAATTTGTGGTGGCAGCAATGTCTTGTGGGTTAAGTTGAAGTGTATATAAAAATTCCCCTGCGGCTAAGTCTTTTTCTTCCATTCTCATATAAAGCGCGGCTAAGCAACTATGTACAAAGGTGTTTTCTGGGTCAATTACAGATAGTCCAACAAGCAAATCTTTTGCATCTATGATATTTCCTTGCTCGGCTAATTGGCAGGCTAAAGCACTACAAGCATAAATTTGCTCATCACTCATTGACATTGCAGCCTTAGCAGTTGAATGAAGTTGCAAGGGACGAGGAAGGGAACGTCTCAAGGTGTTTAACATTTGCGTTAACTCTTTATTTGCCATTAATTTAGTGTCCTCAAAACACAAGCGCGGGCAACTTGCCCGCACTCATAAAATTTCAAATAAATTTCTAGTAATTAAATACTTTAGCTTAATCAACTAACTTATGGTCTACCATATAAGCTAAGTAAACATTGTCATACATATGATAACCAAATGGGTTTAATGTGTCACGTACAGAAGCTAGAGTTTGACTAAGAATTTGTGATCCTAATTTTCCTAAGAATTTTCCTGGATTGCTCTTTAAGCTTTGAATATCATCTGCGCCAAAATCATGAATTACTGTAGCAACAACATCTTTATCATGTCTAAGCATTTCAAAATTAGGTCTGCTTAATTCACCTGGCCCTTGTTCGCGGTTGATTTTTGTTCCATAAGGCTCACCTTTTCCAGATAGAAAAATATCTTCAGTTGTAAAGTAATCGCCTATGGTTTTGCTGCTAGCTGTACGTGGGCCGGGTGGGACGTTGCCAACAACATGACCTGGATTTGTTAGGTCTACTGGACAACCTGTTAAAGCAACTCGGACATTTTCACTCATTAACTGCTTAATTTGACTATCGCTATAGCCATTTTCTTTCATTTTTGTAATTGCAAGTGAAACGGCGTGTGTAGTCATAATTGTACCTTGGCTATAACCAACTAATTGCAATTTTTCAGGAGGATTTTTAGTTAGATCTTTATAAATTGCATTGGCTAATGTTTCTGTTGGCTTAGTTGGAATCCCTAAGAATAGCTCTTTAGCACATTGGAGTAGGTCTATTGCTGGGCCTTCAGTAGAATTATTAATAAAATTTACATTTTTATTTAGAAATTGCGCCGTTTTATTACCCATATCTGCACGAGTTAGTTCATTTGTAGCAATACCATTTACAGCATAAACTTTTGGTACAGTAGGAAGATTTTGACCTTTAGGATATTGCTCAAGTTTGCCATCATTTTTTAAGTCTGGAGTTAATTTGCTAGTTAGTGGAATTGTTCCAGCAACTAACTTTAATAAATACTTTAAGTTATCAAAGGAAAGTGGATTTTCAGGAAATCCTGCTCTTGGTGTTAAACTAGTAGTATTTGAGCTTAATTTAGGGAAAAGTTTTGATCCTAAAGATAGAATATCTTTAACTTTAGGTAGAAAACCTATAGAGTCAACCCCAGAGCTTTGATTAAGGTTTTGTGTTGCTGGTTTATTATCAGACTGATTAACAGGTAAATCCAACATTCTGCCGATATTATTAAAATTAATTGCCACAACTCCTCCAAATAACTGCAATATAATAACTTAAATAAATTTAACTTGATCTTGACTTTGACTTACTCGATTTAGTGCATTAGTAAAATTAGTTAAACTTTCACGATTGCGATAATAGACTTCTACTAATTCTTCTTTACTTAGGTCTATGGGTGGAATAACTGATTTTGGATCAAGTATCCATTGCCAAACTAAGACTTGTCGGGCAATATCTACTGGCTCAATAGCTTTTTGTGCTAGATTTTTAAGGCTTGGGATGCTTTCATCAACCAAATTTTCATCAGTCATCAATTAAATTACCTAAGAAAAGGATTTTACTGACTGAATTATCGTTCATTTTATCAGGTAAGTTGCTTGGACTTTGCCGGAGATTATAAAGCTATGCTAACCAAAGAATTACCTAATCCTAATAATCGCTCTGGGATCTCGCTAATTTTAATAATTGGGTATGCTACATTACTTTCTCTTATTATAACTTCTGGTTTTATAAGTTCTTATCAAGTTAGCCTTATTAGAAGTTCTGTTACCAATTTAGAGCAAGATCATATAAATCAACTTAATACAATATTTAAGATTCGAGAACTAATTTCTGAAATTTATTTTGAAGCACGAGACATAGTTAGATTAAGACGAGCCGACCCCAACATAAAACAATTTACTGCACTTCCAACTAATCTTAACTCTGAGCTAGAAAAACAACTACAAACAATAGAAGATTCAAGTATTAGCAAAACTGATGAATGGAAAAAGTTTAATTTATCCCTAGCACAATTTACTAAAACAGCTATTAATCCTTTCTACTTTCAAATCAATGGTTTAGCCCACCAACAAGAAACTTTTAAAGAACTTGATGAAGTAGTAAAAAAAATCCGTTTAGAAAGAACAAAGATCGCAGATCAAAGCAATGCCCTACAACTAAATGCAGAAAAAGCTATTAATACTACTACTAATGTTAGCATCGCTGTAGGTTTAATCGTAGCAGGTTTAACAGTAGTAGAAATCCAAAAGCGACTCCGGCAATTACAACTATCTTTTCGAGTAATTAGTCAGGCCCGCGAATTTAACCGCAATATTATCAATGGTGTAGTAAATGCTTTATTTACACTTGATACAAGCGGAAGTATTTCTAGCGCAAACCAAGCTTTTTACAATTTATTTAATTTAACACCTGATGTTTTAGGTCGTTCCTATCAAGATTTCTTAAAAAATGAAGCAGAACTTTATCAAAAAATCACTGAATTATATGAAAACAGCAATATTATCAATAATAATTACTGCGGTAGAATTAACTTAATGCCTAATGATAAGCTTTTACGAGCAGATTTATATATAACAGCACTTAAAATTAATGAGCAGCCTATAGGATTTATTCTAATACTAGTGGATGTAACAGAAATGGAACTAGCCCAACAAGAACGCACCCGTAACCAAGCCCTAGTTGCAATTGGACAAATAGCCGCACAGGTAGCACATGAAATAAAAAATCCTTTAGGCAGTATAAAACTAAACCTTACTTATTTAGGGCGTACAATTGCTAAAAATGAAGAAGCTATAGAAGTAATTTCTGAAATTCAAAGCGGCGTTGACCGACTTAATAAAACCATTTCTGAGCTATCTACTTTTGTTCGTCCAAAAGAATTAATGCTTTCTAACATAGATATAAATCTTAATATTGAAGAACAGTTAGCATTTATTAAAGACAAAATCCAAGAAAAAAATATTCAAGTAGAATGTCAGTTTCAGTCTGATTTACCTTTAATAAAAGCCGATAGTCATGAATTAGGCAAAGCTTTTATTAATTTTTTGGTTAATGGTGTTGAAGCAAGTAAAGAGGCAGGAAAAATTATTATTGCTACTAAATCACTAGAAAATAAGGTTTTAATTAGTTTTACAGATTTTGGTATAGGAATGACTAGGGAAACAATTGCAAGAATTTTTGAGCCATTTTTTACCACTAAACCAACTGGTACAGGTCTAGGAATGAGCATAGCAAAACGAGTTATTGAAATGCACAAAGGTAGCGTTCAAATTAATAGCAAAATAGGCGAAGGTAGTCAAATAAATATAGAACTGCCAATAACTTAAAAGCTTTTAGCTTTCTTGCTCTAAAGAACTATCATCCGTTTCATCAGTTAAACCATGTTTTTTCATAAGGCTATAAAGCCTAGCTCGGTAAATACCTAAGCTTTTGGCTGCTGCAACTTTATTCCAATTAGTTTTTTCTAAAACATATAAAATCGCTTTTTTTTCTATTTCATCCAAAGAAAAATTTGTTAATTCTTTGCTACTAAAAACTAAATCATCTATAGAGCTTTTTTGCTCCACTACGCTAGTAACGTTACTGTTAACAATTTCTGACATTCGCTCTAAATAAATATTTGCAGGGCGAATTTCTTCTTCACGACAAAGCAAAACGGCTCTTTCTAAAACATTATGTAGCTCTCTAACATTACCGGGCCAACTATAGCTATACATTAGCTCATAAGCATCAGGTGTAATTCCTACAATTTTCTTTTGGTATTTTTCATTAAAACGTTTGATAAAAGTTTCTGCTAGAAGCGGTATTTCCTCTAAACGCTGTTTTAGAGGAGGAATTTTTATAGTAATAGTATTAATACGGTAAAAAAGATCCTGTCTCATTGTGCCTTTTTCTACAGATTGGTTTAAGTCTCGATTAGTAGAGCAAATTAAACGAAAATCTGCTGGTATTTCCTTACTACTTCCTACTTGGCGGTAGCTACGATTTTCTAAGATACGTAGCAGCTTAGGTTGTAATTCTATAGGCATTTCGCCTATTTCATCTAGTAGCAATGAGCCACCATTAGCAGCACCAATTAGCCCTTGTTTAGCATCTACAGCACCAGTAAAAGCCCCCTTTAGATGTCCAAAAAGTTCAGACTCAAAAAGGTCTTTTGGTAGTGCAGCACAATTTACTTTAATAAAACTTTTCTTAGCTCGTAAACTATTGTAATGAATAGCATTAGCAACAAGTTCTTTTCCCGTGCCAGATTCACCAATAATTAGCACATTTGCATCCGTCCCAGCAACTAAATCAATGGTTTCAAAGACTTCTTGCATCGCCTGACTGCTACCAATAATAGAATAATATTCATTATTTTTTCTAAGCTGTTTTCTAAGGTTTTCTGATTCAGCAACTAGCATTCGACGTTCTAAAGCTTTGCTAACTAGTAGTTCTAGCTGTTCAGCATCAACAGGTTTTTCTAAAAAGTAATAAGCTCCTATTTTAATAGCTTCAATGGCTCGTGCTAGCGTTCCATGTGCTGAAATGACAATAACTTCTGTAGTAGGACAATGCTCTTTAGCAAAACGAATAATGTCAAAACCATCTCCATCAGGCAGATTAAGATCTGTCAAAATCAAGTCAAAATCATCATTCTTAATAGTATTTATCCCACTAGTTAAGGTTTCAGCTATTGTCACATCATAATTTAGGCTAACTAAAACTCGCCGCAAGGCTTTAGTTATCAGGTTGTCATCATCTATGCAAAGTATCTTGGGGAGAGATTTCATAAATTTCGCTTGTTTAATTGCTAATTTTATTTAGACATAAACTTTATATTAGAACATCAAAAACAACTGAGAGAAACTTTGACTCCCAGTTGTTTTTAACATTTTGCTTTTTATAACTAGAAAATCTCTTTAAGGCAAGACATTTAACTGCCCTGATTTAATGCCTTCATTAACAAGTAATCTAATTTCTACACGTCGGTTTTCTGCACGACCAGATTTTGTCTTATTATCAGAAATAGGTTTAATTTCTCCTACACCTACCATATTTATTTTATAAGACGGAACATCTTTTTCTACTAGGTATTGAAACACAGATTGTGCGCGTAGTTGGCTAAGTTTACGATTAGCATCAACACTACCTGTAGCATCTGTAAAACCTTTAACTTCTAGTATATAGCCATTTTGTCCTAAAATTTCATTTACTATTGCATCTAGTTTTGCTTTGCTTTCATTTGTTAAGGTGTGTTGGTTAAGTTTAAAGTTAATGGTTATAATTTGTTGCTCTTGCCAATTATCTAGTTTATTTACTCGGCCATCTACCTTAGCAGTTTCTGCCAGAGATTCTTGTTTAGCTAAAGAAGCTTGGCGTTTTGCTTCTTCTTTTGCATCTTCAATACCACGACTGCTACGTTCATCTAAGTCTGAAAGGTCTGTTTGTAATTTTTTAGTTGTTGTATCCAAAGTATTTGCTTGGTTTTCTAAGTTATCTGTTTTGTCTTTTAGCCCTCTTACACCGCTTTCTAGCTCTGTTGCCCGACCTTCTATCGGCGAAACCCTTTCATTTACAGTAGTTCGGACATATTTTTTGCTAGCACAAGCTGGAGCAAAAGTTAAAAAAAGCATTAGTGCAAACATTAAACTAGTAATAGATTTGATAGACATTTTAAGAAATCCCCCTCATTTTTAAGTAAGTCCTTTAAGTATTAAAATTTATTCCCCTGTAGTCGTTTCATCTATGTTTACTTTCCAGCGATTATTTTCTTTCGTTAAGCTAATTCGGGCATAACTAGGCGCATTGCTAGCTTTAACCTCTAAACTAGCTTGATCTGTTAAGATAGTTTCATTACGAAAATCAAATGATGTTACATTATTAGCTAACATTCCTTGAGCATCTTGGTCAACAATGCGTTTTAGAGCTTGATCTAAGTTAAGGTTTGTACTTGTGCTAGCTTGTTGTAGGTTTGTTAGGCTTCTTTGAGATAAGTTTTCTCTAACAACTCGGTAATTTCGCTCGCGTACAGCTTCTAGGAAATTTTTAGTAACTTCTGTTGGTGTAGCAATTTTTTCCGCTACTACAACAGGTTCAGTTTTAGGACTAGTGTTTTTTACATTAGTTGCTTGTGTGCTGCTACAACCTGTTAACGCCAAAGCAGAGACAAAAATAAGCAGACAAATACTATTAAGCCATTTCATTTTGGTATCCTCCAAAGTTAATTTTTATTTTTTGCTGAAAAAAAGAGTCACCTTAAAAACCTTCTTTAAGGTGACTTATTCCAAGAACAGCGTTAATAGGGATTAGAGAGTTGCACTAGTGAATTACTACCATTAGCTAACAGACTGCCAACCATCGCCCCTTGAGGGCCGCTTAATCTTTGATATGGATCATTACTAAAATTAACATTTCTAATTAGATTAGGATTATTAATACTAGCATTATTACCGCTAATATTTTGCGCAGGTACTTCCCTATTAGCAAAATTTACTGGTCGAGTTTGTGGGTTACGACTTGGAGCTTTTAAGTCATTACGAGTTAAAGCATAAAGCGTAGAGCTACCACCACCAATTAAAGCACCAATTCCAGCACCTTTTTTGCCACCTATTGCAGCACCAAGACCAGTGCCTACAAGACTACCAGCAGCAATTGTGCTAACCATACGGGTTTTACGACCATAGCCAGAGTCACGTTTAGCAAGTGAATGTGCTGTTAAAGCACCGCCGCCTATTAACGCACCAGCAGCAGCCCCTCGACCACCGCCTATTAATGCACCAACTCCGGCCCCAAGTGCTGTACCAACACCAATTTTTGCAGCAGTCCTAGTTTTTGAATCACGTCGCTTTGTTTCTCTAGCTATTGCTGGAGACATTACAGTTATTATTAATATGAATGAAATGATTACTGAAGAAAGCTTATTCATTGCGATACCTCCTAAGTAAAATTTTTATAACTGTTTGAAAATTAAAAGTTTATTTATTTTATTTATTTTATTTATTTTATTTATTTATTTTTTATCTTTACTTGCCCTTAGATATAATCAAATGGTGTGCCATAAATAAAGATTTTCTATAAGCTATTTATTTAATAACTAATTAGCTAAATTCCAAGCTGAAAATAATAAAAAGAGGTAAAATCTAAAGCAAGTTATTGTATGCTTTTTAGACAGGCTGTATTAAATCAATACAAAGCTGAGAAATAAAAATGTCTTGAGGTTAAATTTCGTTGCAATTGTTTACTATAACTGGGAGCGCAAGATTTTACTGGCAGGTAGGCAAAAAGCTTGACATCGCACTCCCAGCCAAGCATATTTACTTAAATTATTTTAAGACAGACAAGTACAGCTTATTATTTACTTAATAAACCGTACTCCTAAACGAAACATATCTGACTCTTTATCAAGTGTTGCGCTAACAACTTCTGCTTTTAATAAAATTTTGTTGCCTCTATCAATAATAATTTTGCTTTTTAGTGGGACTAAAGAATAAGTGAATAGTGCGGCTCCATGTTCAGTAATATCTAAAATTACAGCAAATTGCTCTTCTGCTTTTTTATTATTGGCTTCTTTAAATTTTATTAGAGTATTTGTTTCTTCGCGGATTTCTCGCCTGTGTTCTATTAAATTAGTTGTGGCTAACATAACCCCTCCTTTTATAGGCTGAAAGTTATTTTTCTAACTAGCAATCAACATACCAAAGAAAATCAAAAGCTTTGTTTATATAACTTATTGCTTTGACTATAGTTATAATAAAAGCTTTAATCAAAAATTTCCTAATTGTCAAAATCTCTCTTTTCTATAAAGGTTTTAAGAGCAAATTTCCACAATAGAGTTGGATAAAGATTTTCTAGCTTTGGTTCCTTTCATAAATTAGCTTAAGACCTTCTAACAGCAAATCATCGTCTATTATTTCAATAATTGCCGAACCTTTGCCGATTAATGGAGCTAGCCCGCCTGTTGCAATCACAGTTTTTTGTGGCCCTAGTTCATCAATCATTCTAGTTAAAATTCCGTCTACTAGGCCAATATAGCCAAAATAAAGTCCTGATTGAATGCTCATAATTGTAGAAGTACCAACAACTTTTTCAGGATGACGAATCTGCACCCTAGGCAATCGAGAAGCACGTAAAAATAAAGCTTCTGAAGAAATTTGAACACCTGGCGTAATAACTCCGCCTAGATAATCGCCTGCTGGAGAAATTGCGTCAAATGTCGTTGCTGTTCCAAAATCTACAACAATGCAAGGCCCTCCGTATTTGTGAAAGGCTGCAACAGCGTTAACAACGCGGTCAGCACCTACGGCTTGAGGTGTATCATAGTGTATTTTAATTCCAGAATTTTTTTCAGGTTCAACAAAAAGTGGCTCAATTTCAAAATAAGTTATCGCCATTTTATATAAAGTAAAATTTAGGGTTGGCACTACAGAAGAAATTGCAATAGCTTTTATAGCTGTAAAATCTAGTTTTGCTAAAGTAAAAAGATTACGACATAAAATACCATACTCGTCTATAGTCCGATCTCGCTCTGTGGTAAGCCGCCAACGGGCTACAATCTCATCTCCTGCATAAACACCTAACACAGTATTTGTATTTCCTACATCCATCACTAATAACATATTGTTTCCCCTTCGCTAGTTATTTCATTGCCATAAAGAATTATTTCTTGACCTGTTGAATCTTTTATTTTTAGCGCACCTGTCTCTAATAACCCATCTGTAACAGCTAAAACTTCTTTATTATTTAATATAACTTTTATTTTCTTACCTTTAGCAAAACTTGATAATTCTTCCCATCTTTTTAGAATATTATCAGACTTAATGTTCAATATTTGATACCAATAATCTAATTTTTTAAGTAGCAAGTCCAAAAAGTTGTCTCTATCGACTATTAAGCCTGTAGCCAAATAAATTGATGTTGGCAAGCGGTTAAAATTTCCTTCAGGAAAAGACTTTTGAGATAGGTTAACTCCAATGCCTACAATAATATAATTTAAGTTACTATCCTTAAAAGAGCTTTCAATTAAAATTCCTGATACTTTGCAATTATTTATGAGGATGTCATTGGGCCATTTTATATCAATAGCAACGGGGCAACTTTCCATAATGGCTTCTGCTGTAGCAACAGCCGACATCAAAGAAATTAGAGGAAAGCTTTTTAGATCAAGTTTTGGCGTAAGTAGCAAGGAAAAATAGCAACCTTCTCCAGTGGCAGAATACCAAGAACGCTGCATTCTGCCACGTCCAGCCGTTTGCATATCGGCCAATGCTCCTACACCTTCTAAAGGGTTTTGACTAGCTTCTATTTGGGCATTTTGAGCATATTTTTTTAGGAAAGTGTTAGTTGAATCTATTTGCTCAAAATGAAAAATTTTTGCAGAAAAACTTGCTAAATTTTTAGAAATAATTCTTTTTGGAGTTTCTTCAACCATAAAAACAGCAAGTTAATAGCCCAAGCCTATCTTAAAACTAATATCAACAGCCGGGGCAGAATGAGTTATTGCGCCAATAGAAATTAGGTCTACGCCTGCTTTAGCATATTCAGCAACATTTTCTAAAGTGATGCCTCCAGAGGCTTCTAGTAAGATATATTTTCCTCGTTCGCTTTTTCTAACAATTTCAACAGCTTCTTTAACCTGCGAAGGCTTCATATTGTCTAACATAATAATATCTGCACCAAAATTAATAGCCTCGTTTAATTGTTCAAAGCTGGCTACTTCTACTTCAATTTTATGTAGATGCCCTGCACGTTCACGAGCGCGTTTTATTGCCGTTTCAATGCCGCCAGCTAGCAAAATATGGTTATCTTTAATTAATATGCCATCATCCAAGCCAAAGCGATGATTATATCCGCCACCTATTAAAACAGCATATTTATCAATCATTCGTAATCCTGGCATAGTTTTACGTGTATCAACAATTCTAGCTGAAGTGCCTTCAGTAGCAGCAACATATTGACTTGTGAGCGTAGCAATACCAGACATTCTTTGCATTAAATTTAACGCCAAACGTTCGCCCATTAGCAAGGTTGTAGCAGGCCCGTCTAAGCGAGCAATTTCTGTGTTAGCTTTTACTCGTTCACCTTCATAAACAAAGGCTTCCAGTTGTAATTCTGCATCCAAACAAGTAAATACAGTTTCAGCAACTTCTAAACCAGCAACAATCATTTCTTGTTTAGCTAAAAATTTTCCTCTACCCCGCGTAGCCTCAAGCACTGTTGATTGTGTGGTAATATCGCCACGTCCAAGATCTTCACTAAGAAAACTAGTAATTGAATCAAAAAGTAAATTTTTATCTATCTGCATTAATAAATCCCTGAATAATTAAAATATAGATTGGGTGGAAGTTGGCTAGCAAAAAAACTAGCCAACCAAATTTTATAAATTAGCCATAGTTGCTCTGATGGTTTCACATTGATTTGTTAAATCTTCTACTCTGCTACGTGCTTGAGCAACTACATCTGCTTGAGCTTTTTCAACAAAGCTTGGATTAGACAAACGTTGAGAAAGCTTTTCAATTTCTGACTCCATTTTTGCTAACTCTTTCTTTAGACGATCCCGTTCTTTATCAAGATCGATCAATCCTTCCAATGGGATCGAGATCTCAATCCCTGTGATCACAGCACGAGCAGAAAATTTTTCTACCAGCAGATCAGATCTGATCTCGATCGCTTTTACTCTAGCTAGTCGTTTGATCGCGTCTTCACTCTCTACGATCACCTTTTGCAAAGCTTCATCCTTGATCCCAAGCTTGATCGTCAAGAACTCACTTACAGGTAAATTCATTTCTGATCTTACGCTTCTGATCTTAGTGATCAACGCGATCACATTTTGCATTTCTGCTTCGATCTGATCGTTGATCATTTCACGATCAGCTTCGGGAAATGCTACAAGTGAGATCGATTCCCCTTCGTGTGGTAGTCTTTGCCAAAGTTCTTCTGTGATGTATGGCATAACTGGATGTAGCAAGCGCAAAGACTTCTCTAAAACATACATAATTCTTTGACGGGCAAGTATAACTTCTGGAGTCGTCTCTTTAGCTGCTACTAACACTTTTGCAAGTTCAATATACCAATCGCAAAAATCACTCCAAAAGAAGTGATAAAGTGTTTGTGTAACATCATAAAACCTAAATTGATCTAAAGCTTTGTTAGTGTCTTCAATTGCACGGTTTAAGCGCGACAAAATCCAACGGTCGTAACGGGAAGGATCCGTTCCAAAAGCTTCTGCATTAAATTCAGTTTCGCCCAAGTTCATCATCACAAAACGGGAAGCATTCCAAATTTTATTAACAAAATTGCGTGCAGCTTCCATTTTTGGATATTCGCGGACATCAGCACCTTTTTTAACTTCTTGTAGGTCTACATCTGCGCCACCTGTAACAGAACTAGCTAAAGTAAAGCGCACTGCATCCGTGCCATAGCGGTCAAAAACATCTAGCGGGTCAATTACATTACCTTTCATTTTTGACATCTTTTCACCATCAACACGAACTAGACCAGTAATATAAACCCTACGGAATGGGACATCTCCCATAAACTTTAGGCCCATCATCATCATTCTTGCTACCCAAAAGAAAATAATGTCAAATCCTGTAATCATTTCTGTAGTTGGGTAAAAAGTCTTTAAGTCGTCTGTTTCATTAGGCCAACCCAAAGTAGAAAAAGGCCAAAGTGCCGAAGAAAACCAGGTGTCAAGCACATCTTCATCTTGGCGAATTTCTGTACTTGCACATGTGCTACAAGTTGTGGGTGTTTCACGTGCAACATTTATATGATTATTTGCACAATACCAAGCAGGTATTCTATGACCCCACCAAAGTTGTCTAGAAATACACCAATCTTGGATATTTTCTAGCCAATCATAGAAAGTTTTAGTCCAATTTTCAGGAATAAATACCGTCCGACCATCTTGTACAGCTTTAATAGCTTCTTCAGCCATACCTTTCATTTTTGCAAACCATTGTGTAGAAATCAGCGGCTCAAGCACCGTGTCGCAGCGTTGGCAATGTCCGACTTTGTGGGTGTAATCTTCTACCTTAACCAATAGTTCAAGGGCTTCTAGCTTTTCTATGACTAGTTTACGAGCAGCAAAACGGTCTAAACCTGCAAACTCTTCGCCTGCTTCAGCAGTCATTTTTCCATGTTTATCAATTACAGAAATTTGCGCTAAGTTATGAGTTAGCCCCATCTTAAAGTCATTAGGATCATGTGATGGTGTAACCTTAACGACACCTGTTCCAAAATCCATTTCTACAAGCTCATCACAAACAAAAGGTATTTCTCTGCCAACTAATGGTAAAATTGCATACTTACCATGAAAAGCTTTGTATCTTTCATCATTTGGATGGATTGCAACGCCTGTATCACCAAGCATTGTTTCTGGTCGAGTGGTAGCAACAACAATTTTTTCTTCGCTATCTTTAATTGGGTAAGCAATATGATAAAGTTTAGCTTTTACTTCTTTTTTTGGTGCTTCCAAATCAGATAAAGCTGTTTGGTCTTTAGGACACCAGTTCACCATATAGGCACCACGATAAATCAAGCCTTCTTCATAAAGTCGAACAAAGACTTCACGAACAGCTAAAGAAAGCCCATCATCTAAAGTAAAGCGTTCTCTAGTCCAATCACAGCTAGCACCTTCTTTGCGGATTTGACGTTGAATTGTTCCACCTGCATGTTCTTTCCATTGCCAAACACGGCGTTCAAATTCTTCTCGTCCAAGTTGGGTACGAGTTACTTTTTCCTCAGCTAAAAGCCGTTTCTCTACAACAATTTGGGTTGAAATGCCTGCGTGATCTGTGCCTGGCAACCAAAGAGCATTATAGCCCTGCATCCGTCGCCAGCGAGTTAAGCTATCCATCAAGGTATGCTGCAAAGCATGTCCCATATGCAAATAGCCTGTTACATTAGGTGGAGGAATAGAAATACAAAATGATGGTTTTTCTGATTTAGCTTGAGCAATAAAATAACCCCTGCTTTCCCAAATAGGATACCATTTACTTTCTATTTCTTTTGGTTCATATGTTTTTGGTATTTCCATAAATTATTATTTTGACCTTATTTATATGGTATAGAATGAAATTTTGTAGAAAAGGCAATTTAACCATAAAAAGCAAAAAGCGGACAGTAGAAAAAAGCAGATTTATTGCTTATCTTCGACTACGCGCTTTTGATGTTATGGTTGCTCAAGACGATTATTTGCTTTCCAAATAAAGGCGCAATTTATCCTATAAATGAAGTGCTAGGCATTCTTGGGAGCTTTTAATTTAAATAAATAGCTTAGCAGCATTAGAAGAAACATGAGAAGACAAATATTGCATAACTTCTTTCTGCATAGTTTCAATTTCAGAAATATAACTGCTAACAAGAAGTAGGAAACTCTTTAGGTCTAGCAGTTACTTTTTTTGATATTTTACTTTATTACTTAATATCTAACACTGCCGCGATTCATCCACACGACTCGCATTCGTGGGCTTTCTCGCGGAAGATTTTTAGGTAAGCTATCAACATTTCTCAGTTACAGTTTTTAGCTTAATTAGCTTGTATATTTTTTACAGTATAACCCTTTGTAGGAGGGTTATGCCAATAAACCCTATTTGCCTTTAGTGCTTCAAGTTCTCGCTCATTCTCGCTCATTATGGTTTTGATCTCTTTTGCGGTCAGGTTCTGCAACAAACTCAAAACTGGTGTTACGTCATGATAGCCAATCATCACGCTACCATCTTCAAACTCATAGATGATATCAGCACCTAGTAACAGTGCGATTTTGAGCATAGGTGTGTTTTTATGGGTTACGGCAAAAAAGACTTTCTGCCCAAATAGATATGCGTGGTGAAGCATGAAACGGTATAGGTATAGTACTGGTTCCAGACCTGTGCGCGCTTTTGGTACTAACCCGCCCGACAAACCGTAAAAAACTTCACCCCTAATTCCATGTGTATAGCAGTACTCATCAAGTGCTGCATATACTTGTGTGTGTAGGTACTCACTCTTTATCTCAGGGTTATAGCAATCGCTCATCGCACGCTCGGCAACCTCTGCACAATCAAGCAACAGTCCTATTGAGAAGCCAGTGATCTGTGTGTAGCTATGGTGAAGAAAGAGAAAGGCTTGATGTTGTTGCATCCTATCAAGGATCTCTTGCACAAGTGACGTATCTATCAAACAACTAGCAAGTTCTGCACCACAGTCACAGAGGGGTTGAATCATATGCTCGTACTCAGCAAAGCTAAAACGCTTGCCATAACCTTCGGCTGTGCAGTAGTAAGCCAAACGCCATTCTTCACCGCCAAAGATTTCAGAATAACATTCTTCAATTTCCTGTATTTTATCTAGTGCCTCTTGATAACTAGTGGATCTTATATTTGTTGGTGACGCAACTAGCTCTTGCCCAAGTTGGTAAATTGGGAAATCTTGCACACGCTGTTTAATTTTCAGATAGCCACTATTCATTTTTCTACCCCTTATTAGTTTTATAAATTTGTTAAGTAAGGCGTAAAAGTTTTAAAAAGTGGTCAACAAAAATTCCGAGAACTTAAAAAACTGAAAGAAAGTTGAACTGATTCAGGTTGCTTGGACAATTGATTAGGCTCAACCCAATCAGGAGAATCATCAGGAAAATAAAAGATAGTGTTATGAGTAGAAGACCAAATCTTCCAAAGCAAGAGTTCTTCCCTACAATTGTCATATTTTAGTGGATCAGAGCCAAATTTAGCCATCATTTTGGCTCTAAAAGAAAGCTTGCTAAAAATAACTTCTCCAAAAAAGAATGCTAACTGAGAAACTACTCCTCTAGCTCTTAGAATTTTTATTAATAAACTTTTCTAAATTATCACTAGCCTGCTTTCTGATAGCTGCTTGAACAGGTGGAAACCATCCCAATATCTTCCCTTTTATTCCTAGTGCCATAGCAGCCCAAGCCCATAAATCAAAGCTATCCGTATGTTTAACTATCTTTCCTTGCTTAAACTGGAAAACTGCGTCAATTTTATTATGGACTTTATTCCCAGTTTGGCTAAAAGTATAAAAAGCTTCCCAATGAGCTTTGCCTTCGTTATCGTCAGCTTTTATAGCACTAGTTTTAATTTCTAAGTCTGCTGCTCGCTCACAAAGCATTTGCCACATAGCTTTAGCTCTTTCACCCTTCAAGCCAATAAAAACAGCATCAGAAAATTCTATATCCTGGTGATAGCATTCATTCATCCCTTTATAATCACGTTTTTGGAAACATTGATAAAATTTTTCAATTAATTTTTCATTTGGGTGCATTTTGCCTCCTAGAGTCAATTAACATCAAAACTAGCAAAAATTGTTGGGGTTAATTATTAACACTTTGTTATTATTGCAAAAATATCTGCCACCAAGTAAGCTAAATGTCAGGTCATAAAAATCCGTGAAATTTCTTTATCTTGTTTTTATTGGAATAATTAACATTTTTTATAGCCTAGGTCTATCACTAATTGAATTAGTACTTTTTGGTAAATATTTTTGGTGGTGGAAACTTCACGGACTACTATTTTTTTCTTACCTAAGCGATGGCCCTTATTTAATCACTAAACGAGAAGGTAAACGCGCACCTGTACTAGCTCAAAATCTAATTTATGGGGAAACTCCTTGCTTAACTATAAAAAAATACTTGAAGAAGCCAACATCCAACCTACAGACCATTTTGTTGACTTAGGTTGTGGTCGTGGCCTTATTACCATTTTTGTTAACCTTTATTTCCAAATCCCTACAACAGGTGTAGAAATAATTCCAACTTTTATCAGACGGGCGCAAGTAATAAGTAAAACTCTAGGTTTAACTAAAGTTCGCTTTATTAAAGAAAATCTTTCTTGGGTAACGCTTGAGCAAGTAGGGCGAGGAACAATTTTTTATTTAGCTGGAACAACTTTTCAAGAGGAATTGCTTGCTAAAATCACAAACAGATTAGAGTTATTGCCTGTAGGAATAAAACTTATTACCTTATCAGACTCAATTATTTCACCACATTTTAAGTTAATAAAAGTAAGTGAGTATTATTTTTCATGGGGAAAGACCGAAGTATATTTTCATGAAAAAGTTAGTTAATAGCTTAGTAGACGATAGGTTGAGCAAAAAGTTATTAATGTGATATAACAAAATATCCTTGATTAAAGCACATTAAAACCATTTAAGAAGTTTTGGAGAGTTATTTTAATGACAGCAAAAATTAATAAAGTTTTGCCTGCTGCGGCAGTACCTGCGGGGAAGTTATTATAAGTTGTGAAAACTTTGACGCTTCTAACTTTCGTATTTGCAAAGCTTTATTTGGTAGCAGCCAAGGACGAATAATTAGCGCGTCTACTAAACGTGTAATTGTTGCTGCACCAGAAGCACAACAACTAGAAGATTGTGTGTCAGGTCTTAAACTTTGTGTTGGAAATCAAGAAAGTAACACGGTTGATTTTAAGTTAGGTGAAAAACTAGCCGACAGCCTCCATCCTGTAACCAACCCAGCATTTGACCCAGACACGGGAAATATTTATGCAACGCTTTCTGGTTCTCGTGGTCAAAAAGTTCCTGTGTCAGTTTGGAAAATATCCCCTAAAGGTGAAACTACTCCGTTTCTTTCCAATATAGTAAACCCTACAGGAATTGCTTTTGACCCAGACGGAACAATGTATGTTTCTAGCCGACATGACAGCAATGTTTATTGTATTTCTCCTTTTAAGGAAGCAGAACCCTTTGCTAAAAACTTGGGTATTGCTACAGGAATTGCTTTTGACAAACTAGGTAATCTTTACGTAGGGGATCGTCAAGGAAATGTTTACCAAGTAAGTAAAAAAGGCGTAGTAACAACATTTGCAACCTTAGAGCCAAGTGTTTCTGCCTATCATTTAGCTTTTGGCCCGGACGATTATTTATATGTAACCGGCCCAACAGCATCAAGCTATGAAAGTATTTCACGCATTAGCCCAACAGGTGACGCTTCTTTATTTTATAGCGGGCTTGGTCGTCCTCAAGGTTTAGCTTTTGACATAGATGGAAATTTATATGTTGCAGCAAGTCTTTATGGTCATCGTGGAATAGTAAAAATTACTCCCGATAAACAGTCAGAACTTTTTATTGCTGGTAATTCTTTAGTTGGTCTAGCTTTTGATGATAGCGGACATATCATTACAGCTAGCACAAGTGAAATCCATAGAGTCGCCCTAGGTATTAAAGGGTATTTAATTTCTAATTTATCTTAAGCTTAACTGGGAGCGCGAGCATCTTGCTCGCATGTAAATAAAATATTTGCTCTCTTAAAACATAAATAATCATAATTTTCCCACCTTTATACATCTTTATTTAACTTTTTTACTATCAAAACCGTTGAAGTTGACACTATAAAAACGGCGTGCTACTTTGGCAAGAAGCCAAGTTTTTTTTGAAGGAAAATTTATGAATTTTGATCCTGGCAATTTTATACTTTCTTATGTAGTTTTTGTTTTTTCTCTTACTTTGCATGAAGTTGGACATGCTTGGACTTCAGAAAAGTTTGGCGATCCTACTTCCCGTTATTTAGGCCGTATTTCTCTAAATCCTTTAGTACATATGGATCCTGTTGGTACCGTGCTACTTCCTTTAATTGGAGCTTTAACTGCGCTTCCCGTTATTGGTTGGGCTAAACCTGTGCCGGTCAATCCGCTACTTTGGCGAGATAAAACTATTGCTAACATCGCAGTTTCTGCTGCTGGCCCGATAGCTAACGTAATTATTGCTATTGGATCTCTATCTATATTAAAAATATTGCTTTACCAAGAACTTATTACTTTTAACCTTAATGGTGGACTTACAGAAATATTAATTCCAACAAATCCAAGTCCAATTTATGCAGCAATTTGCAAACTATTGCTTTTTGCTTTAATCATAAACATTGCCTTAGCAATATTTAATTTAATTCCTATTCCCCCACTAGATGGTAGCCATATTTTATCAAGTGTTTTAAGTATTGCTTCGCCTTCGCTTATGGAAATGTACGAAAGTTTAAGACCTTATGGTTTTATGCTTTTAATTTTATTTGTTATTGTAAATGACTCTTTACATATACTTTCTTCGCTGCTTTTCCCTGTGTTATTTTTGGCACTAAAGTTTTTAGCTCTATAAAGTAATTTTTTAGGAGAAGTTTATCTGCTGTGTCTCTATCTCTAGTAAATGATCTTAATGCCTTTTCAAACACCCCTTATAAAATTAAGTTAGATATTTTTGAAGGGCCGCTAGACTTACTTCTTTACTTAATAAAAAAAGAAGAACTTGATATTTATGATATTCCTATTGCACATATTACCGAAGAATATCTAAAGTATATCCAGCTAATGCAAGAGCTAGATATTGATTTAGCTAGTGAGTTTTTGGTAATGGCAGCAACCTTAATTCATATTAAATCTAAAATGCTCCTTCCTGTTATTAATGAGAGTAGCGAGCTAGAAAACCTAGAAGACCCCCGCCAAGAGCTAGTTAAACAACTTTTAGAGCATAAAAAATTTAAGTCTGCTGCTGAAATGCTTTGGTCACGTGTACAAGTTGAACAAAATGTTTTTGTCCGTGCTGCAATAGAAACCGACTCAGAAAATCCAGAAGTTGCAGCTACCGTGTTTGACCTAGTTTCAGCTTTTCAAAAAATCCTGACTCGGCGTAAAGAACAAATTGCAGTAGAAATAGCTAATGATAAACTTACACTAGCACAAAAAATTGTGGAAATTAAATCTTTACTTAAAAACCATTTGCAGATTAATGTTACTAACTTAATGGAAGCAGCCCTTTCAAAAGCGGAAATTATTATTATATTTCTAGCTATACTTGAATTAGTAAAAGAGTCCGTTATAGGATTGATGCAAACAGAGACATTTGGAGAAATTATTGCTACTAGAATAGATATAAAGAAATATGACTCGCTCGCAACTCAAGCCAATAATTGAAGCTCTAATCTTTGTTGCTGATCAACCAATCCAACTTAAAGAGATTTGTCAGGTATTTCCAGCAGAAGACCCTCAAGAAATCCAGCAATCACTCTTAGAACTAGTTGAGGAATTTAATTCCCGTGCTAGCGGTTTGGAGATTCGGGAAATTGCTAACGGTTGGCGTATTAGTACCCGCCCTTTTTATCATGAGGCTATAAGGAGCTACTTAAAGGCTAAACCTTCGGCTAAATTAAGTTTAGCTGCACTAGAAACTTTGGCTGTTATCGCCTATAAACAGCCTGTAACAATACCTGAGATTTTAGAAATTCGGGGTGTCAGTTCTTCATCAGCAATAAAGACTTTATTAGATCGTCGGCTGATAGTCCCCAAAGGGCGAAAAGATTGTGTCGGTCGCCCAATTATGTACGGCACATCGAAAGAATTTTTGATCCAATTTGGCCTCAAAGACCTTTCAGAACTACCAAACATTGAAGATTTTGAAGAATTAATAGCAAATTAAATTTATGGAAGAACGTTTACAAAAAATTATTGCCAATGCTGGCATCGTCTCCCGACGTAAAGCAGAAGAATTAATCCAAGTTGGAGAAGTCACAGTCAACGGTAAAGTCATTACCCAACTAGGAAGCAAAGCCGACCCCAACCACGACCATATTAAAGTTAGTGGTAAGCTAATTAACCCTAAGATAGAAAACTTACAAAAAGTTTATATTCTACTTAATAAACCTAAAGGCTATTTATCTAGTCTTTCGGATCCAGAAAACCGACCATTAGTTACAGAATTACTCCCTAATTCTTTGCCAAAAGTGCATCCTGTCGGAAGATTAGATTTTAATACTGAAGGTTTACTTATTTTAACTAACGATGGCGATTTAACTAAAATTGTTACTAGTGCCTCTCAACACGTTCCAAAAGTTTATGAAGTTAAAGTTAAAGGAACACCTACAGAACAAGCATTAAATCGTCTGCGAGCAGGAATTGTTATTGAAGATAGAAAATCTGCTCCTGTTAGCTTAAGAAGACTAGAAACAAGTGATGCTGGCAATAGTTGGTTTGAAGTTATCCTTTATGAAGGACGAAATAACCAAATTAGAAAAATGTTTGATGAAATAGGCCATTCTGTCAGCAAGTTAAGACGTACTCGAATAGGTCATGTTACAGATGACTATCTACCTATAGGAAAATTTCGCCATCTTTCACCTGGAGAAATAAAAAAATTCCTCTCCAAAGCAGAACAAAAAGCAGAGCAAAAAATAGAGCGAAAACCAGAGCGAAAACCAGAACAAAAAGAGCTTTCCGATACCGTGAACGTTACGGACGTTGTTGATGTTACTGATGCCGTCGATGTTGTTGATGGTGTTGATGTCGTTGACATTGCCGATGTTGCTGATGTTGCTGATGCTGCCGACGCTGTTGATGTTGTTGATGCTGCCGACGCTGTTGATGTTGATGCTGCTGATGTTGCTGATGCTGTTGATGTGCCTAAAGTAGTTAAAGTGCGTAGCGACCATTCCAAAGCACCCAAACTTGTTAAACGTGGTGATGATGCCTATTCCAAACGCCGTGATATAGATTTAGGTAGAGATGATGCCCGCCCCCCTCGTCGGGAAGAAGGTTTCCGCCCTAAACGCAAAGACTTTGATGATAGACCTCCTCGCCGTGACTTTAGACCTAGAAGCGATGATGCCCGTCCTCCTCGTCGTGATTTTGATGACAAACCTCGTCGTGACTTTGATGATAGACCTCCTCGCCGTGACTTTAGACCTAGAAGCGATGATGCTCGTCCTCCTCGTCGTGATTTTGATGACAAACCTCGTCGCGACTTTGATGATAGACCTCCTCGCCGTGACTTTAGACCTAGAGGCGATGATGCCCGTCCTCCTCGTCGTGATTTTGACGACAAACCTCGTCGTGACTTTGATGATAGACCTCCTCGCCGTGATTTTAGACCTAGAAGCGATGATGCTCGTCCTCCTCGTCGTGATTTTGATGACAAACCTCGTCGTGACTTTGATGATAGACCTCCTCGCCGTGACTTTAGACCTAGAAGCGATGATGCCCGTCCTCATCGTCGTGATTTTGATGACAAACCTCGTCGTGATTTTAGACCTAGAGGCGATGATGCCCGTCCTCCTCGTCGCGACTTTGATGATAGACCTCCTCGCCGTGATTTTAGACCTAGAGGCGATGATGCCCGTCCTCCTCGTCGTGATTTTGACGACAAACCTCGTCGTGACTTTGATGATAGACCTCCTCGCCGTGATTTTAGACCTAGAGGCGATGATGCCCGTCCTCCTCGTCGTGATTTTGATGACAAACCTCGTCGTGACTTTGATGATAGACCTCCTCGCCGTGACTTTAGACCTAGAGGCGATGATGCCCGTCCTCCTCGCCAAGAGTTCAAACCTAGACGACGTGATGAGGTTGAAATTGAAAACAAAGATTTTAAGCCTGCTAGAAAAGAAAGATTTTCAGATGAAAAACGATCCTTTAAGCCTAGAAGGGGCTTTGATAAAAACAAAGATCGCGTTAACCCTGTAGCAAAAAAAGCAACTAAAAGGTTTAGAGATTAAGGATTGCTCGATCGTGATCGATAAAGTTTCGATCACGATCGGATCTAATTAACAGATCTAAATTTATATATATGTTTGTATCTAAATTGGAAATAGAATTTATTTATTTATATATACTTGAAAATAGATAAGATATCGGTATTTTACAACTATTGATCGTTGATCATTGAATCGATCATTTTTCTTGATCGTTGATCTGTTTTTAGGAACTTGATCTTAAAAATGTGATCGTTTTCCTTGATCGTCCGATCATTTGATCCCATTATTGATCTCGGATTTTATCAGACTCTTTATAACAATTAATAATTTGATAACTTGGAGGCTTGACGCTGTGACACAAAAAAAAGCAGAAAAAGAAATTACATCGAATATGCACAAATTAGCCAAAGAATTACAAGATTTATCAGAAAAGCTTAAATTAGGTGGTGGGCTAGACAAAATCAAAAAGCATCAACAACAAGGAAAACTAACAGCTAGGGAGAGAATAGCCAAGTTGTTTGATAAGGATCGTCATTTCCAAGAAGTAGGGCTACTTATTGCTTATGACCAATATGATGGTCAAGCCCCGGGAGTAGGAACAATTATTGGGTTTGGAGAAGTTTGCGGACGTGAAGCGGTAGTGGTGGCTAATGATGCAACAGTCAAGGCTGGGTCTTGGTGGCCGGAAACTATAAAAAAGATTTTACGCGCTCAAGAAATAGCAATGCGTTGTCATGTACCTATTATTTATCTAGTTGATTCTGCTGGTGTTAATTTGCCTTATCAAGGTGGGGTGTTTCCCGGTCAATATGGAGGCTCAAGGATATTTTTCTATAACTCAATAATGCGTCGTTACTTAAAAGTCCCCCAACTTTCTGCTGTTATGGGTCAATGTGTGGCAGGTGGTGCTTATCTACCTGCTTTAAGCGATAGCATCATAATGGTTGAAGATAAAAGCTTTATGGGGTTAGGTGGCCCAAATCTAGTTAAAGGTGCAACAGGCCAAAGCGTTGACGGTGAAATTTTAGGCGGAGCGCGAATGCACAATGAAATAAGCGGTGTAGCACATTATCGAGTGCCTGACGATGAAACTTGCATTTTGAAATTACGCGAACTTGTAAAAGATCTTCCTCCCGCAACACCACCACGTGCAGCAATTGAAGCAGCAAAAGCACCAAAAAGACCTGAAAAAGATATTTATGACATTATCCCTAGCGATCATCGCCTGCCTTATGACATGCGAATGCTGCTAGATTGCATTTTAGATGATGGCTATCTAAATGAATTTCAAGCTGATTATGCCAAGGAAATTATTACTGGTCATGCTCGTATCTGTGGGATTCCTGTAGGGATTATTACAAATCAACGTGGTTTAGTTAAAGGTGCAAAAGGTAAACCACCTAAATTTGGTGGAATTATTTATGCTGATAGTGCCGACAAAGTAGCCTATTTTATAGAAACCTGCAACCGTCAAGGAACTCCGCTACTTTTTATTCAAGATGTGTCTGGTTTTATGGTTGGTGTAGATGCTGAACAATCTGGAATTATTCGCGCTGGAGCAAGATTTGTAGAAGCAATGGCAACGGCTACAGTGCCAAAAATAGTATTGACTGTAAATCATGCTTCTGGTGCTGGATATTATGCAATGGCTGGACAAGGTTTTGACCCTGATTTTATTTTCTCTTGGCCTACAGGCAGAATGGGAGTAATGGAAGGTGAGTCGGCTGTTATGGCTCTCTTTAGTGGGCAATTAGATAAATTAAAAGCCGCAGGAAAAGAACCAGACGAAGAGCTAAAAGCAGCAATGAATAGTGTTAGAGCAGATTACAACCATCAATTAGACGCTAAATATGCTGCTGCTCGTGGTTATGTTGATGCTGTAATTATGCCTGAAGAAACACGTGCTTGTTTGTCTTTAGCACTACGCACAACATTAAATAACAGTGGCCCACATCTAGGTAACTTTGTTTTACCCAGTAATTTAGCTGGTGTGTAAAAAGGAAAATAACTAATGTAAAAGCCTAGTGTTTTATTTCTAGGCTTTTACAATTGGATTTTATTGAACCATTCCACAATTAAGACAAAAGACATCTCCAAAGCTAACCGTCTGTCCACAACCACTACAAATGCTAGTTTCAGGTACATGCACAGCCGTTTTATCAACAGCAGCACCACACTCAATGCAAAAAACGTCTTCTGGAAGCACATCTGCGCCACATTCCTGACAAGCAATACTATTTAATGAATGTTTTATTTGCAGCGGGTCTTCAGAATCATCAGGAAAATATTCAAACTGTTCTCCTGTTATTTGAGGTTCAAAAATCTTTGCAAGTCTACTGGTAGTTGCTCGTTTTATATCACTAATTTCTGGAATAGGTTTTGATTCTATCTCTAGTCCTGGTAATTCTATAGAAGCATTCACCTTATCAATATTTAAGTTTGGTATTTCATCAACAGGTTCTAATACTTCTTCTACATTTTCTTTTTCCTCTGGTACTTCAAATTTATAATCTATTTGAGGTTGAGTTTCCTTTTGTTCTAATACTATTTCACATTTTGCTTCTATAGGTTCTGGTGTTTCTTCAGTTTCTTCAATATCTATACCTATATCTGTTTCTACTTCTATAGTTTGAATATCATCTTCATCCATATCATCTAAAGATTCTATTTCTATATCCATATCTATATCTGGCAGATCATCTAAATCATATATTTCTTCTATTTCTTCTACTTTTTCATTTACTTCATTTTTATTTTTTATAGAAATATTTAATGTTTGGTTATCAAACTCTTGTTCAAGGCCATTTATTGGAGCAACACCAGTCCAAATAAAATTTAAGAGAGAGATTAGCAAATTAGGTTCTACAGATTTAGGTAAGTAGCGAGTAGCACCAACGCGCCGGGCTTCTAGGTAGTCAAAAGGTTCATCTTCACTAAATGTTAATACTACCGCAGTATCTCTTGAAGCTGGAATACTTTTGATTTCGTCACAAATTTGATAGCCTAGTTTCCCAGGCATTATAACCGCAAGTAAAACAATATTAGGTTGAAAATCCAATACTCTAGCCAAAACTTGCTCACCATTGTTAATGGTTTCGACCTGATGACCTTGTTCATGTAATAATCTTTGTAAATCAGAATAAGTAGTTAGGTTAGGATCTGCAATTAAAATTTTGCAAGCCATATTTTAGGATGTAATCCACTCCTGTTAATTTTTGTAAAACTTTTAAGGCGTAATTAGGTAAAGATTAAAATACTGAACAATCGAAGCTAGAGAGTCATTATACTTCATAAGCAAGTCATTTAGGTAACTACAAATAGCACTTTAAGCTAAAATTATTGCTAAAACTAGATATAAATAACTTATAAATAATTGCTTATAAATGCTTTTATATGCTAAAAAAGGAAAATTTACTTTTTTAAAATAGGCAAATACTTTGTATTTATTACTTAGCAATGTTAGAAACTCCATGATTTTACATGCTAGAAGTTCCTCTCCTAATGAATGTTGCGGACTAGTTGCGGGAAAAGATAAACTTTTTACTACATATTATCCGCTAGCAAATTGTGCTGAAGAACCTACAAAAAATTATTTTGCTGCCCAAAAGAATTACTGCTAGCCTTAAAAAAAATATCTTTAGCTAAACAAGATTTATTAGGTATTTATCATTCACATGTAAAATCTATTGCTTATCCTTCGACTAAAGATATAGATTTGGCTGTTTATCCAAATGCAGTTTATTTTATTATTTCGCTGGCTGGGGAAGAAAGTCTGGCTGCATTTGAAATTAAATCAAAAAATGTTATTAATGTTGATTTCTCAGTTATTGAATAAAAATAAATTTTTCTAGGAGATATTAAATGTCTAACCTTTATGAAAAAGCTCTGGAAGCTGCAAAAGTAATTAAATCAAAATCTACATGGGATATAAAAACCTTAGTTATTCTTGGATCGGGGCTTGCGGCTTTTGCTGATAAATTATCAGACGCTATAATAATAAATTATAATGAAATTCCTTATTTTCCTGAGCCAACGGTGATAGGACACAAAGGAAAAATGGTTTTAGGGCTTTGTGGAGGCTGTCCGGTGGCAGTAATGGCAGGACGTTTTCATCATTATGAAGGTTATACAATGGAAGAAGTTACATTTCCAGTTCGAGTTGCGGCATTGATGGGAATTAAAAACCTGGTAGTGACTAATGCTTCAGGTGGCTTAAATCCTGAATTTGAAGCTGGGGACATTATGATTATTTCTGATCATCTTAACTTAATAGGAGCAAATCCATTAAGAGGGCCAAATGATGAGCGTTTTGGGGTAAGATTTCCTGATATGACAGAAGTTTACTATTCACCTTTTAGAAAAATAGCAGAAAGTGAAGGCCAAGCATTAGGATTAAACTTAAAACAAGGTGTTTATACGGCATTACCTGGCCCAAATTATGAAACACCAGCAGAAGTAAGAATGCTGAGAGTACTAGGGACTGATGCGGTAGGAATGTCAACAGTACCAGAAGCAATTGTAGCTAAACAAATGCACATGAAAATATTAGGAATTTCTTGCATTGCTAACCTTGCAGCAGGCATAAAAGAAGGTACATTAGATCATCAAGAAGTGCTAGATATGAGTGCAAGCGTAAGTGAAAAATTCATCGAATTATTAAACAAAATCGTGCCAAAATTGGAATAGAATTTTTGCTAATTACGCCCAGCCCTGTCATGACTGGGTTATTACAAAATGCCCCTACAGGACATTTAAGGTTTTAATGCTTCTTTAGAATCAATAACTTACTTCTAGCTAATAGTTAAAAATAGCTCAAGAAATTCTTGGGCTATTTTTATTTAGCCCTTCTTTGAAAAAGTTTCTGCCTCAATAAATACTTTTTTAACTTCTGGGAATGTTTGCTTTATTTGGCTATCCATTTTGCTAATCAAGGTTTCTACTTCTAGTGAAGAAACAGCATCGGTAAAATCAGCATAAATAACTTTTTTTGACAAAGAAGCCGTAAAAAGAGCCTTTCTGTTTTTAGAAATTATTTACTTATCATTTATTTTATCAGACTCTATTTTTTGCCAAACCATCATTCTTGGTGATGGGCCAATTTCATAGATAAGTTGGAAATCCTTGGGAAAATCTGGCATTTTTTCTAACTTTTGCCAAAGAGAGTCACCTTCTTTGACAACAACAGTATTAACATTTTCAGGAATTTTTTCTGAATGCCAACCATCAATGCCTTCAAATACAATATCTTGGAATTTAAGACGGCTAAAAGCAATTACTGCTGCTAGATCTCCGCTATAGATTAGAGTTTTCTTTTGTGGTGGATGAGTAAGTAAATAATTAGTCAGCTTTCTACGCGCACGAGATTCACTAATATTAAAGTTATTTCGATAAGGTTCTTGAATTACAGCTAATTGATTTACTCCAGCAGAAATAAGCCAGTAATAATTAAACACAACTAGAGAAAAAACAATAAGAAATTTTTTAGTATTATCTGGTTTTAGAAAAATAATAGGGAATATTGCTAAAGCTAATGTGATGTTTAGGCCATAACGCACATTAAGCAAAGAAATTGCGCTAAGTGGATATATTTGTATATTGCCAGTGTAGAGGCTATAAATAGTAAAAAGAAATGGAATAACTAATAAAAAAGTGGGTAAAACTTTAATTAAAAACTCTTTATTTTTTGCTCTAAAAATAAGAAAAATAGTATAAAAAAAAGAAAATATTCCTAGCAAAGAAACTAGTCCAGAACAGGCTAAAGAACTAGCAATAGCAACTAGACTCGCCAAAGGTAGATTGCCTACAGTAAAATCAGCCCAACCCAAACGAGATTGTAAGCGTAAATAAATACCTTTTGCCGAATAAAAGCCATTATAAAACTCTAGCGGATTACCATAAATTGCCCAGTTATGCCAAAGCCAATAGATTATGCCTAGAGAGCCTATAGCAGCCCAAAGAAAGACTGACTTCGCCCTTTCCTTGATATTCCCTTGTTGAGCAATAGAAATAACTAAAACAGCACCTGGTAGCATTGCCCAGGCTTCATAACGGGTAAGTGTAGCAAGCGAAGTTATAAAAGCTGACAAGATTAAGTATTTTTTTGAATCACTCAAAGACCATTTTAATAACAAATAAAGAGCTAAAACATAAGTAGCTAAAAAAGGAAGTTCGGTCATTGGGCTAGATTGTAGATAAAGAATGCTAGGGTTAAGAGCAAAAATCAAGGCGGCTAAAATTCCTGCTAGCAAGTGTTGTTCTTGCCTAAAATAACTAGAAGCAAAAATATTAGCGATTTCAAACAAAGACATTACACAAATCAGGTAAGAAATCATTGAAACAAGACTTCCAGCCAAGCCTGTACGCCAAAAATAGTCATGCCAAATAAAAGGAAGCATTAAGAAGTGTGGAAGTGGCAACCAAGGTGATCCAAGCTGAATATAACGTTGCCAAATACTAGTTGTGTCTAGGTCTACGATTTTTCGAGCAATATTTAGGTGGGCAATCCCATCACCATAAAGATTTGTTAGACCTAAATGAAAAAAATATAAATAGCTAAATAAACTAATTATTAAAGAAAAAACAAATATAAATATGCGCGTTTGATTGAGTGAGTAGGATTTATTTAGCATTAAAAGGAAATAGCTAATAAATTAAGCTGGTATAAAGAAAAAAGTAAATTAGAAAAACCAATAATATGCCAACCTTAAAATGCGTGATCGATGACCAAACTTTTAGATTGGCATCTATATGCCAAAATTGTAAAAAATTAAAGATTTTTTTCTTCCATAGGTAAATCATTTTCTGCAATAGGTTTTTCCTTACGTCGTCTCATCAACTCTCTTAAGCGTCTTCTTTTTTGGCGTACCTCAAAACGATTTCGGACTTTGCCATAAAATTTATAAAAATAGCCAACCATTGAATAAAGCGAAGAAAAAACCACTATCCAAAGCATACCACGTCCGGCTGAGTAACAAAACAAGCGAAATTGGTCAATTGTAATGTCTTTTGTTTTAGTAATCTCTAATAAAATTTGTCCAAAATTTGGGTTATCAGATGGAGGTAAACCATTAACTGTACCTAAAAGTAATAAAGTAATGGCTAGAACTTGGGTAGCCATTTTTAGTTTACCCATTTTAGAAGCAGCAATAGTAAAGCCTTCAGTAGCAGCAATAGAACGCAAGCCAGAAACAGCAAATTCACGAGCAATAATAATTACTACGGCCCAGGCAGGAGCAACATGAGTTTCTACTAAGGAAATAAAAGCCGCTGAAATCAATAATTTATCTGCAATTGGATCAAGTAAAGTTCCTAAAGTAGTAACTTCTCCACGTCGACGGGCAAGAAATCCATCCAACAAATCTGTAAGTGCAGCAGCTAAAAATAGCGAAACACCTAGAATTTGTTGGGGCATACCAAACTTGCTTGCAACATTTGTTAGTAAGACTACTACCAATATTGGCACAAGAAATATACGTGTAATAGTTAGCGTGTTTGGGAGATTCAAACTGCCCTACCTACAATGTCCATATTAGGAATTTATCAGCATAAAAATAATTTATTTGGCAAAAATTCTAGCAAAAAACCCTTAAACTTCCAATGCTGTAACATTAAATAGTTAAAATTAAGCTGTTTTCTTAAATTCTCATTGGCATCACTACATATTTATATTCAAGACCTAAATCTTTTTTAGGTCGTAGTTGTGCTTGGCTGTTAACATCCTTAAACTCTAAGTTAAACTCCTCTGTCCCAACAGAGTTAAGAAAATCTAATAGGTAAGAAGAATTAAAACCAACATTAATTTCAGGCCCATTATAATCAGTTAAAATTGTTTCTTCAGCCTTTCCTACTTCGCTACTTTGAGAAGTTATTTCTGCTAAATTATCAGACACTCGCAATTTAATACCTCGGCTTTTTTCATCAGCCATAAGAGCAGCACGTTTAATAGCAGATAAAAAATCACTAGTAGAAAATACCATAGAAAGTTTTATTTCCTTTGGTATAACTAGTTCATAGTTTGGAAATTGGCCTGAAAGAGTGCGAGAAATAAGAAGGCGTTGACCCACCTTAAAAAATAAATGGTTATCATCTTTTTCAAAATAGACAAATTCTGGTTGTTTTTGAGCCTCTTTTTCATCTTTACCCTTGTTTGCTGTGTCTGCAAAGTCAGAGAGCATTTTTAGCAATTCTGTTAGCGTTTTTCTTGGAATTAGCACCTTAAAATCTTCTGTTAAATCTTGAACAAAGTTTTTTTGTTCAACATAAGCTAAGCGATGACCATCTGTAGCAATCATACGAGCAGATTCTTTGCTTAACACAAATTGCGCACCATTAAGAGCAAACCTTTGATTTTCTTCTTGTGTAATAGCATAAATAGTATGTTCAATTAAGTAACGCAACCTGTCAGCAGGAAAAGAAAGTTTTGTTTCTTTAGGTTCTGGGACTGTAGGGAAAGAATCCTCAGGTTGGCCTACAATGCGATATTTAGAACGTTGACAACGAAGTTCGGCCCAGGATTGCTCATCTTTCTTTAAGTGTATTTCCGCATCTGGCAAATTACGAACAATTTCAAAAAGTTTTCTTGCATGAATTAACATTGTGCCAGGCGTTTTTACTTCTGCTTCACATTGGCAACGAATAGTGACATCTAAGTCTGTTGCAATAATTTTAATTGCATCAGAACCATCTGAGGTAATAGAAATATTTTGCAAAGCTGGAATAGTGTTTTTCTTTTCAATTACGCCTTGAACAAAACCCAATTCCTTTTGCAGGTTGCTCTTTTTTACCGTGAACTCCACGCTTTTACTCCTTTAAGTAAAATTTAATAAGTTTTAATAATTAAACTACTTTATAAAAATTATTTACTTTCCTAATAAGATCTTATTTCTTGATCTAAAAAATTAAAAATTTAGTAGATAGATCAAATATTAATAATAGAGCCTGTGGAAATGTGAAAAAAGTTTTTTAACTTATTGAAAAATAAAGTATTTTTGTCAATAAAAAGCTGTGCGATCTGCTGTGGATCCAAGTGTGTAAAACTTCTTCGTCTGTGGATCCTTTTTAACAGCAAAAATTTTTTTCACAGGATCCAAAGGGATCCAAAAAACTTTATAGGAAAAGTCAAATAACTTTATTTTAATGAACTAGTTAAGCTGTTGATAACTCTGTGGAAATCTTTATCAGTTTGGTATAGCGAAGTTATTTTATTCACACTATGAAGCACCGTAGTATGATGCTTTCCTCCAAACTCTCTACCGATTTCTGGCAAACTAGCTTTTGTTAATGTTTTACATAAATACATTGCTACTTGTCTAGGAATTGCGATACTACGAGAGTTATTTTTTGATTTTAGATCATTAACCTTTAATCCATAATGGCTTGCCACTACTTTTTGAATTGTTTCTATTGAAATTCCTCGTTCATCTTCATCAATAATATTTCTTAATACTTCTTGAGCCAGTTGTAATGTAATAGGCTGTTTTTTTAGCGATGAATAGGCGACTAGACGAACTAAAGAGCCTTCTAATTCTCGAACATTAGACTTTATTTTACTTGCAATAAAAAGAGCTAAATCATTTTCTAAATCAATTTTTTCCAGTTCTGCTTTACGTCTTAAAATTGCTACTTTGGTTTCTAAGTCAGGTGGTTGAATATCTGCTAGCAAACCCCATTCAAATCGGGAATGCAAGCGTTCTTCTAATGTAGGAATTTCTTTAGGTGGACAATCAGAAGAAATAACAATTTGTTTTTGTGCGTCGTATAATGCGTTGAAAGTATGAAAAAACTCTTCTTGAGTTCTTTCCTTACCAGCAATAAATTGGATATCATCAACTAGTAAAACGTCTATTGACCTATACTTCTCACGAAAAGTTAAAGTTTTATCGTAACGAATGGCGTTAATTAGTTCATTCATAAACTTTTCTGCGGAAATATAAACAAGTCGTAAGTGTCGGTTACGGGATCTAATAGTATGTCCAATGGCATGCATTAAGTGGGTTTTTCCTAAACCTACGCCTCCATATATAAAAAGAGGATTATAAGCTTTTGATGGAGCCGCGGCGACAGCTTGCGCCGCAGCATGAGCAAATTGGTTTGAAGAACCTACTACAAAGTTTTCAAATGAATATTTTTGATTTAATGGGGTTTCAATGGGTTCAATATCTACAAATCTAGTGCTAACAAATTCATCTAATCCAGAATCATCAAAACCACTGTAAACTAATGATGGAGAAGCTTTTATACTTTCTTGGGAATCAAAAAAATCCTTATTTCTAAAATTATTACTTTGTTTACCTTTATCATTAAAACTAAAAATAATACGATAATTACTAAGACCTAAGTCTGATAAAGCTTTTGATATTTCTTCGCTATAATTTTCTATAATCCAATTTTCAAATACTTTGTCTGGAGCAGTTAAATAAATAACATTATTGGAATTAGATAAAAAAGTTATAGGTTCAAACCAAGTATCAAAGCTTTGATGATTTATTTTTTCCTTAATTAAGGAAAGAATAGAGTCCCAAAGATTTGGGCTACTTTTTATGTTCATAAACTATATCCGATCCATTGCACAATGACCTAAGTAATTTTTAGGTTAATAATTTGTTTTTATAGTTTAATTTTTAAGACTAAGACGAGATAAAGATTTAACTCTTAGATAAGATTTCCACAGCAATTTAACAGCTTTTTAATGTTATAAAATATATTAGTTGTGAAGAACTAAGAGGCTTATTTTCAGTTATTTAAGCTGTTGAAAATATTTTTTCAGACCAAAATCGAGATTAGCATATGCTTTTATTGCTTTGCAATTGATTTTCACAGGAAAGAATAGAAAAAAAGCTTTCTTAAAAGTTCTTTTTAGAGCTATGAACATTTTTATCAAGATCTTAGCTAAGCAAAAAATTTTCCGATCACGTAAGGAAAATTTTTACATTTTTTTTACAGTAGAAAGGAAAATTTAGGTAGAATTTTGATCTTTTACAAACAAATGAAGCAAGGAAGCATTGAATAGAAAAAATAAAACTCTTATTTTAGTCTAATCAAAGATAGAACTAAAATAGCCTAGGGTTACATTCCTAATTCTAGGTTAAATTTTAGGATTAAAAAATGTAACCAATGTAAGCTTAGGGCATAAGACGTGCAAACAAGTTCAAAAGATTTTATTAGTAGGTTTAATAAAGAAATAACAGAAATTTATTTCTCAATAACTAAAAGGTATTCAATAACCAAAGAAAAATTTTCAGAGGTTCTTTATTTTGTTATATTTAGATATTTACTAAAATCTTCTCCAGATGCTACTAGTAGAGAAATTATAGCCTTTTTACTTCAATTAAATGCTCAGGATCTTTGTTTTGCTGTTGCTTGTGCTGAAGCAGATGAAACAGCTTGGGAAGATTTTATGCGGGATTACAGGGGGTTTTTACAAGCAGTTGCTCATCAATTAACAAAAAATGAGACTCAAGCCGAAGAATTAGTGGAAATTGCATGGAGTGAACTTTTTGGACTTCGAGAAGTAGAAGGAAAAAGGGTTAGTAAATTTTCTTCTTATTCTGGTAAAGGTTCGCTAAAAGGATGGTTAAAAGCGGTTTTATTTCAACTTTCTGTTGATCGTCATCGAAAACAAGGTAGATATGTACAAACAGAAGAAGAAAAAGATTTTGAACGCTTAACACCGGCTGTTGCTCATACAGCGGAAAAAAATCCTTCTATAGGAAAGCGTTATCAAATTGCTACACATAAAGCACTAGAGAAAGCCATTACTACCTTAGATTCTCGTATGAAATTAGTGCTAAGTTATTATTATTACGATAACTTAACGTTAAAACAAATAGGACAAATTTTTGGGGTACATGAAGCTACAGCAAGTCGTTGGCTACAAAAAATTCAACAAGATATTCGACAAGAAGTAGAAAAACTTCTTAAGCAAGAGCATCAATTTAATAATGTTCAAATAAAGGAATGTTTAGAATTTGCTTCACAAAGCGAAGGTGTAGACATCAAAACTTTACTAACAAGTGAACCTCCAAGAGGCCCTTAAATTTAGCAGAAATATCTGCAAGATTTTTGTTAACTTGCGTTCCCACTATGGGAAAAGTAGAAGCTATAATTATTAGAGCAGAGTATTTTTTGGTAGCTTTTTAAGGGGAAAAAATGGAAAACACAAAAGACAAAGCAACAGATTTGCAAATAGATAATTTGTTGCGTAAACACTTAAAAGACAACCCACAAAATGTTGAGTGTGAAGGCTTTGATCCAGACTTAGCCACAGCTTATGCAGAAAAAACTCTTAGTGGGATTATATTAGAAAACTATCAAAGCCACTTAATTGCTTGCCAAAATTGTCGCCAAATGACTACGGAATATTTATTAATGTTTGGTGAAGAAGTCGCTAATAAGGATCCAGAACAAGTAGTTTTTTCAAATGAAGTAGTTAAAAAAGAAGTAAAAAAACCTTCTAGTTTTGGATGGACAAGTTTAAGAGAATGGCTCTTTGCTTCACAACTTCGCTGGGTTACAGTAGCATTAGTTATAGTTTGTGCAATAACATGGATAGTTTACGATCGAAATATAAATACTAACACTATAGCAGAAAACAATAATATTCAAAACGGGAAGAAAAATACTCCAGAAAATACTAGTGATCCTAAAGTTATTGATCCAAAACCTGAAGATAAGGTAACATTACCTGATAATGTACTCGCGACTGATAATAAAAAAGATTTAATAATTACTCCTGAGAAAAATAAGGATAGTAAAGATAATAAAGATAATAGAGATAATACACAAAATGTTACACCTGAAAATAAATTAGAGAATAAAGAGGAATTTGCTAATAAAACGGCTCCTACTATAAAATTACCAGACTTAAAACAAGGGGAAACAATACCAGATTTAGCAGGAAATAGTAAAAATACCCCTATTAATATTACTGACCCTTTACAAATACCGCCCCCACCACCAGCAAATAACGATATTGCGCAAAATACAGAGAAAAATACCGGTACTACTACAACTAATAACGGCCCTCGTTCAACAAAAGGTGAGAAGTTAGGCATAGGTTTAGCTTCTGATATAGAAGAACAAAAAACTATAGCAGGAAAAAAGTTTATTCTTAAAAATGGAGTTTGGACAGATAAAGAATATTTAAGTCGAGGAGCCAAAAATCTAAAGAAGGTAGAACTTAAGAATGGTAGTGAAGAGTATAAAAAGGTTTTAAGAGAAAATGCTAGCTTAAAGCCTTATTTTGGAATTGGAAAATCTGTCATTGTGCTTTATAACGACACACTTTATTTGATCAAATAAGCTCTATAGATAAGAAAGAGGTTTTATTTTGCTATCCATCCGTAAACAGGTATTTTATTTGACAGTTAGTAAGACACAAGACTAGAATTAGGGAATGTTTTTAGTTTTAAGGAGATCTCTATGCTTGGCCTTTTTTTATTTCCTCTTGGCCCTACAGAAATGATAGTTATTTTAGTAATTTTGGTTGTTCTTTTTGGTGGCAAAAAGATACCAGAATTAGCATCTGGATTAGGAGAAGGAATTAAGAATTTTAAGAAGTCAATGAATGATGATCCTGATGCAGATAAAGAAAAAGTTGCACGTATTGAAGAAACTTCTAAGTCTAAGTAACTATTTTTTAGGTTGCTATTTAAGGCGTAAATTTATAGGCCCCCCCTTAATAGTTTTGCTTATAGTTTATTGCTTATAGTTGAAAGCTTTTCTAGGAAATGCTAGACTAGCGTTTCCTTAAGGTTCTACTTTAGAAAAATCTGGAGAAGTAAAATTGGGCTTTGCTAGAGTATTTTGGACAGTCTTTCGACGCTTACTTATTCTAGCAATTCTATTATTAGCCTTTATTGGTAGTTCTTTAACAGCAATTTATTTTTCTCGTGGTAAAGAAGTTAAAGTACCAACATTTATTGGTAAAAAACAAAGTGATGTGCAACGCATCGCTCAAGGTGTGGGACTAACAGTAAGTACTATTGAAGTTGTTGATGAAGAAGCTCCTACAGGTATTGTCATTAACCAAGAACCAAAAGCAGGTATGATAGTTAAAACAGGTTATACAATAAAAGTTTTTTTACCTAGCAAAAAAATAGAGAATAATACCCAACCTTAATAAGGCTGGGCTACTACCATAAGCCCCTCTAAGGCTTATAAGTAATGTAAAAACAAAGTATTATTTTATTTAGCTATATAGAGGCTTTTAGCAATAGTACAGTCGTTTACGACTAAACGCATAATCACAGTAGGATTTTTATTTATGCAAATAAAAATAGCTCCTTCAATATTATCTGCTGATTTTACTCGTCTAGGTGAACAGGTAAGAGAAGTAGAAGCCGCCGGAGCAGGTATTTTGCACGTTGATGTTATGGATGGTCATTTTGTTCCTAACATCTCTATTGGCATACCTGTAGTTGAATCCCTAAGACCTATTACTAAACTTCCTATTGATACGCATTTAATGATTTCTGAAGCGGATCGTTATATAGAACGTTTTGCTAAAGCTGGTTCAGATATGATTTCTGTTCATGTTGAAGCCGTTCCACACCTTCACCGTAGTCTTGATTTAATCCATAGTCTAGGATGTAAGGCTGGTGTGGTGCTTAATCCAGGAACTTCACTATCAACTTTAGATGAAATTTTACCTTATACAGATTTTGTTTTACTAATGTCAGTTAATCCTGGCTTTGGAGGACAAAAATTTATTAAAAGTACGTTAGAAAAAATATCTAAGCTACGAAAAATGATTACAGAACGAGACTTAAATGTTCATATTGAAGTAGATGGTGGTATTGATATGACTACTGCTCCTCAAGTTACTGCTGCCGGAGCAGAATGGTTAGTTGCTGGTTCAGCTATCTTTTGCGCTGAATCTCCTGCTAAAGCTGTTGTAGAAATGCAGCAGATAGCCAATAAACCTTTTTCTGTTTAATTTATTTTTAATTTTTCTTATTTTTCTTAATTAAAAAGTTTTATTTTGGAGTAATGCAAAAATGAAATTAGCAAAATTTTTCACTCTTTTTATTATATTAACTTTAAGTTTTTCTTTATCTGCTTGTAGTAGTAATAAAACTACTAAATTATCTGTGTCTGATAATGCAGATCAGCCTCGTGATGGTCGAGATCGAGAGCTTTTTGAAGATGCTTTAAAAGAAATGCAGAAAAAACGCTATGAACAAGGCCGTCTGTTAATTAACACTATGGTGACAACTTATGGTGATAGCCCGCTACTACCAATGGCAAAACTTACTATTGCAGATTCTTACTATAGAGAAGGTGGTACAGGAAATTTAGTACAAGCAGAAGCAGAATATAGGGATTGGCTACAATTTTTTCCTAATCACGATTTAGCACCAGAAGTTTTAATTAAAACCGCAGAAATACACCTTAGACAAATTCAATCAGCAGACCGTGACCAAGAACACGCTTTGAAAGCAGAAAAAATTTTGGTAGAAACCACAAAGCGTTTTCCTAAATCAAAGGATAATCCAAAAATAGTAGAGTATTTAGACTTAGTACAAGAGAAATTAGCTACTCATGATTTAGGTGTTGCTAGGTTTTATTTTGAGAGACGTGATGCTTGGAAAGCTACAGAATCTAGATGTTTAGATATTATTAAAAAATATCCTAACTTTATAGAAATGGATATAGCCCTTTGGTATTTGGGGCGAGCCTTAGAGTCACAAGAAAATACAGAAGATGCTTCTAAGTATTTTGCCCGTATTGTACGCGAATTTCCAGAAAGTAAATATCGCGATGCTGCGGCTGAAAAATTAGAGCTTTTTGGTAAAGTTGTTCCAGATCCAGACCCAACTATTACAGAAAAAATAGTTGAACGTCGCTCTATGATGGCTCGTGTTATGGAAAATCTCTTTGGCCCAACAGTTGCCGTCTCTAAAGAAGGAATTTTACTTAAAGATGGCGACAAGATAGATGAATCAACTTATGAGCTAATAAATACTACTGCAAGAAATACAGGTAGCGACCCTACAAGTAGAGGTGGTAGTATTGGAAGTAAACCTACTACAGATAACGCGGATAATAATGCTAATCCTACAAACACAAACAATGAAGGAGATAGCAACCAGCCAAAAATAAAAGAGAAGAAAAAAAACAAAAAATCTAAAGGTTAATTACTAAAAAATAACAAATCTTGACAGCAATAAGCTAAGGATGATAGTTTAGTTTTTCAATGTTTTTGGTTGATTTCAAAAGAGTTTTGATTTCTAGTTTGCAACGCTACAGAGTAAAATTTTCTCTGTAGCGATTTGCATTTAGAATGCCACTTAGATTAATCAAAACTAGGAAATCAAAGTCTATTTAGGAGGACGGAATGGGACATAAAATCTTACTTGCTGACGATAGTATAACAATACAAAAAGTTGTTAACTTAACTTTTTCTGATGAAGGTATAGAAGTTGTTACAGTAGGGAATGGAGAATTGGCAGTAAGAAGATTAAACGAAGTCCAACCAGACATTGTACTTGCTGATATTTATATGCCTGGTAAAAGCGGTTATGAAGTTTGTGAGTATATTAAAACTAATCCTCAATATTCCCATATCCCTGTACTTTTATTAGTAGGGGCTTTTGAACCTTTTGATCCAACAGAAGCCGTTCGTGTTAAAGCAGACGGGCATTTAACAAAACCTTTTGAATCTCGTGCTTTGGTTGCAACAGTAAATAGACTTATAGCTAATAATCCTAAAAGGGCTGTTACTCCTGTTCCTACCCAAACACCTTCTTGGCAAAATATTCCTCCAGATGCTACAACTACAAAGCTTTCTCCAGAAATTGCTGCTCGTTATCAAACTAGTTTCTCTCCAGAACTACAAAAGGTTGAACCCTTTATGGCTAGTCCAGTAACACCAATTCAAGCTAAACCGGTGACACCAATACAAGCTAGTCCTGTAATGCCAATACAAGCTAGCCCTGTATTTCCAGCAAGTCCAATAACACCAATACAAGCTAGCCCTGTATTCCCAGAAAGTTTTGCTCCTCCAAAACCAGAACCTGTTTTTCCTCCATCCTCTTCTGCTAATAACTTTGTAGATAAAGTTTTTAGCTTTGATGATAGTAATTCTGCACCTATAACAACAGTTCCTGAAGAAACGTCTGATAAAATGCAGCTAGATATAGATAGAGGCCCAGTTTTTGATTTAGACGCTCCACCACCACCTAGCGAGCCAACATTTGAACTAGAATTAAGTGATGATACTTATAATACTTCGGAGCAAAAAGATTCATCTACTCTAGCTTTTGACCCAAATGCAAATGTCTCCACACTTAACAATCAAACACAAATGGATAAATCCGTAAATTTTGAATTTACACCCGATGAACCTGTTGAAGCAGAAAACTCACTGCACGAAAATAAATATGATGAATATGAAAATACTCAAATAATGGGTTCTGCTTCCCGCAAAGAGCTTTTTGCAGCTTATTCGGCTTACTCTAGTTCTGCACCTTCTACAAGTAAAATGCAAGATCATAAAGACATGTCACTAGATATAGACTTTGGCACCCAACAATCTTCTAGTTTTGAAGTAAAAAGTAATGCAGAAACAGAAGATGTTAGCACTGTATCAGAGGACAATTATAGCTATGATGATTTTAGCCCTTTAGAACTAGAACCTTTAGAAGAAGTAGGCTATTCACAAACTCAGGAACAGAATACTTCTGCTTCTACACCTCATACAACTGATGAATTGCCAGCTATTAGCGATGAATATGTTTTTGAATCAACAACTTCTGAAATTAAAAGAGAACCTTTATTAGATATAGAGGAAATTCCTTCTCCCGAAGTTTCTAGGGTAGAAGAACTTAGCTTAGATATTGGGCGAATAACTAGTTCTCAAGATGTTGCAAGAGTTACAGAAACGATTCCCCAAATTCCAGAGCCTATTGCTACTCCAATTTATACACAAGAAACACCTGCTTTAACAGAAATGTATGTTTCTGAACCCATTGCACCAATACAACACCATGAAGAACCTAAATATATTACCCCTAATCCAGTAGAAGAATTTAATTACTCTGAACCAATATCTAATATTCCTGATTACGCTTCAAGTCCAATGCCTTTAAGTACTGTAAACTCTAATCTTACGTCTATAACTAACGAGGAAGATCCTTTAGGTTTAGAATCTCAAGATCACCCACTAGAAATAGATGAAAGCCCTTCACAATTTGAGCTTGAGCAAGCACCAACCCATTACTACACAGAACCATTGTCTTCTAATTACAACGCTATTGCAGAAGAACCTTTAGCCGATTTAGTAACACCAGAAAGTGTCTCTAATACTATAAATGAACCTCAAACAGTCTTTGAAACAAATGCTGGCTTAGAATCTGTTTTAGAACTGCCAGAAGTACCAGAACCAACACCTGTTTTACCTGCTATTTCAAACCCAATTTCAACTACAACTTTTGTCGAAGAAGAAAATCTTCCTACAGCAACAGATTTAGCTTCTGCTAGTGCTTTTGTTTCTTCCCCTATTATAGCTTTGTCTCCAGTTTCAACAATTCCAAGTTTAGTTGAAACTAATACAGTAGTAGAAAACCTTATAACTAAACCTGTTATTGAGTCTGATAATCAAACAAAATTAACAGCTATCACTAGTATTACTAGTATTGATCAAATACCACAACACTTAATAGACCAAATTGTTCAACGTGTAATATCTCAGCTTAGTGAAAATGTTGTAAGAGAAATTGCTTGGGAAGTAGTCCCAGATCTAGCAGAAATTTTAATCAAAAAGCAGCTAGAAAAGAAAGTTAAATAGTTGGTTAACAAGAGCTAATGCTAACAAGCTAACATTTTAAGTTTGTTGAAATTACTTTAAATTATTTGTATAGACGAAAAAACTTAAAAGACTTCGGCCATTCTTCTCTAGGCTTAAAAGCAATAGCAACCTCCTGATTATCTAAAGCGGATTCCGTTAAGATAATATGATCAGGTGTTTCTTTAGCTTTCTCAAATTCTGAATCATTAACTTTACATATAGCCTTGAAAAAAGGCCCTGATAACCATTCTGCAATTTCCGGAGTATCTTTAAATTTTAAATAACAAGCCAAAGATGCATGTGCTGATGCAAGCATTGCAAAACCATTTGGTATTGATTCTTTTATAAGGATATACATTTTCATTTTTCTTTTCTCCTTTAGATTTTCGTTTTTCTTCATTCTACTTCAACTCATATTATATCTTTTGTTTTCCCTTTAACATTTAAATAACTTTATCCTTTTTAATAAATACCTAAATACAACGTAAACTATGTTACGATGTAATAAACCATTTTAGTAAAGAGCTAGTTTTTCTCTGCATTGTTTAAGATCAACAATAAATTGAGAGGCTTTACAGTGAGTAATTAAAAGCTCATTGCGAGCGCGTGTTAAACCAACATATACTAGTTTTCGCTCTACTTCTGCTTGTTCTATAGATGAAGGCAATAAAGATAATCCCACTAAAGCCACAGCAGCAAAATCTAGCCCTTTGGCACTATGGATAGTTGATACTTTTACTTTAGCTGATGAAAGTTGAAAACTACGTTTTGACTCTTGATTGCGGGTTATCCATTCATATTCAATTCCTGCTTCTTCTAGCGAAGTTAGGATAGCTTGTATATATTTCTCATCGTTAGGGTTAGCACCTTTTTTTACATATAAAATTAATATTTCTTGTGGTGGATACTTACCTTTTTCTAGCCAAAGTTTTACTCTAGCGGCTATTTCTGCGCATTCTTCTCTAAAGCTTTGACATTCAATTAGTTGTGGGAATAAACCAGATCTTAGAGTTGCTTGAGGTCTTATTATTTCTAAGAGTTGACCTTCATCATCTTTTAGTAACTCATCTGTAAATTTTACTCCGCAATTAAGAAAGCTAGAGGCTAGTTGGGCTATTTCACGAGTATTGCGATAGTTGGTCTTTAATATTTTAGCGCGTCCTTTAATTTGAATTCCTACGCTCTTAAAGCTAAACCCTTTGCGATAAATATTTTGCGCACTATCGTGAACTATGAATAAACTATTAGTTTTTGGGTTTAAGCAACGAACTATTAATTTTAACCATTCAGGATGGAAATCATGAGCTTCGTCTATTAGGATTGCATCAAAAGTGGGAACTTTATATTTTCCTTCATCAATAAGTTTATTTAGCTTTTGGGAAAGAATTTCTGCCCATTTTTCACCGCTAGCTTGTTCAACTTTAGCCCTAGCAGCTAGTTGCGCTAAAAATGGATGATAGTTTGTTACTTTAATATTAGCTAAACATTTAGGCAAAGCTACCATATCTATCATTTGTTTTAACATAGTAGTAAGGCTTACGTTATAACATAAGACTAAAATTTTCCAATCAGGATAAAGCTGTGCCAAAATTCTTGCTCTACAAATTAAAGTCCAAGTTTTTCCAGAACCTGCAACACCCCTTAACAAACGGTGTCCTTCTCCTAGATGTTTAGCTAAGCGTTCTTGCTCTAAGTCCATTACTGTAAGAATAGTTTCGCTATCAGTTTCTAATTCTGGCAAAAAATCTTTATTATCTTTAGATTCAATTTGTTTTACAGGAAATTGTTTTCGAGGAAGCCTTATTTCTGGAAAAAGATGATATCGAATTCGGTCTATCTGCTCTGTTGATAAATGAAAGTTAAAGTATTGAGGAAAAAGCATTTGTAATTGTTGTTGAAATTTTTCTGCATTTATAGAAGTACTTAAATGGTCGTAAAATAATGCTTTATTAACCTCAAATAATTCAGGCAAAGAAGACTTAAAATCTTCTGATTTAATACGACTCCAAACAACTCCATAACTAAAGGGAAAAGCTAGTTTACCTTTATAATCATTGCTAGATTGAACTAGTAACGGGTCAGATGCCAATAAATCAACTATTTGAAGCGCATAGTTTCTAGCTTGGTTAAGAGGGTTGGTACAACTTTTTTGGCCTTTGGAAGTTTCTATAACAATATATTTAGGGTTAATTTCTTTAATTTGAGATAGTTGCCAATCTTTAACTTCTAAAATTAGCAGCCCAAGTTTAGGGTCTAAAATAACAAAGTCTGCAAAGCGTTGTTTAATAGGAATATTAAACCAAACATAAACGTCATCACTTAATTTATTTTGAAGCAGCTTAAAAGGGCTGTTTCTCCTGCGGTTGCTTCTAAACTATTAAGTGTTTCTGGAATCATATAAGCCATCTTGCTAGCATTTACCACCTTTGTTGATTTATTTGCTTTGCTAAAGTATCTTAGTTCTTAAGGCTAAACAAAAACAAATACAATAAATCAAACCAGCAAAAAAAGGTAAATTATGAAATTAAGGTATTTACTAGTATTAACAGTTTTCTTATTGGTAAATGTAACTATTGTTTATGGTCAAAGAGATGGAAACTTTAATAATTTCATGGTTATAAAAAATATGGATAAGGCAGAACCATTAATTATTGGCGAGACATTTACAATTGACTCAAAAATTCTTGGTGAAAAAAGACGCATAAACGTCTATATTCCTTCAATTTATTTAGAATCAGCAGATACTAAATTGCCAGTGCTTTATATGCCTGATGGGGGTATGGCTGAAGACTTTTTGCATCTAGCAGGTCTTGTGCAAGTGTCTGTAGGCAATCAAACAATGCGACCATTTTTGCTAGTGGGAATTGAAAATACTGAAAGACGACGTGATATGACTGGCCCTACTGAAAATGAAGAAGATAAAAAGATCGCTGTGCGTGTAGGAGGTTCAGAAAAGTTTAGAAAGTTCTTAAAAGATGAATTAATGCCCCAAATAAAAGAGCGTTACCACACAACTAACGAAACAGCCATTGTTGGCGAGTCACTTGCAGGACTTTTTGTAATGGAAACTTTTTTTCTTGAACCAGATTTATTTGATACTTACATAGCACTTGATCCAAGCCTTTGGTGGAATAATCAAAAACTAGTCAAAATGGCAGATAAACAACTGCAATCACATCCTAAATCAAAGAAAAACTTATATTTTGCAAGTAGCGATGAAAAGGGTATTTCAGATATTACTCAACAATTATCAGGGATTCTTAGTAAATATGCACCTTCTATGCTTAATTGGCACTATGAAAAAATGCCAGAGGAAAAACACTCGACAATCTATCATCCAGCGGCTCTCAAAGCTTTTAGGAGTTTGTTTAAACCTACCATAGATAAGTAGGTGTTAATTATTTTTATAATTCTATAAAAATGTGTATGTACAAAGAAATAAAAGAAACTATGATAAAGAAAAATAGTTGTATAAAGCCTTTTAACAGGAAAAAATATAATAAATAATGGTATAGCTATTGCTTAGTATAGTAATAAAATCTTTTTGGAGGGTCAATATAATGGACGACCAACGCGAAGAACCTAGAGAAGAAGCTAAAATGTTTATTACTGTTGAAGGCCATGATCTTTGGGGTCATGAAAAATTAGAAGCATTAGTAACAGATGTAAGTCATTCAGGAATATGTGTATATACCGAATTTCCTTTTGAAATTAATTCTATCGTTAAATTATATTTAGGAGGAGAATTAGCTGCTAAAGGAGAAATTGCAGATGTTGTTACAGATACTACTCAAGAAAATGCAGCTTTAAGAACTCGTATCGGTATAGAAATTACTCAAAAATACGAGGCTTGGCCCTATTTTTCTTAAAGTGTGGTAAAAAATCCACTGTGGAAAAATCCTTAATTTAAGGGACTAAAACAATAAGAGATAAATGGAGAAAAATATATAAAAAATGAAGTTAATGAGTAAAGTTATAGTAAATTTCTCCATAACTATTTTATTGATTTTGTTTGCTTTAAGTGTAACAAGTGCTTTTTCAACAGAGGAAAATTTTAAGCTTAAAAACTTATCTAAATCAATAAAAGATAATTTTTTAGTAGTAAGTACCCAAAATGACGAAGAAACACTTAAAGCTATCCTTAATGAATGGAACTTAAACGACGTTAGAGAAACAAGAGAACGACTAGAAAGTTTAGTAAGAAATAATCCTAAAAACTATGTAGCCTGGTATTGGATAGCAGTAGCTTCTCATCGTGACCTTGATGATAGCAAGCGGGCTAAAGAAGCTCTTTCCAAAATAATTAAAGCTAACCCAAAACAGCCTACTTGGTTGATACCCTGGGCGTACTTTCGTCTTGGTATGGTTGCAAACTCTGAAGGGCAAACTAGCGAGGCTATAAAGCTTTTTAATAAAGTTCTTTTATTTAAGGATGATGGATCTGGTTTTTATTATGCTGCTCAAGATGAATTATCTAAACTGGAAAACTTAAATGAGTAACGTTTAAGTTTTAGATTTTATGGGATAATAATTTTGGAGTTAAACTATCATCCCACAAAAAAGGATTGCTCTAACTTTAATTATTTCTTAACGTTAAAGCTAATAGCTTCTATTTGTTTGTTCATTTCTACATATAAATTAGCTTTGTCAGCCGTAATTTTCTTGATTTCTGCTTGTAATCTCTCTATTTCGTCTTCACCTGTCTTAAATTTTTGTATATAGCGGTTCATTAAGGTTTTATCGTCGGCTGTTTTACTAATAGTTTCTAAGTTTGTTCTTAAACGGGCTTGCTCTGCACTTATTTCTGATATTTGCCGATTTTTAGCTACTAAAGCTTGGTCAGTTTCATAAATTTTGTTTTTGATATCTAAAATTCGCTCTAAAGCTTGTTTAATTTCATCGCTAATATGTCTTCCTTTATAGAAAAATTCTACGTCTTCAGGAGTAAAACTAGAAATATAGTAAGTAGTTTCTACTGTGTTTTCCTCAACTACAGGGAATTTTAATGTTGTTTTTGGCTCAACTGTAACTCGGAAACGGAAGTAGTTTTGCGTTTTTTCTGCTGGTTCTGGAGTATTGACTAGCTTCCAATTTTTCTTAAAAGGATGCTCTAAGTAAATAACTTTTTGTTTATTGTCTTTATTAACAATATTATAAGTTTTTGTGCTTATTTGTTTGTTGTAAGCAACACAACTTCCCTTATTAATGCTTACTGAAGAAACATTATTTGCTTTATCTTCGTTAGAAACGCTAATAAAACAACTTAAGTCCGCCGCATAAGTAAGAAATCTTTTTTCATCTGGCTTCATTCTGCTAATTAGGCTTTCACCTGCATAAGTTTCTTGTTCAAAAACCGTTAAAGGGCCATTTTCTAAAGTTAGATTAGTAGTATTATGGATTAAAACACCACTCATAGGGTTTCTAATCTCATTATCTTCGTTAAAAATAGCTATACGCTCACCTTCAATCTTTGTTGAGATAATAGGGATTAATGCTGAACTATTACGCTTAATAGTTACTGGATGATCTACTTTATATTCAAAGAGTTCACCAATATTTCTTCCTACAGCTACCGAGCTAGTAGATAATTCTAAATTTTCCGTTAATGGCCTAGGCGGTGGAGGTGGAGCATAAGAATTTCCTACACTTCCTGCTATAACCCCACCAGCGACCCCACCAGCAACGCCACCTTCAATGCCACCTTCAACCCCAGCATCAAGGCTACCTTCTTCTGGTTCAGGGTTATTTTTATCAATAGTTTCTTCATAAATTTGTGGCCTTAATGCAGGCTCATCATCTTCTGGAAGCGGGACTTCTGGCCGAACACGATATTTAATTGCTTGTATATCTTGGGTAAAAGAAACAGGTTTACCAGAAACAAGCGATAGTTGCACATTTTCCCAATCTTCATTTTGTTCATTATCTACAATCGCCCAACCTTGTAAAAAAGGCTTTCCTTTGCTATCTATAACAACTCTATAAGTTGTTTTCCAAACAGGAGCTTCAATTGTATAGCCTGCAACAATATTTCTTTGACCTTCACCTTGAGCAGAAATAGTAATATTACGAACATCTTTTTTATGAGTATTATTTAAAATATCAAGATAATGTTCTAAATCATTACGTAATTTTTGGTCTAAAATTTTTATCCCTCTAATTTCTACTAAATCAAAAGCTCGAATATCTCCAAGCTCAGTAGAAATAACCAATAAATCTTGCTCTAAAATATTTTGATTTTGTGTAATACGTTTTTTTTCTAACCCAACAACTTTTCCTGTAACTATTTCTTTTGCACGAACTTCTACTTTTGCTCCTCTCATTTGAGCAATTAGGGCTGACATACCACGTTGATTTGAATCAGTTAAACTAAGCGAAAAATCTTCCAACTGTTTATCAATGGGTTTTGAAGAATCATAATTTACTGTAGAAATTCGTCCTCCATTTAAGTCTAGGACTAACAATGACTTAAGCACATCATTCATTTGTTTTGTATTAAATTCTAATTCAATATTTTCTGATCCTGCAACCATGCCTTTTCGCTCAAAATATCCTACGCCGTGACTATATAAAATAACTCTTTTTACAGGTAATTGGCCTATTTGATTTGATTGATTAGAAGGTTTTTCTAGTTTTTGGGCAAAAACAGGAAAGGTAAAAGATAAAATTAGGGCAAAAACAAGCAGTTTTTTCATAAAATTAATCTCCCAAGGCGAAATAATCATCTTGGGAGACTAGACACTAGCTTTAATAGATTTGTTCCCAACAGTTTGCTTGCTAGCAAAAAGAGCTTTAAGCTTTATAATTACAAATTATTATTTCTGTGAACTCCGCTAACAACTAAAAGTTATGCTTATTAATATTTATTGCTTAAGGTTATTTTTATGAAGAAAGCTATTTTGTTAGTAATTTCTCTAGTGTTATTTTTTTCTTATGTGGTTATTGCACAACATAACAAAACAGAAAAGCTTAAAAAAGAAGTCTTTGATACTGAGCAAGCTTTTGCTCAAACTATGGCAAGCCGTGATCACACAGCATTTAGCTCTTTTTTATCCTCTGAAGCTGTGTTTTTTTCTGACAAAGAAGTTTTACGAGGTAAAGAGCAAGTAGCTAATGCTTGGAAAAGTTTTTATGAAAAGCCTAATGCACCTTTTTCTTGGAAACCTGAGCAAGTAGAAGTCCTGGATTCAGGAACACTTGCCTTAAGTTCTGGCCCTGTTTATGACCCTAGCGGAAAACTTGTAGCTAGATTTACTTCTATTTGGCGATTAGAGTCTAGCGGAAAATGGAAAATAATTTTTGATAAGGGTAATAATGTCTGTGATTCTGCTAGGTAAGTTATATGAGGTAAATTTTAAGATATTTCAAAAATTTATTTTGTTAACAAAATAGCCACTATGTGGCTATTGATAATAGACTGGTTAGGGCTGGGCTAATTAAAAAAGCGGGCAAATTACCCGCTTTTTTTTGCATTCAAACTTATTTTAAGGCTATTTCAAACTATTAATAATTTGCTCACGATATTTTTTAGTTTGTTGGTTAATTTCTACCTCATTAAGAGTTAAGACTTTTCCAGACTGCATAACTACTTTTCCATTAATAATGCTGGTTTCTACATCGCTACCTTTTGTTGAATAAACTAAGCTAGAAAAAAGGTTATAAACAGGTTGATGATGAGAAGTTTGTAAGTTTACAACCACAATATCGGCTCTTTTTCCTACTTCTAACGACCCAATTTCTTTCTCAAGGTGAATAGCTTTAGCACCGCGAATAGTCGCCATTTCTAAGGCTTCCCGCGCACTTAACACAGTAGGATTTTTTGAGTTAAGCTTATGTAATTTAGCGGCTGTGTCCATTTCTTCAAATAAATTTAAGTCATTATTTGATGCTGCTCCATCTGTTCCAAGACCAACTGCAACACCTGCTTTTAACATTTCTGGCACAGGTGCAACCCCGCAAGCTAATTTCATATTGCTTTGAGGATTATGCGCTACACCTACACCACGTTGTTTTAGCAGCGCGATTTCTTCCGCGTTTGCCCAAACGACGTGTGCAGCAATTAAACGGTCGCTAAGTAGACCTAGTTTTTCCAAGTGCATAATTGGACGTGAACCATAACGCTTAGTAATATCGTCTACCTCTGCTTGAGTTTCTGCTAAATGTATGACAATAGGGATGTTTTGCTTTTCAGCAAATTCTTTAACAGCTTTCAAATGGTCAGGTTTTACTGTGTAAGGTGCGTGTGGAGCAATTGCAGGAATAATTAACGGATGGTTGCGCCAACGTTCAACAAATTTTTCTGTGTAAACCAAAGCTTCTTGAGGGGTTTTATTGTCAGCTACAGGAAAATCTATTAAGGTTTCACCCAGTACGCCACGCATCCCTGCTTTAGCTGTTGCTTCGGCAATGGTGTCTTCAAAATAGTACATATCTACATAAGTAGTCACACCGCCTTTAATCATTTCTAAACAACCAGCCATTGTTCCCCAATAGCAAAAATCTTTAGAGACATTCTTAGCTTCAGCCGGAAAAATATATTTTTCTAGCCATTCTTGAAGCAGCAAATCATCTGCAATTCCTCGAAAGAAAACCATAGGAACATGAGTATGAGTATTGATTAAACCAGGAATAATTGCTTTTCCTGTAGCAAGAATCTTTTTCTTAGGTAAGTATTTTTTGCTTAGATCAATGCGTGATCCTAGATCGACGATCCGATCACCTTTGATTGCAATATATCCGTCTTCGATCACTTCTTGACGATCGTTCATCGTTACGATCGAGCCGCCTACGATCGCTAGATCAATAGATCGGCTGGATCGTTGATCTGTTTTAGCTGCTAGGACGTGATCGTTTTTCTGTTTGTTGATCTGTTTTGTTAGCTGTTTGAGTTAAAAAGCTAGATGTTGGATCGAAAACTTTTGCTAGATCAACTGATCGTTGCTTAGATTGTTGATCGTCCGATCTTTTTGATCTGTCCGATGGATCTGATTTTTGCGATCGTCGATCTATAGTTGATCTATTTTTAGATAGATCAGACTTTGTAGTGTTTGAGTGGATCAGATTTTTACGATCATTGATCTGTTTAGCTAATAGATCAATGGATGAGATCAAACAAAGTAAAATAGCAACGATCACTATTCTAAAAGTCCATTTACCCTTACCCATTTTGTTATTCTCCTGATTTTTAAGGGATTGTAAGAAATTTAATTTGAAAATATTTCTTTAGGTAAAATTAAAGGGCGGTTGTTGTTCCGCCCTTTGATTTAGTTAGAAATTTTATAGCACAAAGCTTTTAGACATCCAAATTTCGTACATCCAAAGCAAAATCCTCAATAAATTTTCGGCGAGGCTCAACAGAATCACCCATTAACACCGTAAAAATTTCATCTGTTTCTACAGCATCTTCTATCCGAACTTGTAAAAGTGTACGTTTAGCAGGATTCATAGTTGTTTCCCAAAGTTGGTCTGGGTTCATTTCTCCTAAACCTTTATATCGTTGGATTTGGATGTCTTTTTTAGCACTATCCAAAATATGTTTAACTAGCTCATCTCGTCCATTTACTTCAGTTACATTATTATTTTGGCGAATTATAAAAGGAGGAACTAAAGAATTAGACAACTCTAAATGAAGCGACACAGACTTTTGAAATTCAACGTGTGTTGCTAGTTCCCAATCAATTAACATTGTTCCACTAGAAACCGCTGTACTACGTACAACTTCTATTTCAAATAAATTATGTTCTTCATCTTTTTTGATTTCTGACTTATAACCAGCTTTAGTTAAAGCTTCCTGAACTTTTGTTAGGGGTTGCACGGTTTCAAAAACTTGATGAAGTGTTGCTAAAGAACGCATAACACCAGTTTTTCCAGCTAAAGCTTCTAAAACTATACTTAATAACAGACGATCTTGGAACCGTTTTTCTAGCTTTTGGTAGTAGGTGTTAAATTCTATTTGTTTTTCCATTACTCGGATTAACTCACGACCTTCTAACACTTTACCAGATTCTTTAACCGTAACTTGTACATCTTCAGTAGACTTTTTCATCAAGTAGCGATTAAGTTCTTTTTCATTGATTATGTATTGTTCCGAGCGACCTTTTTTAACCTTAAAAAGCGGTGGTTGAGCAATATAAATATTTCCACGCTCAATAAGTTCTGGCATTTGCCTATAGAAAAATGTAAGTAAAAGGGTTCTAATATGGCTACCGTCAACGTCCGCGTCCGTCATTATCACAACTTTGTGATAGCGTAACTTGCTCACATCAAAATCATCTTTTCCTATGCCTGTACCAAGAGCAACAATCATCGCGCTAATTTCACCGTGTGCAAGCATTTTGTCATAACGAGCTTTTTCAACATTAAGAATTTTACCTTTTAGAGGTAAAATAGCTTGAAAACGACGATCCCGCCCTTGCTTTGCGCTCCCACCTGCACTATCGCCCTCTACAAGGTAAATTTCACAGACATTTGGGTCACGTTCTGCACAGTCGGCTAGTTTGCCGGGTAGACTGCTACCATCAAGCGCACCTTTACGGCGGACTAATTCGCGGGCTTTGCGGGCTGCTTCACGGGCGCGGGCTGCGTCTATGGCTTTGGTGATTATTTTTTTGGCAACAACAGGATTTTCTTCTAAATATCTGGAAATATTTTCATTAAGGAAAGATTGAACTTGTCCGCTAACATCACTATTAAGCTTGCCTTTGGTTTGACCTTCAAATTGTGGTTGTGGGATTTTTACGCTAATAACAGCTACTAATCCTTCGCGTAGGTCGTCACCTGTCAACGTGCTACTATTTTTCATGTTAGTTTGGGCATAGCTATTGATAGTACGAGTTAGCGAAGTACGAAAACCTGAAAGGTGAGTTCCTCCATCAACAGTATTGATATTGTTAGCAAAAGAATAGATATTTTCTGCATAACTATCATTGTATTGGATGGCTACTTCAAGACCTAAAGGATCGTCAGAAGAAGGAAGTTTTTCAAAGTACATTGGTTGAGCATGCAAAACGGTTTTATTTTTATTTAAGTGACTAACAAATTCTGCAATTCCACCTTTATAGTAAAATTCATGCTCGCGTTCTGGACTAACACGTTCATCTTTAATTGTGATACGTAAACCTTTGTTAAGAAAAGACTTTTGCCTTAAACGATCGGACAAAATATCAAAATTAAATTCTGTTACAGTAAAAATTTCTGGATCTGGCTTAAAGGTGATTTTTGTTCCTGCACGACGGGTTTTGCCTGTTTGTTGGAGAGGGGCTTGGGGATAGCCTCGCTCATATTCTTGTTCGTAAACATCCCCTTCTCGACGAATTTCTAGTCTTAACCATTCTGATAGAAAATTCACCACACTAGCACCAACACCGTGTAGACCTCCAGCAACTTTATAGGCACTATCACCAAATTTACCACCAGCATGTAATTCTGTTAGCACGATTTCTGCGGCAGAACGCTTTTTAGGGTCATCTGGGTGAATATCTGGGGGGATACCTCGCCCGTCATCAACTACGGTTACGGAATTGTCAATATGAATAAATACTTCAATATTTTTGCAATAACCTGCTAACGCTTCATCAACACTGTTATCAACAATTTCATAAACCAGATGATGAAGTCCTGCTTCACCATTTGAGCCAATGTACATTGCTGGACGAGTTCTAACGCCATCTCGGTCGCTAAGAATTTGTATGTCTTTGCCTGTATAGTGGCCGTTTTCTGGGGTAGGGAGAATGTCTTCTCCAGGACTTTCTACTGCAATGCTTAAAGCGGTATTGTTGTCTTTCATAGTTTCCTTCTGCGTTAAAATTTATAATTAAAAGGTTAAAAGGGTGCCCGATGACGATCTTCTTCATCAATAGAAGGCTCTTCTTTAAAGTCTTCTTTGACTAAAAAGACGTTGTTGCTCGCTGATGTTTTGACTGATTCAATTTGTAAATTCTCTTTATTTTCTACTAAATTATTTACAGATAAATCAGTAGTTTTTGTTATTATTTCATTGTTTTCAAAAATTTGTTTTTCAAAAATATTTTTGACTATTTCAAAAATATTTTCAGAAGTATTTTCTATAATTTTTCCTTGTGAAATAAAATTGCATTGAGCTTTTTTCTGGTATTGTGAAGCTATTTCACGTTTTGAAGTAGAGATAAAGACCTGCATTTTATTTGCTAAATGATCTAAAAGCAGAGAAATCCGTTTTAAGTCAAGTTCTGCATCAATATCATCTATTAGAAAAATTGGGTATTCTTCAAAGGTTTGATGATAAATAGCTATTTGTGCTAAGTCTAGTGTAATCAACGCGCTACGTTGCTCCCCAGAACTTCCAAATTTACTTACTTCTTGACCATCAATAAGGATTTCTAGCTCATCTCTATGAGGCCCAATCAGTGAATAACCTACTGCAATTTCATTTTCTAAACGTAAGCGTAAACGTTCTGTAAGTATTTTTTTGTAATCTTCAGTAGAAGATTTTTGACTAACTCCATGTTGAGCAAGCGAAGAAAGATAATTAATTTCTATTTTTTTCTGGCTAAAAAGTTGTTTATTTATTAACTTACTTAAACGATTTGTATAATCAACTCTTGATGAATGAATACGGGTACTATATTCAATAAGCTGTTGATTCCATGAAGCTATTAAATCAATAAATTTAGATAAATTTTGACTTTCTTGAGCTTCTTTTAGCAGAGTATTTTTTTGTTTTAGAACACGGTTATATTCTGAAATAGTTTTTAAGTAGCTAGGCGTAAGGCTAACAATACCCCGGTCTAAAAAGCGTCGTCGTTCGGCTGGTTCACCCCGAACAATTTGCATTTCTTCAGCACAAAAAACTATTACATCTAAATTACCTAAATATCTAGTAACAGCTTCTCTTTTACCATTAATATAAAAACTTTTAGTATTTTCTTCTAAATGAACTTGTAAATCTTTTTGTAATCTTTCTCTTAGAACGCTACCACGAACAAAGGCTTGTTTAGATGTTTGGTTTGTAGGGTTAAGTCTAAAAGTTTCTTTTAGTGTTGAAGTGCGAAAAGATTTTGTGCTAGCAAGTAGATAGATTGCTTCTAGCCAATTTGTCTTTCCCTGTGCGTTATCTCCACATAAGATATTGATACCTGGGGAAGCTATTAACTTACCAGATAGATTACGAAAACCTTCGGTATAAATTTCAGTAATAATCATAGGATTAAAAGTAAATATTTTATGCTATAACTTCAATATTTTAACATAATTAACTTGAATAAGCTAGCACGTAAAGCCGATTAAAATTAGCAAGAAAATTTCTAATTTATTAAGCCATTTAAGGACATTATTTAGATGCAAAGAGAAGAAAAAAGTAACTCTATTTCGCCTAAATTTTTATTATCTTCTTATAAAAACTGGGCAGCTATTGGTTTAGGCAGCAACCTAGGCGATAGAAGCGCAAATTTACTAAAGGCTATTTCTTTGTTAATTAATCAAAAAATAAAAGTAATTGCTATTTCAAATATTTACGAGACTATGCCAGAAGATTACTTAAACCAATCAAATTTTTTGAATATGGTTATAGTTGTTGCAGGAGATGATTTACCTACACCAGATAAGTTATTGCAGTTATGTTTAGAAATAGAACATCAACTTAAACGCGAAAGGCTTATTAACAAAGGGCCCCGAACAATAGATTTAGATTTATTACTTTATAATAATTTAGTAATAGATAGCATAGTAGATTTAGAAAAATACTATTCTAATATACAAATCTCACAATTAGATTTAGTGTTACCTCATCCTAGAATGCACTTACGAGGTTTTGTTTTAGTACCATTGCTAGAACTTTTACCAAATGGACAACATCCTGGCTTAAAAGAGAGTTATAGGTCATTACTTGAAAAACTAACGTTGGATTTAACAAACAAAGTTGTTTATTATCAGGGCTAAAAGCTTATTGTAGCCTAGGTGTTTCTCTTTGTTTTCTTTGCTATAATGTGCAAAAAACAATAAATTAACTTCTGTTATTGATAGGAAAAAGTTATGAGCCATTTCACTGGTGATACATTAGGAAAAATTACTGTTCAAGTAATTCAATCCAGAAAAGAGAAAAAGCAAAAAATAACGGCTTTAACAGCTTATGATTATCCTTCAGCACGTTTGGTTGATGAAGCAGGGATTGATATTATTTTAGTTGGGGATTCACTAAGTAATGTTGTCTTAGGGCATGAAAACACACTTTCTGTAACATTAGATGAAATGCTTGTGTTTGCTCGTGCAGTGCGCCGGGGATGTAAACGGGCTTTAGTGGTTGGGGATATGCCTTTTGGCTCCTATCATATTAGTGAAGAACAAGCTCTTATATCAGCCGTGCGTTATATAAAAGAAGGTGGAGTTGAGGCGGTAAAGATTGAAGGTGGGCGAAATCGTGCCTTACTAGTAGAAAGACTAGTGGAAAATGAAATTCCTGTAATGGGTCATATTGGGCTAACTCCTCAATCTGTGCATAAAATGGGGGGCTATAAAGTTCAAGGAAAAACCATTAACGCTGCACAAAGTTTGATTGAAGATGCTGTAACGCTTGAGCATGCAGGGATTTTTTCTTTAGTATTAGAAGGTATTCCTGAAGAAATTGCTGAAATGATTACAGAACGCATTAGTATTCCTACTATTGGTATAGGTGCAGGTCTTCATTGTGATGGGCAAATTCTGGTTTATTCTGATTTACTTGGGTTAACTTTTGGTCATCAAGCTAAATTTGTTCGTAAATATGCAGACCTAAAAATTACGATTAGCCAAGCTTTAGCAGAATATGTTGATGATATACACAAAGAAAATTTTCCTGCTCGCAAAGAGTCTTATCATATGCCTGAAGAACTATTAACTAAACTACGGCGGTCATAGGCGGTCATAGGCGGTCATAAAATTATGGAAATAATTAATCGTATTCCTAGAATGCGCTCAGTAACCCAAAAAATACGACGTGATGGACGTAAAATAGGCTTTGTTCCAACAATGGGAGCTTTACACGAAGGGCATTTAAGCTTAATTCGTCGTGCTAGGGCAATGAGTGATATTGTTGTAGTTTCAATTTTTGTTAACCCAATACAATTTGGACGAGGAGAAGATTTTGATGCTTACCCACGAGATCTAGCCCGTGATGCTGAACTCGTTTCTACAAGAGGTGTTGACTATTTATTTGCTCCTAATATTGATGAAGTTTACCCAGAGGATTTTTCTACTTATGTAATTGTTGAAGATTTAGGTGACAAACTTTGTGGTCTAAGCCGTCCTGGTCATTTTCGCGGTGTTTCTACAATAGTACTCAAGTTATTTAATGTTGTTCGCCCTCAATTTTCATTTTTTGGTCAAAAGGATGCTCAACAAGCAGCCATTTTAAAAAGAATGGTTAGGGATCTTTGCGTAGACACAGAAGTTGTAATTTGTCCAATTGTTCGTGAGCCAGATGGTTTGGCTATGTCATCTAGAAATGCTTATCTTAATACAGAAGAAAGAAAAGCGGCTCTTGTACTTTCTTTAGCCTTGCAACAAGCTAAGAAACTTTATCAAGATGGTGAACAAGATGCAGGAAAAATAATTTCAGCAATGCGACAAACAATTGAAAATGAACCGTTTGCTAGAATTGATTATGTTTCTATTGTTGATAATGAAAGTTTAGAGTCTCTTGATATTATTGATGAAAAAAAAGCAGTATTGATTGCTTTAGCAGTTTTTATTAATAGAGTTAGGTTAATTGATAATATTACCCTTAATACTTCAACTCAAGATGAGGATGATGAGCCGAGTTCATTTTTTTAAGCTGTAAGACTTGGGCCAAAACACTCTTTACAATCACCATAGGAAGTTTTGTTAAAGCTATATGAGCCTAAAAAATTATGTTTCAAAATTAGGCTTAATTATATGCTCAACTGTTTGGGGTTTACTTTTAATAGAAGTCAAATACTCTTGTAGTATTTTTTTATCTTTTTCGCTAATTTTTATAAATTTTATCCCTAATAAATAAACATACTCTTTACTATCTACTTTTTGATAACGGCAAGTTTGACCAACAATGTTGATAGATTTTTGGGGGAGAGCTAGTTCTATTTCCAAATAAGTATGTGTGTCATTACTAAAATGAGCGTGTAGTCCATCAACAGTAATTAAAGGGGATAAAATGCTAATACCTGTTTCGCTTAAGTCAAAAGCTTTTCCTTGAATAATTCGAGAGCTACGGCGATCTCTACCCCCAGTTTGAGCTATACGAAAACAGGCTGGTAGGTCTACAGTATAGCGAGGGCTAATACCCCACTCTAGTATAAACCGACTAAAAGTTTTGCGAAGTTTGTCTTTTAATTTACCCAATTTCCCGCCCCTCTTTTGCTAGAAATATTTTGTTAGGGCTTTTGTTTCTTATTAAAACTTTTGTGGTGTGCAAGTCTTATTCTAAATTAATTTTTACTTACTAGGAAGGACTTTTTTTCTTAATAAGTGAATTTTAATAAATATCTAATAGTTTTTATAATAATTCTTCTCCTATTTCGCCGCTTGTAGCTTTTCCTATTAATATTTCATATAGCCGGTCTAGTTCATCTTCAGAATGAAAATCTATTTGAATCCGACCACCATTTTTATTATTAAAATGTATTTTTACTTGTGTTCCAAATCGATATTGTAATTTTTTTTCTGCATCTTTAACATTTGGATCAACTGCTACAGGCTCAATAGCAATAGGTGTAGAGCAAAGCTGCTCTACTAGTTTTTCTACTTCTCTAACAGAAAGCGAAAAATTAATAATTTTTTGTGCAATTTGAAGTTGTGTTTGAAGATCTTCTAGTCTAAGTAATGCTCTAGCATGCCCCATAGAGATTTTTTCTGTTGCTACCATTTGCTGGATTTCTTCAGGTAATTTTAAGAGCCGGATTATATTGGCTACAGATGAGCGTTCTTTACCTACTCTACGCGCTACTTGTTCTTGGGTAAGTTTATAGCTGCTAATTAATTTTTGGTAAGCTAAGGCTTCTTCAATTGCATTTAATTCCTGTCGAGCAATATTTTCTACTAGGGCTAGCTCTAATAATTTATCATCAGCAATTTCTTTGACTATAGCAGGGATTTTTAATAGCTGGGCTTTTTGTGCTGCACGCCAGCGTCTTTCCCCTGCAATAATTTGAAAACGGTTTCCTTTACGACGAACTAAAATAGGTTGGACTAAACCATTTTCTTCTATAGATTCAGCTAGTTCATTTAGCTTTTGTTCATTAAAAACCGTGCGAGGTTGTTCATCGTTAACTTCAAGTAAATCTAGGTCTATTTCTAATAGTTCCTCTGTTCCAGAGCTTTCCATAGGTGGGAGTAGTGCTGATAAACCTTTACCTAGAGCCTTTTTGCTCATGACTAATTACCTCCTTAGCTAATTTTAAGTAGCTATCAGCCCCTTTTGATTTTAAGTCATAAAGCATTATTGGTTTACCGTGGCTTGGGGCTTCAGCTAATTTAACGTTTCTAGGAATTATTGTCTTAAAAACTTGTCCACCAAGAAAATCTCTTAAATCTGATTTTACTTGGGATGCTAATTTAGTTCGCTCATCATACATAGTTAATAAAAAACCTTCTACAGCTAAATTAGGGTTTAAGCCCCGCCTTACTCTAACTAAAGTATCCCAAATAGCAGAAACACCTTCTAATGCAAAATATTCACATTGTACAGGAATTAAAACAGAATCAGCGGCTGCTAAGGCATTTAAGGTTAAAAGACCTAAAGAAGGGGGACAATCAATTAAAATATAATCATATTTTTCCCGTTCAGCTTCTAAAATGGATTTTAGCTTTAATTCTCGTTCTTCTAGTTCTACTAACTCTATTTCTGCTCCAGCTAAATTACGATCAGAAGGAGCAAGGAGTAAATTTTCTATTTCAGTTTTAATTAAAATTTTGTCTAAAGGCTCACTCATTACAAGTACATGGTAGAAGCTACGACGTAAGTTTTTGGCTACACCTAAACCAGAACTAGAATTTGCTTGAGGATCAATATCTATTAGTAATGTACGTTTTTTTCCTGTTGCTAGCCCCGCTGCTAGATTTATTGCAGTGGTAGTTTTTCCAACACCACCTTTTTGATTTGCAATGGCAATGATTTTCGCCATAAAGCCTTCTTTCTTACTTTTTGGTTTTTTAGAGGACTGTTAATAAATTAACATAACATAGGCGAATTAACAGATTATGTCTAGTGTTTTTTGTGAAAAACTTTGTTTCACGTGAAACATTCTTTTTTGTGAAAAAGTAATAGTACACGATTTTTACTTTCTGGCAATGCAATTATCTCGGATTCTCTGCCTAAAAACTTTTCTTTAGAAGTAGATAAAATATTATTTGCTGTTTGTAAAGAAACAAAAAGTATTATTAATTTTGATTTAGTAAATTTTTCTATTATTTTAGGGACTTGATTTTCAAGTTTTTCTAATGCTCGGACAGTTATTAAATCAGATTCTAAAGAAATATTTTCAAATCGGTCATTAACTATTTTTAAGTTAGATAAATTTAAGCTACGTCGCACTTCTGCTAAAAAAGCAGATTTACGCTTATCTGCTTCAATTAATGTTATAGACATGTCTGTTTTAGCAAAACAAATTGGTAATCCTGGAAAACCTGCACCAGTTCCTATATCAACGATGCTATTAATTTCATTAGAAATAAATTTTGTTACAAAAAGAGATTCAAAATAAAGTTGTTCTGCGGCTTGTTTGGGATTTGTTAAGGTGGTAAGGGAAATTTTTTGATTCCATTTAAGTAAAAGAGAAAAATGTTCTGCTGTTTTATCTATTATTTGATTTAGATTTGTTGGACAAAATTTATGGAGTTGGCAAAGTTTAACCAACTCCTCTTTCATTAAATCAATTTCAGATTTCATTAAATAGCTCGGTGTCTTAGTTCTAATTGGATATTAATAATAGAAAGTGCAGCAGACGTAACCCCAGGAATCCTAGAAGCCTGACCTATAGTTTCTGGTTTTACCCTTGTAAGTTTTTCTATCATTTCACGTGAAAGACCTGGAATAGATGAATATTCAAAGTCCATAGGAATATGTCTAGCTTGTGCTTTTGCTAGTCTTTCTGTTTGCACTTTCATAGTTTCAATATAGCCTGCATATTTAATATCGCTAACGGTTACATTTAGCTCTTCTGGATCTACTTTATCTTGCATATCTGCTGGAAGTAGCATTCTTAAGTGTTCTGCTGTAACTTCAGGGCGTTTTGCTAGTTGTGCTAAAGCCACACTTTCATTAAGTTTTATACCCGTAGCTTGACAGAAACGGTCTGCGGTTTCGCTGCCTAAAACAGCGCGTAGTTTAGTAAATGCTTGTTTTAGTTCTGTAATTCGTCCTTGTTTAGTTTGGAAATTAGCAAAACAAGATTCTGTTACTAGACCAATTTGCCGACCTAGTGGGGTAAGACGTTGGTCAGCATTATCCATTCTTAATAATAGTCTTACTTCTGAACGAGAAGTAAACATTCGATAAGGTTCATCAACACCACGAGAAATAAGATCATCTATAAGAACACCAATATAACCTAGATCCCTTGGTAAGACTAAACGATCTCGGCCTTGTATCGTAAGTGCAGCATTAATTCCTGCCATTAGACCTTGGCAAGCCGCTTCTTCATAACCTGTTGTCCCATTGATTTGACCAGCATGAAATAAACCTTGGACACGTTTAGTTTCAAGTGTGGGTTTAAGCTCAGTTGGGTCTACCATATCATACTCAATTGCATAACCAGGACGAATCATTGCTACTTTTTCTAGCCCAGGGATTTTTCTAACAGCTTGTTCCTGGACTTCTAAAGGAAGGCTTGTGGAAAAACCATTAAGGTAAATCTCGTTAGTATTATAGCCTTCAGGCTCTAAGAAAAGTTGGTGGCGGTCTTTATCTGCAAATTTAACAATTTTATCTTCAATAGATGGACAGTAGCGCGGGCCAATAGATTGAATTTGACCGCTATAAAGTGGAGAACGACCTATATTTTCGCGGATAATGTCGTGTGTTGACTCTGCTGTATAGGTAATATAACAAGGAAGTTGCGGTTGGGTTATCTCCTTTGTTTGGAATGAAAAAGGAGTAGGAACTTCATCTCCTGGTTGAAGTTCAAAAAGTGAAAAATCTATTGTCCGTGCGTCCAGGCGTGGAGGAGTTCCTGTTTTTAGTCTAGCCATAGAAAAACCTAGTTTTTTGATAGATTGACTAAGTAAAATAGCTGCTATTTCTCCAGATCGACCAGCAGAAAAAGTTCGTGGGCCAATATGAATTGTACCATTTAAGAATGTTCCCGTAGCAATAACTACTGCTTTAGCCGCTAGTTTGCGGCCATCCATAAATTCAACCCCAATAATTCTATTTTGCTCAACTAAAAGTTCTACTACTTCACCTTGACGAAGTGCTAGGTTAGGGATTTCTTCAAGTTGGCGGCGCATTTCTGTCCGATAAATTCCACGATCAGCTTGGGCGCGTGGTGATTGTACGGCAGGGCCGCGACTACGATTTAGCACCCGAAATTGAATACCAGCTTTGTCTATGACTTGTCCCATCATTCCGCCAAGAGCGTCTATTTCTCTGACAATATGACCTTTAGCGATTCCACCAACAGCCGGATTACAAGACATTTGGGCAATTAAATCTAAATTGATTGTTACTAGTGCGGTTGAACATCCCATTTTTGCTGCTGCTGCTGCTGCTTCACAACCTGCATGCCCAGCACCTATTACAATTACATCAAAGCTTTCATTAAACTGCATAAAATTGGCCTCTTACTTTTATAAAAAACAAAATTATCTCAAACAAACCCATAAAAAACAACCGCTAGAGTATTTATAAAGAAAAGTTTTCCACAGCTTGTGAATAACTTTAAAATACCTGTTTTCTAGTAATTAACTTGTGGATATAAAATATTAAGGGTTCGTTGCTGTGGAAAACTTTAGGCAAAATAATTATTTTCCTACACAAAATGTTGCAAAAATTTGTCCTAGGATATCTTCAATAGTAGTTTCTCCAGTTATCTCTCCCAATTTATTTAAGGCTAAATGTAAATGACACAAAGCAACTTCTTCAGAGAAACCCTCATTAAAACGATTGATTGCGTCTGATAACTGACTAATAGTATTAGAGAGCAACGCAAAGTGACGGGCATCTAAAATCAAAGTATCTTCTTGGTTTAAGATATCATGATGGAAAAACTTATTTACTAAATCTCTTTGTAAATTATCTATTCCTTGGCAAGTTTTAGCTGAGACAGAAAAAATCTTTTCCTCGCTAATTTTATTTCCTACTAATTCAATTATTTGTTGAGGTGAAATTTTTTCTCCAAGATCTGATTTATTGATGATAACAGCAAATGGGACAGGATTATTGGAGCAATTAAAAAGTAATTCTTTATCGTCTTGGTTTAACTCGGTTGAGCCATCTACTACTTGTAAAACCAAATCAGCATCTATCATCGCGCTATAGCTTCGTTCAATACCCATTTTTTCTACCACGTCTGTTGTTTTACGTATTCCGGCGGTATCAATTAAATAAATAGGGATACCACCCAGGCTAACTTGTTCAATAAGACTATCTCTAGTTGTACCAGGAACATCTGTAACAATGGCTCGGTCTTTTTGAAGTAGGACATTAAACAAGCTAGATTTTCCAACATTAGGACGGCCAACAATTGCTAAATTTACTCCGCTGCGAACAACTCGCCCAAATTGGTAGCTTTTAGCCAAACGATGAAGTTTAGCTACTAATGTGTTAAGACGTGTAGTTAAACTTGCAATAGAATCTGTGTTCAGGTTTTCTTCTACAAATTCTACGGCTGATTCTAGATGGACGATTATTTCCAAAAGTTCTGATTTAACAGGCTGAAGATAATTTGATAATTCCCCTTTAAGTTGGCGGGCGGCCAAACGTGCTTGGTATTCAGTTTGTGAGTCAATTAAATCTCTAACAGCTTCTGCTTGTGTTAAATCCATACGACCAGAAAGAAAGGCTCGCATAGTAAATTCACCAGGGCTTGCTGCGCGTGCGCCCAGGCTAAAACAAAGTTGTAGCAAACGACTTAGAATAAATGGGCTGCCATGACAGCTAATTTCTACTACATCTTGGCCCGTATAGGATTTAGGAGCTTGAAAATAGATAGCAATAGCTTGATCAATAAAAACGCTTTTTGAGTCCTGAATTTCTACTAGTTGGGCTTTTTGTATTGCAGACAAATCTGCTTTTGGGGCAAGTTGGGATAAGATTTTAGCTGAATTTGTTCCGCTTATTCTTATTACTCCAATTCCACCACGACCAGAAGGAGTTGAAATAGCTGCGATTGTGTCATCAAAGAAAAACATTGTCATTTTTGAGGCTAGCCCTGAAGGACTAGCCTATTATCAAATGCTACTACGTAGCATAAAGACTTTAAGGGTTTTGATTTAAGCCCCAGAGTGGTTAGTGACAATAGCCAAGTCCTTTAGTGCTTGGCTTAAGATAAATAAATAGTTACTTTGCGGTCGTCGCCTTCACCTTGGCTTTCTGTATGAAGGTCTGGAAATTCTGATAAAGCAAGGTGAACAATGCGACGCTCATTAGGTGACATAGGTTCAAAGGTAAAAGGTTTTTTAGTTAGTCGGACTCGTTCTGCTGCATGTTTTGCCATTAGACGTAATTCTTTTTCTCGCATATTACGAAAGTCTGCTGAGTCAAAAACAATTCTAGTGTCATCATCTAAAAACCGACCGTAGTTTTTATTAGCAAGATATTCTAGCGCATTAAGTAGTTCTCCGTTATGTCCAAGTAAAAAAGATACATCTTCGCCAGAAAATTCCAAATTTATAGAACTAGGGTTTGTGTCTACAGAGACTGACAGGTTAAGTTGAGAAAGCACTATGATTCGGTTCATAAATTCAGTAAGATTTTTAGCTATTTTTTCTTCTGACATTGCTAGAGTTCTCCTAATTTAACACTTTTTATTTAGCTTTTGCCGCAGCAGGCGCAACTTGAGAGCCGGATATTAATTTATTAATAAATAATTGTAAAGCGACACCAAAAATACTGTTAAACATCCAGTATAAAACTAGACCACTAGGCGCGCTAGCAAAGAAAAGGACAAAAAATACTATTGGCATTATATAAGTCATCATAACGCGCTGCATTTTTTGTGCTGGATCGTCTGTGGGTGCTGGATTAGGCATTATTGCTGTAGCTGCCATTGAAGCAACCGTCATAATTATTGGTAATATGTAAGTTGGGTCAGCAATAGACAAATCTTTAACCCAGAAAATAAAAGGTGATTGTCTAACATTAATAGACATTGAAAGATAGATGTAAATTGCCCAAAAGATAGGAAGTTGTAGTAGTAAAGGTAAACAACCTGCTAGAGGATTACCTTCCTTAAATAATGCCATCATTTCTTTTTGAAGTTCTTGTGCGCGGGGATCATCTGTTTTAAGTTTTTTAAGTTTTTCTTGAATTTCTCTTTGTCTAGGTTGGAGTTTTTTAGCCTTCTCCATTGCAACAGAGCTTTTCCACTTTAAGGGGAAGAAAACTAAGTTGATTAGTAGTGTGATAGCAATAATTCCCCATCCATAATTGTAAGTAACGCTGTAAATAGCTTTTATTGAAAAGTCAAGCACAGGAATAAAAGGTCTAACAATAAAAGAAAACATTCCATAGTTAAGCATTATTTCTAGGTCATGTTTGCTCTTAAGTAAATTTTTGCTAAGAGTTGCAAGTAAGTCGCTATCTTTTGGCCCGACAAAAACTAAATAAGGTTTGTCGTTTGCTAATGGTAAGGAGACAGAAAGTAAATGTTTTTCAGTCTCATTTTCTTTAATTGTAATATTTTCAATGGTGCTACTAGGTGCTTTTTCCGTTGGGACAACAGCCATAGCAAAATAATGGTCAATACTAGCAACCCAATCAATATTTCCAGAAAAAGATTTTGTTGCTCGCTCTTTGTTTTCGCCCGTTACATCTGTACCTGCAAGGAAATTTGTTTTTCCATTTTGGACTACTAATATTTGAGGTGGGGTATTTACATAAGGGTCAAATTTCTTAACAGATTGATCACCAAAATTAGGCCCAATTATTAGTTGGGCTGCTAGTGGGTTTGAATCTTTAAGAACTTTGGCTTGAAAATCAAAGAGGTATTTTCCACCTGTTATTTTTAAGCGTTTTTCTACTTCTATACCAGAGCGAGTTTTAAGGCTAAAGACAATTTCTTTTGTTTCATCCGCTTTTAATTCTATTGTTTCGCTTTCTTCATTAACACTATAGAAAGATTCATTTAAGACTTTAGTAAGGGTTTTATCTTCTACTTCTAAGCGAAGTGGTGCGCCAAATTTTTCTCTAGTTGTTTGAGAAACTAATTCTAAGGTTTTATACTCGCTGTTAGTTATTTCTCGACCGTAAAAATGATGAAGATTTAGAGATGTTAAAACTCCACCTTTATTATCAAAAATAGCAGTCCAAAAGGGAGTTTTAATAGTTATTTTTTTTGGAGCAACTGTTTCTACTTCAGGTGAAGGAATACCTACGTTTGCATCAGGGTTATTGCTATCTGTATTAGTTGTAGGTGTTAGGCTAGCTTCTGTTGAAGGTGTTAGGCTAGCATTGGGATTTGGTGTAGGACTTGAGCTAACTTGTTCTTTTGTAATAGCTTCTGGATAAAAATAAGAAACTGCAAACTGCCAACCTACTAAAATTAAAAATGATATCACTATAAAAGAAATAAAGCGTTTTTCCATAAAATTTTGTCTGTGTACCTCTAAATGCTTAAAGTTGTGAGAGAGTCTTATAAGCATTTACGAAAATAAAAAATAACTTAAGGCAAAACATAGAATGTTGACATAAAAGAAATCTGCCCTGCTAGTTACTTCACCGGATCATAACCCCCTGGATGGAATGGATGACAACGTAGTAAACGGCGAATGCCCAAGTAAATTCCTTTAATTATTCCATAGCGTGCTATAGCGTCTGCACTATATTGTGAACAAGTTGGAAAAAAACGACAAGCAGGAGGAAACATTGGGGAAATAAATTTTTGGTATACTTTGATAGCAGAAAGTGCTAAATAGCTTGGGGTTTTGGTAAAAAGTTTAACAGTCGTAAATATTCCTCTACTATTTGTTGAAAAGGAGTTTGAAGCATCGCTTTTTTGACATTGAACACTAAGTCGCAAGGCTGCATCAATTGAGGTTTGTTTTGTCGGAATATCTCTCTTAAAATTCTCTTGCATCTGTTTCTTTCTACTGCATTACCAATCTTTTTAGTAACAGTTACGCCAAAACGCGATAAAGTTTCATTATTTTTTAGCACAAATAAAGTAAATAAAGGGCTATTATAACGCCTGCCCTTATCATAAACCCGCTTAAACTCACGAGATGTTCTAAGTTTTTCGCTTTTATGGAAACGGGCTGATACTTTTGGTGTGGATGACATAGACAGTTACAAGATTTTAGAAAAAGAGCATAAATCCACCGCTACGCTTAACATAGGTAAGCGTAGCGTAAGCAAAGCTTTTTAGTAATGTGAAGGGGTCAAACGCTTACGTCCTTTAGCACGTCGTCTTGCTAAGACTAAACGACCACCTTTACTGCTCATACGCTCACGGAAACCGTGTTTTTTAGCGCGGCGGCGATTATTTGGTTGGTAGGTTCTTTTCATGGCTTACTCCTTTTTTATTAGTTAGTTTGGCTGCTTTTGGAAAAGAAGTAAGAATAAGAGACTTAACCTGCTAAGTCAAGTCTCGCGGGTAAATTAAAAAATTTTTATGTAGATAATTTTAGTTATAGCAATGGTAAAAAAAAAGGTTGTAATATAAGTAGCTATTATTTAGCATATCAAAACATCTCTTTGCCCAAGCTTTTAAGAGTTAATACTTTATACCTAAAATATAATAGGTAAATAATAATAATTTTTAATTTTAATTAGGACTATACTTTAGTAAGAAAGGGCAGTGCTTTATTACTTAACTTAACTGTTTAGTAGTTTAGACTAAAGCACGAAGTAGAAAATAATTATGAGACCTTCAGACTTTGGCAGTTCTTTTCAAATCCCTAAATTTGAAGCACCAGCAGAGATTTTGCTATCTGATAATCGACGCTTAAGAGGTAAATTATTTCTTTCGATTTTGTCTAGTTCCAAACTAGGCCATAGTTCTGTTTTAGATAGCTTAAATGAAACACAAAAATTCTTTCCTTTTCTCTTAGAAGAATCTAACCAAGTAGAAATTATTAATAAAGATGTAGTAGTATCAGTAACCGTAGATATAAAGTTAGATCAAGATGAAGGGACAGATATCTTAAATGCAAATCTTTGGATTGAAGAAGTAGAATTAAAATGCAATCCATATATGAATTTAAGAGGAAATGTTGTTTTAGACCTTCCACCAAATAAAGCTAGGGTACTAGACTTTTTTAATTTGACAACAGCTTTTTTTGCCCTTCAAGAGGGAGAAAAACACCATATCATTAATAAAAGATATATTACAAGCATTAAAGAGCTTTCTGCTTTACCACCTACTAATGTCCCTATTGTGGTTGTTAAAGCTAAAAGAGGCGGGCGTAAAAAGAAAAATACTTAAGAAACTAGCTATTAAAAAATAGAAACTTTTACGGACTTATGAGGAATAATATGGAACAAATAGAACAGCTATTAAATAAATTTAAGGATTTTGGAGCTACAGAACTACATTTAGAAGCAGGACAAAAACCCTATTTTGCTACCCCATCAGGAGTAAAAGAAATCAGCGCAAATGCTATTCAACATAAAGATATTGTTCAAATTATTTCTCCTATTTTAACTCCGTCTGCAAGAAATGAACTTATAGAAAAACCTGGAACAGAATTTTCTCATCGTAGTGCTTCAGGGGTTTTTCAAGTTTCTATTAAGAAATCTAGCCTAGGTTTTAATGTTATAGTGCGTGGAACAGGTGCGCCAGCTATAAATGTTTCACCGGCTGCAACACAACCTGTAGCAGCACAACGTCCAGCCGGCTGGAATAATGCACCTCAAGCTAATGCTCCTACAGCAGCTTATCAAACATCACAACCAACACAACAATATTCCCCACAGCCAGCACATAATCCTAATCCAACACAAGCAGCACAAACTTTTCGTCAAGGCTCTTCTGTTCCTCAACCTACTATGGCGATGGGAGGGGCTAGTCATCAAATGGCACAAACCTTGCAGGCTACAAATCAACAAGGGTCTGCTCAAGTAGTTCAAGCAAAGATAAAAGCAGCGCAAGCAGCGGAAATTGATAAGCTTTTTGAAGAGATGGTGCGAATGAAGGCTTCAGACTTACATATTTCTGTAGGTATGCCTCCAATGGTACGCCATGATGGAGAGATGAAAGCTATTGAGGGCTTAGGAGTGTTAAGACCTGAAGACACAGACCGTATTTTGCTTGAAATTATGCCTGAGCGTAATAAACAAGAGTTTGATCGTCGCCATGATACAGACTTTGCTTATGAAATTAAGGATTTAGGGCGGTTTCGATCTAACATTTTTATGGATCGTAAAGGTAGAGGTGGGGTCTTTCGTGTTATTCCTACAAAGATTTTGACAGCAGAAGACCTAAAGCTTTCTAAACAGATTTTAGACCTGTGCTTTTTAAGTAAAGGTCTAGTAGTAGTTACAGGGCCAACGGGTAGCGGTAAATCTACTACGCTAGCCGCTATGATGGATTTTCTTAATCGGCATCGTAGAGATCATGTCATCACAATTGAAGACCCAATTGAGTTTGTACATGAAAATAAGGGCTGTTTGGTCAATCAACGAGAAGTTCATAATCATACAGATTCATTTAAGGACGCACTGCGGGCAGCATTACGCGAAGATCCTGATATTATTCTGGTTGGTGAAATGCGGGATTTAGAAACAATTGCTATTGCTATTGAAACGGCTGAAACAGGCCACTTAGTTTTTGGTACATTGCATACCACCACAGCACCTTCTACTATTGATCGTATCATTGACCAATTTCCTACAGATCGACAGTCTCAAATCCGAACCATGCTTTCAGAGTCCCTTAAAGGTGTTGTAGCTCAAACATTACTTAAGAAAAAAGGTGGAGGACGTGTTGCTGCGCTAGAAGTGTTGCTTGTTACACCCGCTATTTCTAACTTAATTCGTGAAGGAAAAACTTTCCAAATCCCTTCTGTGATGCAAACCTCTCGAAATCTAGGCATGGTTACACTTAATGAAGCATTATTTGATCATGTTAAAAATGGCCTTGTTACACCTGAAGACGCTTATGTTAAAGCTGTTGATAAAGTAGGGTTTAGAGAATTATGTAAACGTAACAATGTAGAGCTTAGCATGTAGTTATATTTCTTAAGAAAATGGTAAAGACAGAAAAAATTCAAGAGGACTTTGATCATATTGCCATTTTGTTAGAAAAAGAAGGTGAACAAATAGGCCCTTATGATGATTTTGTTCTTAAATTTGTACCAAATCCGTGTAAGCATGCTATGGAAGTTGGTTGTGGAACAGGAACATTTACCCGCCTATTAGCTAAACAAGCTAAACAAGTTACAGCTATAGACTTATCAAGTGAAATGGTGCGCGTTGCTCAATCACGCTCAACAAACTATACAAACATAGATTACAAAGTTGGAGATTTTTTAGATTTAGACTTAAAACTTGCCCACTTTGATTGTATTGTTATGATTGCTACCCTGCATCATTTACCAAATGAGCAAGTTCTTAAGCGAGTAAAACAACTTCTTGCCCCTAATGGAGTTTTAATTCTCCATGACATTTTAAGACCTGAAGGTAAGTTTGAAAAATTGGCTAATTTAGTAAGAGTTCCTGTTAGTTTATTTTCTAGGTATTTTCGCACAGGAAAACCACAAGTAAGCTGGCAATTAAGAAAAGCCTGGGCCGAACATGGCAAAGATGAATATTACCTATCAAAACGCGAAGTCAAAGCTATGAGCAATGCCCATCTAAAAGGTAGTTACACAAAATTTCACTTGCTTTGGCGTTATACAGTTATTTGGCGTAATCAAAGCACTGCATAAACCAATATTATGAACAAAATTGCTAGACTTAATGCTGCTTTACAAGGTGAGAATGTAGACCGTCCACCTTTTAGCTTTTGGTATCACTTTGGCTTACAACACGCTAAATCAGAGCGCGTTGCACAAACTCACCTAGAATTTTTTCAAGCCTATGACCTAGATTTTCTAAAAGTAATGAATGATTATCCTTATCCTGAATCTGATAACCAAGAAGAATTTTTTGAAGTTTCTGATTGGAAAAATTTAAAGGTTTTTTTAGGTGATGAAGGCGGATTTGGCAAGCAATTAAAAGCCCTTGAGCTAATAGGCCAAGAATTAGCCGACAAAGCCTATTTTGTTGAGACTATTTTTAGCCCCTGGACAACTGCACGTAAGCTTTCTGATAAAGAAACTTTAATTGAATTAAAAAATAATCATCCTGAGCTACTTTTAGAAATAATGGAAAAAATTGCTTTGTCTTTAGCTAATTATGCTGAAAAAGCAATTAACACAGGTGCAGCAGGGATTTTTCTTTCTCTTTCAGGTGCAAATCCTAATGTAATGACTTATCAAGAATATGAACATTTTGCACGTCCTTTTGATTTAATGATCCTAGAGCGTATAAAAACAAAAACTAAGTTTAATATTTTACATATTCATGGGGATCAAATTTATTTTAATGAGCTACTAGATTATCCTGTCCAAGCAATAAATTGGTCACATTATTATGCTAAACCTTCTCTAAGCCAAGCGCGGCAACAATATAAAGGCTGTTTGTTGGGCGGAATTAATGAAAAACTCTTTGGACACACTACTATTTCAGCAGTTAAAAAAGAAATAAATGAAACTCTCAAAGAACTTGGAACACAAAATTTAATAATTGCTCCAGGTTGCTCGATAGAAACAGACAGTCCACAAAAACAGTTAAGAAGTGTTAAAGAAGCTCTTGAAAGCTAATTGCTTATCTTTTCCAAAATAGCATTTTTCATTTTCAAATTTATTTCAAGAAATTTTTCTATAAATTTAATGATTTCTAGTGCTGATTCCTCAGAACGATCATAGCCTTGGATAAATTTTGGTAGTTGTTTTGAAATGTTAGGATATATTTGTTCAAACCTTCTTTCATTTGAAAAAAAGTCTTCATTTACAAGACTTTTTTCTTCTAAATAAACGGCTAATTCTAAAACTCTGTCAACTGCATGTGATTGTATAAAGCGGCTTGCAGAAAGTTTTTCACCTCGCTTATATCTACATATACCAATGTATAAATTTGTAAGAAGTTCGCCTATTATCCATTCTTTGTTATGTTGGACTTTTTCGACTCTCATAATAGGTTTACAAATATTGTGGTCTACATTGTTTTCTGCCCAAACAAGTCTACCTTCAGAGAATGGAATTTTTGACAATTCATTTTGTTCAAAAATAGCAAATTCGCAAAAAATGCCATCGTCAAATAAAGCTTTATAACCATCTTTTGTATTTTGAAAATAAAATGCCAAGTTTGAAACAGCCTTTAACCAATCCAAATTGTTTAAAAAATAGTTTTTATAACCTGTTTTAGCAATAACAAAAAAGTCCAAGTCTGAATAGTCATCTATTCTATCTAATTCAATTCCTACAGATCCTAAAGCAAGTAAAGCCAAAGCTTTTTGGCTTTGCTTTAATGATTCACCTATTTCATTTAATCTAGCAAAGAGTTTTTCTTTATGGCTCATTGTTACAATTCTAAGTGATCTTCTAATATTTCAAGTAGTCTTTCATAGCTCACCCTATTGTATTTTCCATTAGGGTTGTAGGGAATAGCAGTTTCTCTTGATGGTAGCTCTAATTCTAAGTAATAAAAGTCTTTAAGCATCCCAAAAGTGCCAATATAGATTACTTTTCCTGGCCTTTTAGCATTAGATAGCACAATTGAAGACATATCCGCAGTCCAAAGATCAGCTATTTCTAAAGCATCTTCGCCAAAATGACGATTTAATTTAGACAGTAGCGTTTTTATAGATTTACCTTTTACTAAACCTTCTAATTTCATAATTTTAACTGTTTTTCCAACCTCTTATGTTTTGAGCAAATGAGCCAAATCCATCAGGAAAAAGCTTTTCTATGTCTGATAAATCGGTTGCTAGTCTATTTGCTGGTGCATCTATTCCGCATTGATACCAGGCTTCAATGGCTGGAACTGCCAAACCAACCGCGGTTTTAATCTTTGAGCGATTTGGAATCAAAGCAAGTGAATTTTGTGGTTGCTCAATCACTTTCTTAATTTGGCATAAACGGCAATTACTGTCTATAGTTTGTTCGTGGGAAGGGTTGTGTATAAGTGTTTCGTCTGAGTCAACCACAATAGCAAAAGCTTCTGCATCTGTTTGGTAATATAGGCTTTTTATTACAGTTGGGATAAGTTGTAACACTCCATACCAGCCCCGAAAGCGTAATGGATACTCTACCTTTTCTATTTCTTCTCCTAAAATTGCACTAACAATTATTCTAGTGAATGCTTCATCAACTTCTGATTCGCTTAATATAGCAACTTTCATTACTTTATAGGATTCAATATCAAAACGTTCTGATAAACGTTCAAATGTAACAAAACCATCTTTTTTACTTGCAATTACTACTTCCTCTGGATGATCTCTAAATAGATCTAAGAAATATGGTGAATGAGTAGTGCAAATAATTTGGATTGGATCGCGTTTTTCTCCAACACTTTCAGGGTAAGAAAGCCTGTATAAAGCGTCTTGTAAATCTCTCAATAATCGCGGGTGAATACCATGATCTGGTTCTTCAATACATATCAAAGGAGGGTGATCAGGTATATAAGCTAGTGTTAAAATAGCTAAGGCAAATAAAGTACCTGTTGATAAATCTTCGGCTTGAACTTTGTGTTTTCCGCGAGTTGTCCTTAGCAGGAAAGATCTTTGACCTGTGTCTGGAGTATCAAACAATATCCGGTCATATTCTGGTAATAGTCTGTTAACTTCTTGATTTAATAGTTCAAATTTTTCTGGTTCTTTATCTCTTAATTGATCAAGTACCCCTGCAAGGTTTCCTCCGTTATCTAACAAACGGCTATTTGGGTTTAACTCAACAGGATAAGAAATAAAATTTGAATCAAAAGAAAAAATTTGCATTTGACTTAGCTTGCTTTAAATTCCTATTTCTTTAGAAAAACTTGTCGAAGGAGGAACAGTTAGAATTGTTTCTCCAAATGACTTCTGTTTGGATGTTTTCTGACCAATTTATCTTTACTTTCACACCTTCAAGGTCTTTTTCATGTCCAAAGCTAACAAGTCTTGAATACCACATAGTTACTCGTTTCGCTGCTGATTGAATAGCTTTAAGCGCGGTTGTTTTTCCGCTACCATTTGGCCCGATGATAAGTGTAAATGGGCTAAGAGGTAGTTTTGTATCTTGTAATGCTTTGTAATTCTTAAACTCTACGGATTCAATCATAAGGTTTAATTTAAGTTTAGTTTTAGCCAAAATTCAAGGTTAACGCTTAAACATTAATGCTTTAATGTTAATTTCAAGGGTTTCTGTTTTTGAGCATTCTATTTTTGTGTTGTTTTCTTTTACTTCCATTTCTATATCAGTATTAGTTCTTAGTGTAAAATGATCTCCACGGTTAAGTTCTAGTAACAAAACACGCTCATTTGAAAGGCAATCTAAGCGAGCAGAAATCAACCGACCATCTTTAGTTGCAAATTTATCATCACGTCCACAAGTTAAACCAAGCTCGCTTTTCTTAAATTTAACCATTGCTTGAGATGTGTTTCCTGAGCCTTGGAGGGAAATTTTAGCGGTTCCATCTGTAAAGCTATTTCTTAGCACCCCAGAAAAATCTTTTTCTCGATAGTCAGAGTGGCTAACTAGCAATAAAAAGTTTTTTAACCCTTCTTTATCATCTACTTCAAAAACAAAATTTCCTGCATTATCTGTTTTAGTTTTGTAATCTTGAAATTGAGTGCGAACTGTAACTAAAGCCTCTACAATAGGTTGTCCATTGCGAGCATCTATAATTTGACCGGAAAAAACAGCTTTGGCCTGATTACTCAAGCTAATTTGAGCAGAAACAGGTAGGTTAACTAAAAATAAGAAAAATAAAGCAAATATTGGTAGATAAAAGCGTTTCATTGATAAACCTCTAACTTAAATTAATCTTGTTGGTGATGATAGATAATTTTACCATTTACAATAGTTGCAATCACCGCTCCTTTTAGTTGCCAGCCAGCAAAGGGACTATTACGACTTTTTGAACGAAATAACGCAGGGTTAACAGTTGTGTTAAGTGTTGGATCAAAAATAGTTATATCAGCAGGTGAACCAACGGCTAGCGTCCCACGAGCTAGATTAAAAACCCTAGCTGGAGCAGTAGAAAGTAGCTCTACAAATCGCATTAGAGAAATTTTTCCTGTATGGTAAAGCTTGTCTAAAGAAAGGCTTACGGCTGTTTCAAGCCCTACGATTCCAAAAGGTGCGCGGTCATATTCTAAAGCTTTTTCATCTGCATGATGTGGTGCATGATCTGTAGCAATTACATCTACTGTCCCATCAATAATGCCTTGTATTAAGGCTTCTACGTCTTGATTAGTACGTAGTGGAGGATTCATTTTTGTATTAGTATCAAAACCTTCTACCGCGCTATCAGTCAGGCTAAAATGATGTGGGGTTACTTCGCAAGTAACTTTAATTCCTTTTTGCTTACCTTGTTTTACTAAAGCTAAAGATCCAGCAGTGCTTAAATGGGCGATATGGATATGCGCTCCAGTTTCTTGCGCTAGCATTAAATCTCGCTGGACATCTGCTTCTTCAGCTAAATGAGACATTCCTTTTAGTCCAAGTAGCGTAGAGTAATAGCCTTCATTCATTACGCCACCAGCAGCAAGCTCTTTATTTTCACAATGATCAACAACAGGTAGGCCAAAATTTTTGGCATATTCCATTGCTCTACGCATTACCAAAGAGTTTGACACTGGACGACCATCATCAGAAATAGCTACAATTCCAGCCTCGTACATTTCCCCAATTTCCGCCAGTTGTTGACCTTCAGATTGTTTAGTTATTGCTCCAATAGGGAAAATGTTTACAAGATTAAGCTTTTTTGCTCGCTCTAAAATATAGTGAGTTACTGTAGCATTATCATTTATTGGCTGTGTGTTTGGCATACAACATATTGAGGTGAAACCCCCAGCAGCAGCAGCTTTAGCACCTGTTTCAATAGTTTCTTTATCTTCGCGTCCAGGTTCGCGTAAATGAGTGTGAAGGTCTATAAAACCAGGTGCAACTACTAAACCTGTAGCATCGAAAATTTGAGCATCAGCTATTTCAATGTTAGGAAAAACACCTGCAATTTGTCCATCTTCAATTAATACATCAGATACTTCTTCAAAGTAACGACTAGGATCAATTACTAGGCCATTTTTAATTAATAGACGCATAAATTATTTTGCTCCTAAAACTTCCTGTTGAGCATCTGCTACATTGCCACCCATAACCAAATAAAGTGCGGCCATACGAATAGCAACACCATTAGTAACTTGTTCATAAACAAGCGAATATGGCCCGTCAATTACATCTGAAGCTACTTCAATTCCACGATTAACCGGGCCCGGATGGATAACGATTACATCTTTTTTAGCCATTTCCAGACGTTTAGCTGTTAATCCATAGAAGTAAGCATATTCTCGTAAGGAAGGAAAATAGGCTGAAGCTTCTCGCTCAAGTTGTATTCTTAGCATTAGGACTACATCAGCACCTTCTAAAGCTTTATCAATAGAAGTTGTTGTTGTAATTTTACCAACAGAATTTGCTGTTAGCTGGTCAAAATGTGGTGGAATAAGTGTTGCGGGCCCGGCTACACGAACATTAGCACCAAGTTTAGTAAGTAGATGTACATTAGAACGAGCTACCCGACTATGAGCAATATCACCAATGATTGCTACTTCTAAGCCTTCAATTTTTTGTTTATGTTCACGAATAGTTAAAGCGTCAAGTAGGGCTTGTGTAGGGTGTTCATGCGCTCCGTCGCCAGCATTAATAACAGAAGTGCGACAAATGCGGGCTAGTTGTTGGGGAACGCCTGCTGATGAATGGCGAATAACAATTGCATCAGCACCATTGCTTCTAGATTTCTAGCTGTATCAATTAGCGTTTCACCTTTTGACAAACTGCTACTAGAGGCAGAAATATTAATTGCATCAGCAGAAAGACGTTTGGCAGCAATTTCAAAGCTTGTTCTGGTACGTGTAGAGGGTTCAAAAAAAAGATTGATGACTGTACGACCTCTAAGAGTCGGGACTTTTTTTATTGGACGGCGGGAAATTTCCTTAAAAGCTGCTGCCGTGTCGAGAATTGTATTAATCTCTTCTACAGAGAGATCTCTAATTGCTAACAAATCTTTTCGATTAAAAGCCACAAACAATCCTTAAGCTTCTGGGGCAGGTTCGACAACAATAACTTGTTCTATTTCGTCAAATCCTTCCAACATAACTTTAACAATTTCTGCTTGTTTGGTAGCGACTTTCTCGCCTACATAATCAGCATGAATTGGTAGTTCACGATAACCACGATCTACTAAAACAGCTAGTTGTACTCGGCGAGGACGGCCAAAATCCATTAGTTCATCAAGTGCTGCTCGAATTGTTCGACCTGTATAAAGTACATCATCAACTAAAATTATGGTTTGTTCTTCTACTCCACCAGGAATATCAGTATCTTGAACAACAGGTTTAACATCTACTGTAGAAAGGTCGTCTCGGTAAAGTGTTATATCTAATGTACCAACAGGAGGGCGAACACCTTCAAGTTCAGCAATTTTATTAGCGATTCTTTCGGCTAGTGGTACACCTCGACGGCGAATACCTACGATTAATAATTTTTCTGTGCCGCGATTACGTTCAACTATTTCTGAAGCTATACGTGAAAGGGCGCGGTTAATAGCAACAGCGTCCATTAATTGAAATTTTTGTACAAAATTCATCGATCTTTCTCCAAAATAAACAAGCTAAAATTTTACTGCAAAACCCGTCTTTATAGCATAAGCTAATAAATGATAGCAAGGTGTCCAATAGCTTGTTGGTGACACGAAGTAATTAATACTCTACTACTGCCAATTCTACAATTTGGTAATTTTCTACTCTCATTTTTAAGAAATTTCCTTCTATTAAAGGGAGCAAATAAGCTCCCGTGCCTCCACTAGAAGCAGTGGCATTTGGATCTAGCTGTTCTCTAACTTCTAAAGGTAATTGCTTAATAATTAGGTCAAAATCAGGTATGCGGCGTTGTTTACCAAAAAGGATAAAAGCCCCTTCGGGAAGTGCTATTGGCAGAGAGATATCTTTGATCATTTCTTCTACTTTAGGCATAAAACAATATTATCTCTCCTAATAGATACTAACTGTTGTTGGCGCAAAGTTTTTTATTGTAAGTTTTTCTTTAATAACACATTAAAATAGTATCTAGCAAGTACAGATAACTATTATTACTCTTTGACATAGATAAAAACTTTGGTATTTATTGAAAGTAATAGGTTAATAGACTACTATAATCAACCTAAAAATTAAATCTTAAAAGAATTTTTTTCTTAGTTCAGAAGAATATTTGCGGCTAGTTGTTAATGGAGTTGTTATGTTGCGCAAATAAATTTGGTAGCTACTTCTAAACCAAGGCTCTATTCTTTCAATATATTCAATATTTATTAAAACTGATCTGTGAATACGTAAGAATTGTTGGGAAGGTAGGTGTTCTTCCCACTCACGTAAGGATTTTAGGACTAGTTTTTTTTCACCCTTAGTTGTGTAAACCTCTGTATAATCGCCAGTTGCCGAAATATAACTAATAGAATTTATTTTTACAAAGCCTGTTCGACCTTGACCTTTAATAAAAATAAAATCGTTGTAATCTAATGGTTGAATGGGTTTAGACTCATTTTTAGGTGATTTTTCTAATCGAGCGAGAGCCTGACTTAACCGAGGTAAACTAACAGGCTTAAGCAAATAGTCTAGGGCATTTACTTCAAAAGCACGAATAGCAAAATTATCAAAAGCAGTAACAAAAATAACAGAAAAGTCTATTTCCATTTTTTCAAACAACTTAAAGCCGGACTCTTTTGGCATTTGTATATCTAAAAATACCAAATCTGGCTCAGTTGTATTAATTACTTCTATAGCTATTTCGACACTATTGGCTTGACCTACAACTTGGATTTGTTGGAAATGAGCAAGTTGATGTTGTAGGTCTTGACGTGCTAATTCTTCATCATCTACCAATACTACACGTAGTTGCTTCATTTGTTTTATTTATACCTTTCTTCTAGGATTAAACAGGTATTTCTATTGTTATATAGACATAGCCTTTTTGTTCACTAATATTAATAGTGTGATTATCAGAATAATATTCTTTTAAGCGTTGTTTTACATTATCTAATCCTACACCTAAACTAGCACTTTGAGGAATGTCGTCATCATCAGGTTTTGCTATCCAATAGCCGCTATTAATTACATCAAAAATGAGCATATCATTTTCTATTTTTACAGATAACTTTATTTCAAGTGGTAGCCTACTAGTCACCATTCCATACTTAATAGCATTTTCTACAAGTGGTTGTAGCAAAAAGGCTGGCATTGTGTAGTTATTAGCTGCCTTTTCAAAGTTAGTTTTAACTATTAATGTATCCTTAAAGCGAATTTGTTCTATAGCTAAATAATTTAGTGTAGCTTGGATTTCTTCTTCTACGGAAACTATTGATTTCTTTCTATTTAGTAGCAAGTAGCGTAAATAGTCTGCTAGTTGTGTAAGCATATTTTCAGCCGCTTTGCCATCTGTAGAAATTAAAGCTCGAATAGACATTAAGGAATTAAATAAAAAATGTGGATTAAGTTGATAAAGTAAAAGCTCTAAATAAAGTTGCCTAGTCATCCGAGAGATTTTTAATTGATTTTCAACCCGCACAATAACTTCTTCAACTTGAAAAGGTTTAGTTACATAATCCACACCACCAACGCTAAAAGCTTTAATTTTGTCTATCATATCACTATTAGCACTAATGAAAATTACAGGGATTTTTTGGCTATTAGGGTTACTTTTTAGCTGACGACAAACGTCATAACCGTTGACTAGGGGCATATTAATATCTAAAAGCACAATATCAGGAGGTGCAGCCTTTATTGATGCAAGCGCGTGTTGACCGCTATTGGCTACTCTTACATCATAGTTTTGTGCTGTTAACATTTTTGATAGGACTTCTAAATTGTTTGGCTCATCATCAACAATTAAGACTTCCCCTTTATAGCTCTCAATATTTAATGGCATAGAATCAAAGCTCTTTTTTGGGGTTTAATAAGCAAATGTAGTTGGCATCTTATAATCCCTACAATAAAACAGACTCTTCACCAGTAATTTTAGGACAGTTATACTTGGGGTGTCGAATGCTTGTTAAGATGGATTGTCCATTGAGCGATAAAATAAACCTTTTAGCCAAAGATCTTTATTTACTAACTTTATTTGTAAGCTTATCTATCATTTGTAAAAGAGCTTCTACTTGATAGTTTTTAATCATGTTTTGTAAATGATTTTTTAGGTCTTTATTATCTTTTCCTATATCTTCAATTATCTCTTCTGCTAAAGTTAACCTACCTTGTAATGCTGCTTTATGCAGGCGGTTTAGCACTTTTGTAGGAACATTTTCTAGCAAGGCAACTATTTCAAAAGAGCTTATTTCTTTGTTAGATTTTTGCTCTGTTTTAGTCTCCAAAACTTTGTAGGAAAACTTTACTCCAAGGTGCTGTTTTAATTTTTGGAAAATGGTTTTTTCTAAATAAGGTTTAGTAACAATATCATCACATCCTACATTATAAATACCAGCATGGTCTTGTTCAAAAGCACTAGCCGTCATAGCAATTATTACGGTTGATTTTGAGTTATTTTCTAGTTCTCTAATTTTTCTTGTCGCACTATAACCATCTAAAACTTTCATTCTAATATCCATCCAAATCAACTTTGGATGCCAGGATTGCCAAATTTCAATAGCTTCTTGACCATTTGTTGCCTGGCGAACTTCAAAACCAAGAGAAGTTAAAAAAGTGCTTAAAACTGTGCGGTTTTCTGCTCGATCGTCAACTACTAAAATTCGGTGTTTTGCCTCGCCTTCAGCTAAACCTATGATGTTATCTTCTTCAGATCCTACTATTTGCGAACTCTCATTTATTTGAGGTAGTTCAATATCAAAAGCAAATACGCTTCCTCTACCTTCTTCACTAACTACAGTTATATCTCCACCCATTAATTGTACAAGGTTGCGGCTAATAAATAGTCCAAGTCCTGTTCCTTCCTTGGATTGTTGACCACTAGAAGTTTGGACAAATGCCCCAAATAATTTGTTTATTTCTTCTTTGGAAATACCTGTTCCAGTGTCTTGAACCTGGAAAAATACTCTTGAATCACTATATCTAACAGTTAAAGTTATTTTACCTACACTAGTAAACTTGACAGCATTAGCTAGTAGATTAATTAATACTTGTTTAAGCTTCTTTTCGTCTCCCTGGACTTGTTGAGGCAAGTTAGCAGGAATTTTACATTCAAACTCTAAACCTTTTCCTGTAGAGTGAGATGTAAAAATACTGGTAATATCACTAAGTAAATTATGAAGATTAAAAGTCGTTTTTTGAAGTTCGACTTTGCCAGATTCAATTTTAGAGATAGATAAAACATCGTTAATTAAAGATAGTAAGTGTTCACCACTGCGCAAAATAGTTTTTAAGTACTCACCCTCTTGTTTTTCAAAAGGGTGTTTGCGTAAAATTATTTGAGTAAAACCTAGGATAGCATTTAATGGGGTGCGTAATTCGTGGCTCATATTTGCTAAAAAAGCACTTTTAGCTTGATTAGCTATTTCTGCTGCATTTGCGCGTAGTTGATTTTCTAGCAGTTCTTGTTTTATTCTTAGCCGTTTATTTCTAGCTCTAATAGCAGTAAAACATATTACTGAAAAAGTACCAAAATAAAGACAGTAAGCCCACCAACGTTGCCAAGGTGGAGCAACAATTCTTACTTTTACTGAAACCCCTTGTTCATTCCAAATGCCATCACTATTTGCCCCTTTTACTTTGAAAATATAGTCTCCTGGAGCTAAGTTAGTGTAACTAATATAGTTTCTATTATCAACCATTCTCCATGTTTCGTTAAGTCCTATAAGTTTATAGGCATAAGAATTTTTTTCTGGGTCAGAATAGCTTAAAGCCGCAAATTCAAAAGAAAAATAATTTTCTTTATGAGAAAGTTCAAAAACTTCATTTGATTCTAAATTTTGAGCTAACAAAAGAGCGGCTTTTGGAGAAGGTTTATCAAAAATCTTAAAATTGGTAATAATGATTCTTGGGACATACTTAGTGCTTTCTATTTGTTCAGGAAAAAAGCGAGAAAAACCATCTACTCCACCAAAAAACATCTCTCCACTTTTACTTTTATAATATGCTCCAGAATTATAACTGTAGCCTTGTAATCCATCGCTAGGGCCGTAGCTAGCAAAAGTTTCTTTTACAGGATTAAATTTAATAAGTCCTCGGCTACTAGTACTTAACCAAAGATTTCCTTGACTATCTTCTAATAACCCTAAGATAGCGTTATCTGCTAAACCTTGCTCTTTTTTGTAATACTTAAAACTATTGCTTTTAAGATCAAAACAATTTAGCCCTCCACCATAAGTTGCTATCCAAAGCCTCTTTTGTTTGTCTTCATGAATTGACATTATGGTATTTGCATTTACGCTTTTATTAGTAGGATTTTTAGGGTCATATTTGTAAATTGTAAAAGCTTCTGTTTTAGGGTCAAATTTGTTTAATCCTCCGCCTTGAGTACCTATCCAAATATTGTCATCACTATCCACAAGCATAGAAAAAATAGCGTTTCTACTTAAACTATTAGGATTTTTAGGGTCGTTTAAGTAGGTTTTAGTTTCTTCTGTTTTAGTATCATATTTAATTAGTCCTTTCATTGAACCAATCCAAAAAATTCCAGAACTTGATTGACAAATTGGGCCTAAGCCGTTGTCACTTAAAGTTTTTCTCTTAAAACCATCTATTTTAGGGTCGTATTGATGTAAAGTTCCGTCATGTGTTCCTACCCATAATATTTTCTTTTGATCTTCATAAATTGAATAAACAGTATTATGACTTAAGCTAGAATTAGAATTTTTATTATACATATAATGCTTAAAGGTTTTAGTTTTAGCATCATAACGATTTAAGCCTCCTCCACCAGTCCCAACCCATAAGTTGCCTTTTGAATCTTCACAAAAAGCATATATAGTATTATGACTTAAACTATTAGGAAATCTTGGATCCTTAAAAATGGTTGTAAATTTTTGACGGTTTAAGTCAGCTTTGTTTACACCATTATTGGTTCCAACCCAAAGTATTCCTTCTCTATCTTGAAAAACTGACCAAATTTCATCACTACTTAAATTAGCACCAGAAAGTTTATCATCTGTAAATAAAGTAAAATCAGCGGTTTTAGGATCAAATCTAAAAAGCCCTAAAGTTGTAGTAGCAACCCAAAGCTTACCCCAAAGATCTTCACAAATTGAATAAATATCGTTGCCATCAGTGCTACTAGATGAATTAACTTCGTTTAAGTAAGCAGTAAAAGAGTTTGTAATAGGGTCAAATTTATTAAGTCCTCCTCCATAAGTACCAACCCAGAGATTTCCATTGTTATCTAGATAAAGCGACAAAATGTCATCTGCACTAAGGTTTCCAGTTTTTTTTGGATCACTAAGATAACGAGTAAAATTATTAGTTTTAGGGTCAAGTTTATTAAGACCTTCTTCTGTTCCAACCCAAAGATTTCCTTCTTTATCTTCACAAATAGCTGTAACAAGATCATTACTTATACTTGTTGGAAGTTTTTCATCATAAAGATAAGATGTAAACTTATTAGCCTTTGCATCATACCTATTTAAGCCTTTAGATGTTCCAATCCAATATATTCCAACTTTATCCTGATAGATTGCACTAATACGGTTATTAGTCAAACTATTAGAATTATTGGAGTTATGCTTATAAACCGTAAAATTATCCGTTTTTGGATTATATTTTGTTAATCCTTCAGATGTTGCTACCCAAAGAGTTTCTTCTCTATCTACATAAATTTTTAGAATTTCACCACTAGGTAAAGAATAAGGATCTTTTCCATCAGGACGGTAAATTGTAAAGTTGTAACCATCAAATTTATTAAGGCCGTCCTCTGTACCAAACCACATAAAACCCTGTTTATCTTGATTAATAGTTGAAACAACGTTGTGGGATAAACCCTGGTCTATTTGGTAATTTGTAAATTTGACATTTGCTTGTTGGCTATAAGCTAGATGAACAGAGAATAACGTAATACAAAAACCTATTAGCAAAAATACCGGAGTATTATGTTTAGTTAAAGTTTTGTTACTAAAGTTAACCATAAGACTAGTAAGCAGTTATAAGATAAAAATAGAGATAAAAAATTAGCTAATTATCCCTTAATAATTAGCTATCTGCAACTAACTTAACAGGTAGTTAAGTTTATTTTGGCGATAAAATAAGCTATTTAGCGATAAAAAAAACCATTTGTAGATTTTTGCTTATTTTATGTAAAAATTTCCTAATAATGTAGCTTATTAACTAACACAAAATATCTTTAGATTTATGCAAAAAAGTTAACTGGGTTTGAGGAGCGTAGCTTAAAGGCAAAATCTTACGGTTTAGGAATAATGCCAGTAGTAGATAAAGATTCTTGCAAGATGCCTACGCCCTCATAGTTATAATGCTTAGGTGTTTTAGATAAAATAAATAAACGTTTAGGCTTATTAGCAGCAGAAATACTTTTATAAAATTCGGAGGTTTTTATTTGCTCTCTAATATCCATAAAACCTAGAAAAATACTTAAATGTTCTTAAGCTTTGCCAAAATATAATAAATAACTACTGCTAGATTATGTGTCTAGCTTTGCAGGAGAAGAAACTTAAAAATTGGCAATTATAAGCTTGTATTTTGATAATAAGTGTTTGAAAGGTATATTGGCAGATTGTTAATAAAAATTGTTTGGAAAAATAAATGTTCTGCTGCTAATAAATTTTACTTAAAATTACACAAGTAATGTAAACGTAATAACTAAGATTCCCAATTTTTGGATCATATTCCGTTGTATCTTGACCTGCTAAGTCAAATTAGCAGGTTTTTTATTTGGTTAAATTAAGTACGCTGTAAACTAAATATTCTAATATTTTAATCTTAAGCCCCAGTTGGCAACAGATACGTAGCGTAGGGCTTCGACTCTACGTATAATAACGCAATGCCCCTAAAAACCCCAACGGGGCGATAGAGTTTTTTAATGTTAAGAAACAACTCTGTCGCCCCGCTTGGGCTTTTGGGAATACCTGATTATTATACCTAGGGTTGAAATCCTAGGCTACCTATCTTTCGTCCCGTTGGGGCTTTAAGAGATAAAAAGCCAAAAAACTTTGTTGACAGTGCATTAATTAAATTCTATTTTGGTTTTTGTCTCTCTCCATTTGTCATAAAATTTTCTACTTTTAACTTATTTTTATTTATAAAAATGCTTTAGCTGCATAACCAAATGTTAGGCAATTTCTAAATTTTATAAAAGGTTATTACTAGTGTTTCTACTTTTTTAAGTAGTGTTTTAGCTATTTTATTTTCTTAAAAAGTAGCCATTAACTAATCAAAACAGAAAGGGTTATCAATCAGAAGTGGCTTGACAGAAAAAATCCATGCCATATACTTTGGAAGAAAGCGGCTTCTAATTTTTATCAATCACAATTTATCCGGGGCGTGGCTCAGTCTGGTAGAGCGCACGGTTCGGGACCGTGAGGTCGGTGGTTCAAATCCACTCGCCCCGACTTAGTCCGGCTTCATTATTATTTTATATTACAGCGGATAGCTTAAAATTAATTACTTAATAATATTTATGCATTTAGCCCGTTATTTTCTCATTACTGGCAAAGTTCAAGGGGTGGGATACCGTTATTTTGCAATGCGTGCGGCTAATCAATATCAGATCTCTGGATATGTACGTAATTTAGCTTCTGGACAAGTAGAAATTGTAGCTGAAGGCCAGCGTGAGGCAATGGAAAGTTTTAAGAAAGAGCTAGCCATTGGGCCTTATCATGCAGAAGTGATTCAAATAGAGGAAAAGATTTTAGAAAATACAGGACGCTTTCAAGGTTTTCGTATTGAATACTAGTAGCTAAGAGAAATTAATTTTTTTTGGGTATTAATAATAGTTAATCCTATGCAAGAAAAACGTTCCCGTCCCCGTTTAAAGGTTTCTATGCCTGTTCAAGTCATTGGGCGTACTATTGATGGAGAAAAATTCCGTGAACTCTGTCAAACACAAGACGCTTCTGCCTTTGGACTTTGTTTAGTTTTAGAAGCAATTGTGCCACGTGGAACAATATTATTTTTAAGTATGCAAATGCCACGTCGGTTGCGTCTTTATGATTTAGCTAAAGATGTTTATCAAATTTATGCGCAAGTCCAACGAGTTCATATGTTAACAGAAGGTGGTTGTGAGGTTGGACTGTCTTTTATAGGTAAAAATCCTCCTTCAGGATATGAAAATTATCAAAGTGCAGAATTTTTTAATACAGAAATAAAAAGAACTACTGGAACCTACAAACCTGTCACCACAACACAAGTAAATGCAAATAATCCTACTAGTCACTCAGTTACAAACACAACTACAGGAACCAATGAAGTGGCAAAACCTCCTAACACAAATAATAGTGCTTGGGAACGTCCTGGCCGAAGAGATGCACGTCATAATATCCCAATAGATGTTATGATTGATTTTTTAGACATTAACAGTAGTATAATTAGGCAAGAACCAGGCTTAGTTACTAATATTAGTCGTGGTGGGGCCTGTGTGATGGCTGCAACAGAAGCACAAATTGGTAGCAAAGTCCGAGTTTCTATGATGAGAGAAAATTTTATTGTCTTGAGTTGTGTTAAAGCTATTACTACTAGTCAAGGCGGTGTATGTAATTTACATTTAGAATTTATTGATAAATGTTGGATGGGAGGCGGTTAACGCAAATGGAAGAATTAAAAAAATTGATTCGGGAAGTACCCGATTTTCCTAAACCAGGAATCTTGTTTTATGATATTACTACTTTACTGAAAAATGCTAAGGGGTTAAAGACAGTTATTAACCGAATGAGCGAAGCTTTTGCAGGAGAAAAAATAGACACTGTAGTTGGAATTGAGGCACGAGGTTTTATTTTTGCTCCAGCACTTGCCTATCATATTGGCGCAGGCTTTGTTCCTGTACGTAAACCAAGAAAATTACCTGCTTCCACAGAATCAATTAGTTATGAATTAGAATATGGTACTGATACTTTAGAAATACATCGTGATGCAGTAGGCCAGGGTCATAGGGTTTTAATTGCTGATGATTTACTAGCGACTGGTGGAACGGCTAAAGCAGTAGTTGATTTAGTTGAAAAATTAGGTGGTCAAGTGGTTGGATTAACTTTTGTTATAGAGTTAGATTTCCTTCAAGGCAGGGAAAAACTAGCTAATCATAATGTATATTCCTTACTACAATATCAGTCATAAGTATTGTTTATTATTAGAAAGATTTGTCAACGTTTAAGGCTCAACTAATTTTAAAGAGTCTTGCTCTCGTAGCTCAAATGGATAGAGCAACGCCCTCCTAAGGCGTAGGTTGCGCGTTCAAGTCGCGCCGAGGGCATAAATTATTATTTAATCTAAATATATTGGGCTGTAACAATCACACCTTTTTTGTTATGGTTTTTTATCCTTTTGATTAGTTACTATAAATTAGTTAATTCTAGGGGGATTCTTTTGGACGTAAAGCTATTTACTGAGCTAAAAAATTTTTCTCCAGAAAAAATGGTAAAAGTAAATCTTTTTGAAACAGAAAACTTTTTCTGTGATATATATTGTTTTGAACCAGGACAACAACAAAAATTGCACACCCATAATGGGGCAGATAAAGTTTATTTTGTTTTAGAAGGTGAAGGGAAATTTTTTGTTGGAACAGAAGAAAAAATCTTAGACCAAGGTAATGCGATTTTAGCCGCTTCAGGTTTTGTGCATGGAGTAGAAAATATTTCTCAAAATAAATTAGTATTGTTAGTTTTTATGTCTCCTAACCCAAATGTAAAAACTGCTGTTTAATTGTTGAGCCACTTTTATTAAAGTTTTTGGTATTTATTTAGCTTATGGAACAAACAACCAAAGAACAATTACGGGCAATGTTTTCTATAAAACCCCCCGAACCACAACCAGCAAAAGTTGCTCCGGTATTAAATCCAATGGAAACTATCCCTATTATTAATCTTTTAGAAATGGATTTAAGTAATATTGCGGATATTTCCCAGGAAGAAGAAGCCAAAGATTATACTTTTGGTTATGGAGAACAATTAAAAAGCTTAAGATATGGTGGAGATAGTAAAGACCCAAAAACACGAACTGATTTAGCAAAAGTAAAAAAAAGAGATGGCGAAATTATTGATAATAAATATCTGATTCTAGGCTCTTTAGGGGCCGGAGGTGCTTCAGAAGTTTACCTTGCCCAACGTCTTTTAATTGGTGATAAAGTTGCACTAAAACTACTTCGTAGTAGTTATGCTAGAGATCCTGACACTGCAAAACGATTTCATTTAGAAGCTGTTACAACAGCTACTATTAAACACCCTAATATAATTACTATACACGATTTTGATTTTACTGATGAAGGTACTCCATATATAGTAATGTAGTTACTTAGAGGAGAAACCTTATTAGGTGAACAGCAAAAAGTAGGCGCAATTTCTATTCGACGGGCAATACAAATAGTTACCCCAATTTGTCACGCGCTTAATGTGGCGCATTCACAAGGCATTATTCATCGAGACTTAAAGCCTGCCAACATAGTTTTACATCGTACAGACGATAACAACGAGGTAATGAAATTAATAGACTTTGGAATAGCAAAACAAGTAATAGAAAATGATTTTGATGAAATGAAAACCCTTCCGGGCTTAGTTGTTGGAACGCCTGCTTATATGTCGCCAGAACGTTGTATGGAAGAGCCATATGATCACAGAACAGATATTTATAATTTAGGCTTAATTTTTTATGAATTGACTGCTGGACAACATCCTTTTCAAGCTAAAACTATGATGGCAATGATGGCAAGGCAAATTTCTGATAAACCTCGACCATTGCATGAATTAGTACCTAATCTTCCTTCTGCCTTAGAAGATGTAATCTTTAAAGCTCTAGCCAAAGCTCCTAAAGAACGTTATGCAACAGCACTTGAATTTGCAGAAGCCTTAAACAATGCTTTTTATACATCTTCCATGACTTAAATTTTAGCTTGGGGAGTCTTTAACATACCAATCTTCGTGTAGCGACCACCCAGAGCAAAATAAACAAGCCGTCCACCGCCATTGATGATAACAGCCCGGACAAAGCCCGCGAGTATCAAAAGTATTCCAGCCAGTACCACAACCATTAGAAAAATATTCAGGATGTCCGCTACTGATGCAATACCAGCGGCTAGAGGCTTTTGGCTGCCAACTACATAATGGGCAACGAATACGTATAAAATCTGGCTCTTCTTCTTTTTGCTCTGGCTTTTTTTCTTTTACCTCATCTGGAAGATCGCTTTTTTGCAGTAGAAATAAGCTTATTTCTTGGCTGTTAGTTTCCATAAATACTTATAATATAGCTAGTTAGATCTATAGTTAGTAAATTCCATATGAATGCCAAAATCTTTTTCTTTAAGCAGTTTAATTACTTCTTGCAAAATATCTCGATCACGACCAGCAACCCTAACAATATCAGCATTGATTGAGGCTTGAACTTTTAACTTACTATCTTTGATATATTTAACTATTTCTTTGGCTTTTTCTGTTGGAATCCCCTGTTGCAAATCAATTTTTTGGCGGACAGTGCTTCCCGCTGCTGGCTCAATTTTGCCATAAGTTAACCCTTTTAACGGTACACCACGCTTAATTAATCTTTGCTGGAAAACGTCGTTAAGACTATTTAGCTTAAAATCATCATCGGATAGTAAAGTTACGGTGTTATCTTTTTCTTCTAAAGTAATATCGCTTTTACTTCCCTTAAAGTCAAACCGTTGTTTAACTTCTTTCATTGTTTGATTTATAGCGTTAGTTACTTCGGTTAAGTCGATTTTTGAAACAATATCAAAAGTATTTTGCTGGGACATAAAACATTATCCTTGTTGGGATTATAAATTAAAAAAATTACGAAAATTAGTGCTAGTAATTTCTCCTAGCTCTTCAGTGGTTTTGCTATGGAGTTCTGCTAGGCGTTTAGCAGTTTCTTTGACCCATGCTGGTTCATTGCGTTTGCCTCGAAAAGGCTCTGGTGCTAAATATGGGCAATCAGTTTCAATCAACAGGCTATCAAGTGGCAACCGTGCAGCAGTTTCCCTTAACTCTTTAGATTTCTTAAAAGTAATTACTCCAGAAAAAGAAATTAAAAAACCCATATCTACTGCTGCTTTTGCTAGTTCATAACTTCCTGTAAAGCAATGAAAAATGCCTCTTAGCCCAGTGTCTAGCCAATATTCTTTAAGGATTTGTATAGTATCTTCCTCAGCATCGCGCGTATGAATAATTACTGGAAGTTGTCTTTCTTTAGCTAGCTTAAGTTGTTGAATAAAAGCATTTTGTTGAACTTCACGCGGGCTATTATCATAATAATAATCTAGCCCAATTTCCCCCCAACCAATTACTTTTGGGTGGCGAGAAAGTGCAACTAGCTTATTTTCTAGCTCTTTATCTAGTAGTGAAGCATCATGAGGATGTACACCAACGGTTGTATAAATAAAGGGATATTGATCTGCTAATTGTTGGGCGATTTTATGCGAATCTTTTAAGATATCACCATTGCCAACCGCAACAATTATGTCTATGCCTGCTTCTTGAGCGCGTTGGAGCATTTCTTGACGGTCTTCATCATAACTATAAAAATCAATATGTGCGTGTGAATCAATAAACATTACTTATTTTAACCGCGCTCCATTAGGCACATCTTCTAAAAATCCTGCTACGACGGGCTTTCCTTCATCGCCAATAGAAGCTGCTAACAACATTCCTTGGGATTCTAAACCACGAAGTTTTCTTGGTTCTAAATTAGCGATGACAACAATTTTACGCCCTAACATTTGCTCAGGTGTGTAATATTGAGCAATACCGGCTAGGATTTGACGGGGTTTTTCTTCGCCTACATCTACTACTAAACGCAATAGTTTATCAGCTTTGGGAACTCGTTCAGCTTCTAAAACTTGGGCAACTCGCAAGTCAATTTTAGCAAAATCATCAATATTAATTGTTGGGCGTAGGGGTGGAACTTCTACTTTAGGTGTTGTTGCTGTAGTTTCAGTGGTTTCTGGTGTGGCTGGAACCGTTTCAACAGGTGCTACAGTGTTATTTTCAGACATTTTCTTTTTCTCCTCAGTAATTTCTGCCATTAACTTTTCTTTGTCTAAAGTTGGGAAAAGAGCTTTTACTTCGCCAATCTTGTTTCCTGATGGAAGTTCTGCCCACGCTAAATTTTCTGGACTTATGTTTGTTGGACTGTCCATTAAACCCATTTGTGACCAAATACTTGCACTTAATTCTGGTAAAATTGGTGCAAGCATAACCGTAATATAACGTAAAGCTTCAAGTGAAGTATAAAGAACTGTCTCAAGTTGTTCTTGATTGCTAGCATCTTTAGCTAAATTCCAAGGTGCGCTATCAGAAATATATTTATCAACACGGGCAATAATTTCCCAAACAGCTTCTAAAGCACGGCTAAAATTATAATCATTAAACTCGTTTTCAAAAACTTTGCTACGTTCTAAGCAAAGATCTCTAACCTGGCAGGCTTCTTCTTGCCATTTTTCTGCTACTTCACTGCTAAAAGCTTTTGGACAAGCGGGCAGCAAACTTTGGCAATATTTTTCTACCATTTTTAATGTACGACTAACTAAATTTCCTAAACCCTTGGCTAAATCACTGTTTACACGGTTAATTAATGCCTCATAGGTAAAATCACCGTCTAAACCAAATACCATTTCACGTAAGCAAAAATAACGTATATAATCGCGTGCAAAGTATTTAATTAAGATTTTAGGCTCAATTACATTACCTAACTCTTTACTAATTTTGCGTCCGCCCGATAGCCACATTCCATGAGCATAAACTGTTTTAGGTAGCTCAAGCCCGGCAGCCATCAAAAACGCAGGCCAGTAAACAGTATGAAAGCGTAAGATATCTTTACCTACTAGCTGCAAATCTGCCGGCCAGTATTTGTCAAACCCGCTACGAGTCTTATTTCCCCAACCTAGCGCGGTAATATAATTTGATAACGCGTCAAACCAAACATAAATTGTATGTGCTGGGTCGTCTGGGACAGGTATTCCCCATTTTACCGAAACCCGACTGACGGATAGATCTTTTAATCCACCTTTAACAAAACTAATTATTTCATTTCGTCGGGATTCAGGTCTGATAAAGTTTGGATTTTCTTGGTAATAATTTAGTAAGCGTTCTTGGAAAGCTGATAGTTTGAAAAAATAACTTTCTTCAGACACGCGCTCTGCTTCTCGGTCGTGAAGCGGGCAAAAGGGGGCTTTACCTGCTTCTTCTTCCTCTTTAAATTCGCTACACCCAACACAAAACCAGCCTTCATAATGACTTTTATAAATATAGCCAGCTTTGTCTGTTAAACGAAAAAGTTCTTGGACGGCTTCTTTGTGGTAATCGTCTGTTGTGCGAATCCAATGATCGTAATTAAGCCCAAATTGAGCGAATATATCTAAGTATTCGGCTACGATTTCATCAACATGTTGTTTTACATCTACCTAGGGTTGTCTTTTATTAGCAGCTTGCTCAATTTTTTGTCCATGCTCATCTGTGCCAGTGAGGAAAAAAACATCAAAACCACGCTGACGCTTAAAACGAGTAACTGTATCAGCTATAGTTGTGGTGTAGAGATGGCCTAGATGAGGTCTTGCATTAACATAATAAATGGGTGTAGTTACATAGAAAGTCTTCATCTTTTTTACCTAATACATTTGAGTTTTATTAATTAATGCCATTGCTTCGGCGCGGGTGCGTTGGTCGGTACGAAAAACACCCCGCACAGCAGAAGTTATAGTCTTTGCTCCTGGTTTACGAATGCCACGCATTGCCATGCACATATGTTCGCACTCAACCACAACCATAACGCCACGAGCCTTTAAGCCTTCATAAAGCAGTTCTGCAATTTGTGTGGTAAGGCGTTCCTGAATTTGTGGACGGCGAGAAAAATTATCAGCAATTCTAGCCAGTTTAGACAGACCAACTATTCTGCCATGATCAGGAATATAAGCAATATGTGCTTGCCCAAAAAAAGGTACTAAATGATGTTCGCAGAGACTAAAAATTGTAATGTCTCTAACTATAATCATTTCGTCATGAGTTTCTGCTGGTACGACTTTAATATATTCTTTGGGGTCGTGATGAAGCCCTCCACAAATTTCTGCATACATTTTAGCAACTCTCATTGGAGTTTCTTCAATTCCAGGGCGTGTAATGTCTTCTCCAATACCTTCTAAAATTAGCTTTACCCCTTGAGCAATTTTAGCTAAGTCAATATTTGCTATAGCCTGATGTTCAATTGGGGGCAAATGATCGTCAATTGTTAAAGAATTACCATTGCTAGACAGTGTTTCTAATTTATCGTCTTTCATCAAAGTTTAACCTTTATAAAGTTGTTGTTGGAGGGTATCTTTTTCTTGCTCAAAGGCAAGTGTAGCGGCTGTTTGTACCAAAGTTAATGGCACATTAGCTTTTTGTGCTAATGCTGCACAAGAATCATACTCAGGCATAACATTAATTATTTTTTCACCTAAAGAAGCAAACTTAACTTCCACCTCACCATAAATTGTTTCTACTTGGCTTTTATGTCTAGCTAAAGTACGTCGGTTAGTTTCATAATAGCGAATGCCTAAAGTTGTAGTTTCTTGAAACAAAATAGCAGAGATATTTTCAAAATTATTTTTTTCTACAAGAATTGTTAATAACACTCCAGGACGGTTTTTCTTCATATAAATAGGAGTGTAAAAAACGTCTAACGCGCCTTGTTTAAGTAGCTTATCCATCAAATAGCCATATATTTGAGGATTCATATCATCAATATTTGCTTCAATTATGGTAATGGTTTCTAAATTTGCGCTAGTAGGTTCAGAAGACACAGGGCTATGTGTAAGCTTACTTTCTTGTGCTAGTTCACCATAAAATAGCCTTAAAACATTGGGAAAATTAGCAATATCTCGACCTCCTGCACCATAGCCAATTTTTTCTATAGCCATTTTTGGTAGTGGGACAAACTCGCTACATAAGGTTGAGACAATTGCTGCTCCTGTAGGTGTCACCATTTCCTTTTCTATTTCTGTTGAATAAATTGGAATGCCTTGCAACATTTCTGCTGTTGCTGGTGCTGGAATAGGGAATTTTCCATGAGCGCAAGTTACAAAACCACGTCCAACATGCAAGGGTGAGCAAATAAATTTTTCTACTCCTAATTTTTCAAAACCAATACAAGCACCAACTATGTCAACAATTGCATCTACCGCGCCAACTTCATGAAAATGAACTTGTTCTGGCGCAATGCCATGTATTTTTCCTTCTGCTACTGCTAGTCGGTAAAAAATTTTTTTAGCTGTCTCTTTAACCCATACCGACAAACTAGATTCATCTATTAACTTATTGATTGTTGGCAAGTTGCGATGTTCATGATCGTGGACTATGGCTGTGATCGTGATCGTGGCTATGGCTATGATCGTGGCTATGGCTGTGATCGTGATTGTGGCTATGACTGTGATCGTGGCTATGGCTGTGATCGTGATTGTGGCTATGGCTGTGATCGTGACTATGGCTATGATCGTGACGATGGCTATGATCGTGACTATGACTATGATCGTGGCTATGGCTGTGATCGTGATCGTGGCTATGGCTGTGATCGTGATCGTGGCTATGGCTGTGATCGTGATCGTGGCTATGACTGTGATGCTCATGATTTTCTGTCAAGGTGACATCAAATTTGGTAGCGGCTAGTTGGCTACGAGTAACGCGGTGTAGGCTCAATTGATAGCCAGGCAAGACTAGTTTTTTTAGCTCAGAGTCTAAAAAGTGAAAATCTAGTCCTAAGTCTAATAATGCTCCAATGGTCATATCGCCACTGATGCCAGCAAAACAGTCAAAATAAAGTGTTTTCATATGATTAAAACCTAAAGAATTAAAGCTTAAAAATAATGAAAGTTGATACTAAGTGGCTAAATTAACACTGTCAAGCGAGCTAACCTTAGCAAAATAAAAAAGGGATTAGTTAAAAGTGTATATGGATTTTTATAAAGTAATTGTAAAAGGTGCTTTACAGGCTTTGTTTTTCTATGCTATTTTACGCCGTTAAAGTTTCAATTTTTCTACCTGTTGCCTGTCGTTGTAGCGAAATTATCCTAAATTTAGGAACTGTATAAAAAACGGTAGACTCTCCTGACGGGTGATAGACAAAATCCATTATTTAGAAGGTCTTAACTTTTGCGAAAGAGTTTTAGTTAAGATTTTGATTGGATAATGCTGTCATCTGGAAAAGACCTAGGATACTAAGTAGTTTCAAGATTTGCGACTTGTAGGTAGTTAATTTTTTAAGTTATTAGTCTTTGAAGGAGAATAGCATAAGTGGCTTTACAACGAGAAGTTAAGCAAGATTTAATCGCAAAATATAAAACTCATGATAGTGATACCGGTTCACCAGAAGTACAAATTGCTCTTTTAACACAACGTATCGAAGGTTTAATTGAACATTTCAAATCCCATGTCAAAGATAATCATTCCCGCCGTGGGTTATTAAAAATGGTGAGCCATAGACGTCGTTTACTTGATTACCTTAAACGACAAGACTTTGCCCGATATCAAGCAATCATTGGTAAATTAGGAATCAGGAAGTAATTATAGGTTGAAACAGTCCAATAGCGATTTGGTAGATCTATATTTTGGTCTGCTTTTAGTGGACTGCTCATTAGTGTGCATATTTTATGCACAAATAGGCTATTATTTTTTTGAGGGATTAAAAAGCCATGTTTAGCTAAATCAGCGGATTTAGTTAACATGGCTTTTTCGTTTGCGGCTCGTAGAGAGGAGAAAGTTATGTATTTTAAGAAAGCCATTAATTTTGGTGGCAGAGAGTTTTCAGTTGAAAGTGGCAAAATCGCAAAACAAGCTGATGGTGCTGTAATAATTCGTTATGGCGATACAGTAGTTTTAATAACAGCCGTAGGAGAAAAAACACAAGACGAAAGTAAGGATTTTTTCCCTTTAACAGTAGATTATCGTGAATATGGGTATGCTTCTGGCCGTATTCCAGGCGGGTATTTTAAGCGTGAAGGTAAGCCTACAGAAAAAGAAGTTTTAACTAGTCGATTGATTGACCGTCCTTTGCGTCCTTCATTTTCAGAAGGATATACAAATGAAACACAAATTATAGCTATGGTAATGTCTGCTGACACAAATAATGATCCAGATGTGTTAGCTGTTACAGGTGCTTCAATAGCACTTTATATTTCAGATATTCCTTTTCCAAACCCTGTTGGTTGTGTAAGAGTTGGTCTTATAGAAGGGCATTACGTAGTTAACCCAACTTATTCAGAGCTAAGAAATTCTCAGTTAAATTTAATTATTGCTGGTACAGAAGAAGCTATTGTAATGGTTGAGGCTGGAGCTAAAGAAGTTACAGAAAATGTAATGGTAGAAGCTTTAATGTTTGGGCATAGCGAAATTAAAAAGCTTTGTGCTATGCAACGAGAAATTAGAGAAGCTATTGGTAAGCCAAAACGGGAAGTAGTTATACATAAACTAAATGAAGATTTAGTTAAAGAAGTAGAAGAAAAACTAATTTCACAATTACGAGAATCTTTAGATGTACGCAATAAAAATAAATTAGCTAGTTATGAAGCAGTAGATGAATTAAAAGAGAAAACTATAGCTAGTTATGCAGAAGAGCCAGATAAGCAAAAAGAAGTAGGTAAAATCTTTGATCACTTAAAAGAGAAAGTTTTTAGAGAAGATATAATGCAAAACCGTCGTCGACCAGATGGACGACGTTTTTCAGAAATTCGCCCAATTACCTGCGAAGTTGGTTGGTTGCCTCGTGTTCATGGTAGTTCTATTTTTACTCGTGGAGAAACTCAAGCTGTAGTAACTGTTACATTAGGAACAAAACATGATGTGCAATATGTAGATGATATAGAAAAAGGTGAAGTTACTCGTCGAGCAATGCTTAACTATAATTTCCCACCATTTTCTGTTGGTGAAACTGGACGTGTAGGACAACCGGGCCGTCGGGAAGTAGGACATGGAGCCTTAGCACTAAGAGCTATAGAACCTGTTTTACCTACTGAAGATGTTTGGCCTTATGCCTTGCGTATAGTTTCTGATATTACAGAGTCCAATGGATCTTCATCAATGGCAACAATTTGCGGTGGAATATTATCTTTAATGGATGCTGGAGTTCCGATAAAAACACCTGTTGCAGGTGTTGCTATGGGGTTAGTGATGGCTGGCAACCGTTATGCGATTCTTACAGATATTGCTGGGGCAGAAGATCATTATGGAGATATGGACTTTAAGGTTGCTGGAAGCCGTGAAGGTATAACAGCATTACAAATGGATATAAAAATAGGTGGAATAAACGCCCAAATTATGGCAGAAGCACTTGAACAAGCTAAACAAGGTCGTTTCTTTATCTTAGATAAAATGCAAGAAGCTATCTCGACTCCTAGAACAGAGATTAGTGCTTATGCTCCAAGAATTTTCTCAATCCAAATTCCTGTAGATAAAATTCGAGATATCATTGGGCCAGGTGGGAAAACTATTCGTGGCCTAGTAGAAAAAACAGGCTGTAAGATTGATATTGAAGATGATGGACGGGTAAGCATTGCTTCTTCTGATGGTGAATCAGCCGAACGCGCTCGACAATTAATTCAAGAGATTACTGCTGAAGTTGAAATTGGAAAGAGCTATTTAGGTACTGTCACTCGTTTAGCAGAATTTGGTGCTTTTGTTGAAGTTCTACCAGGCATAGAAGGCTTGCTACATATTTCAGAAGTTGCTGATTATCGTATTCGTAATATTCGTGATGAGCTAAAAGAAGGTCAACAACTAATGGTTAAATGCCTTAGCAATGAAGGTGGAAAGGTTCGCTTAAGCCGACGTGTATTACTAAGGGATGAAAAAGGTGCTAGTAGTAATGGGGAAGCTAAAAGCCCAGAACAACAACCTTCAGAGCGCCCAGAGCGTTCAGAACGTCCTGAGCGTAGAGAGCGAAACGACTATGACCGTCCTGAGCGCAGAAGTCCGCCTGCTAGAGGAAGAAGATAAGACATTTAATTAGATAAATTAATCAATAATCAAACACAAGCGAGCTTTTGCTTGTGTTTTTGTTTTTGGGTTAATACAGCGTAACTTATAGTAATGTAGCAATTTTATATTCTTAACTCTTAAGCCCCAGAGGGGCGAAATAACTGTAGCCTAGGGCGCAAGCCCCATAAGCGCGAACTTAAGAAATAAGTTATTTATAATGAATAAATAACACAAATCTTAGCTCCGAAGGAGCGTAAAATTTGTAGCCTAGGGTTTGCGCCCTAGGAAATTATAGTTAAGCCTTCTCAAGCCTGAAAGGGCGAAAGAGTCTTTAAGAAAAGCTCTTACGCCCCATTGGGACTTTATATGGTATATTACTTAAACCCAGAGCTTACGCTCTGGGCTACATATCTTTCGCCCTGTTGGGGCTTAAGATTTAACCCCTTACTTTTCAATTAGTTGTTCTTAAGTTTCGCGCTTATGGTTTGCGCCCTAGGAAATAATAGTTAAGTCTCTTTAAGCTTTGTAAGGGTGATATAGTCTTTTAATGTTAAGAAACAAATATGTTGCCCCGTTGGGGCTTAAGATTAAAATATTAGAATATTTAAGTTACAGTATAATTAATAATTTTTAATTACTAATTCTGTTACTAGCCCACGAGCAAAGGGATTGCTATTAATTGAGCGCGGACAATGGACAGTAAAAAACTTAAAACCTTGGTAAAGAGTTCTAACTAATTTTGTATCTGAATTAGAGAGCATAAATAAACAGCCCTTTTTATCAAGGATGCGAACGATTTCTGCTAGCTTAACTTGGTCTGACTCTGTGAAATTAGAGCTAGTATAACTAGTAAAACTGGCTGTAACACTAGTAGGGACATAAGGAGGGTCTAAATAAATAAAATCTCCTGGGTGAGCTTGGGAAACAGTTTTTTCAAAGCTTGCAATACTAAACTGAACATTTTGCAAAGCTTCACTTGCAATACGAATTACTTCTTTATCACAAATTAAAGGTTTTTTATATTTACCATAAGGAACATTAAATTGACCTTGTTTATTAACTCGGTAAAGACCATTGTAACAAGTTTTATTTAAGTAAATAAATCTAGAAGCTCGCTCAATAGAGGTTAAATTTTCTGGAAGCAATTCTCTTTGCCTATAGAAATATTGCTCAGTAGTTTTATGTTTTGCTAAATGGTCAATTAGTTCATCGGGATAGTTTTTAACCATTTTATAGCAATTAATTAGCTCTGGGTTAAGGTCAGCTAGTAAAGCTTTAGATGGTCTTAAATGAAAAAAAACTGCTCCACCACCAAGAAAAGGCTCAAAATAACGATTAAACTGGGATGGATTTGGTAAAAGAAGGTTATATTGATCTAAAAGGCGACGCTTGCCCCCGGCCCATTTAATAAATGGGCGTGCTAGTGAAAATCTATTAGCTAGTGTAACGCGCTCTGGACTACTGTGATCAAAATCCAATGCACTGGAATTAGCTGGTGACAAGAACTTCTCCTCAATAAGCTACTAGTTGAAAATATTTAGGTATAAAAGTTAGTACTTGATTATTAATAAAAATAATGACATTAAGGAAATTTGAAAATGTGTTAGATATATAGATTTAGTTTGTTTTTGTCAATCAAAGCAGATCACTAAAGTCCCATTTCTTCGTTTAGTGATTTAGCTACATCTTTTAAGCTATAGATAGCTTGCCCAATATTTCCTTGAGGGGAAAGTGCAAGTAAGACAAAATAGCCTTCGTTAAGGGTCTTGATAATACAAGTTGCATCCTTATATTGGCAAATCATTACTTCAATTAATCCCATCTCTACTTCATCAGAAAATTTCCGGCAAGTTGTGAGGGTAATACCGTGATAAGCACCAATTAAATCTAGTTCTTTTAGACCTTTAGGTGGAGTGTAAATCTGTACAACTTCACCATCGCTATCTAAAAAAACTGCTCCCTTTGCTCCATAAACAGATTCCACTAATTGTTCTAACAACTTGTCAAAACTCATGATTTTTACCTGTACTTGATTTTATCTGCTTGATTTAGGTTAGCAAATTTTAAGATTTTGCCATTCTAACATATTGCTTAATTTAAGCTAACCCAAATAGTTAGCGTGCAACCGGATCTAGGGTAGCAGCATAGCTTTGTAAAACTTCATCTAATTTTCCAGAATGTAGGGCACCTACAAGAGCTTCTACTACTTGAGTATCATAACGAGTACCAACAAAGCTTCTAATTCTCTCAACAGCAACTTCTGTGTCCATTGCACGTTGATAAGGTCGGTTAGTTGTCATCGCATCAAAAACATCTGCAACAGAAATAATTCTTGCCATTAGAGGGATTTGATCACCACGCAAGCCTAGAGGATAACCTTTACCATCAAGACATTCATGATGGTAAAACATTCCAGGAATAAAACGCTTCATTTGTGGGATTTCTGACATTATTTTAGCCCCAATTTGTGGATGCTGTTTCATAATTTTATATTCATCGTCTGTTAGTGCTGCTGGTTTCTTTAGGATTTTATCATCAATACCTATTTTGCCTACATCATGCAAAATGCCAGCAATACGAATATCTTCTATTTCTTCTTCGCTTAAATCCATATATTGAGCAATTAAAACAGAATATTTCATAACACGTTCAGAATGACCACGTGTATAAGTATCTTTACCATCAATAGCTTCTGCCAATGCTCTAACCGTACCAATAAAAAGCATACGGTTTTCTTCAGCGGCTCGACGGAGTTCATTAATATATTGCTGAATATGTTCAGCCATTTTATTAAAGTCGTCGGCAAGTTGTCCTATTTCATTGCGGGTACGAACTCTAATTCTACGGGCAAAATCTCCTGTAGAAATGGCTTTTGCTCCTATAGCTAATGTTTCTATAGGAGAAGCTAGACGAATAGCTAAAAAGCTTCCAATAATTGATGCAATTAAAATAGTTACAACACTTATATAAACTGTTCTGGTTGTCATTTGTCCTACAGAAGGATAAGCAGCGTCTTCATTAATCATTGCTATTACACCTAGCTCTTTACCAGCAGCTATTTCTGCTGTGTGGTAGGTGCCAAGCATAGGAATTTGCTTTCCGTTTTCTGTAAGTTCAAAGGGAGTTGAAATAGTTGCTTTAAAGTTTGACTCTAGCCAATCATCTACTATCTTAAGATTTGATTTGTTATCAGTAAAAACCATTTGTTGATCAGGGTGTGCAACTATTCGACCACTATTATCAACTACAAAAAATATTGTTCCACCATTTTTAAGTAAAGCACTAGTTTCTTGAAGCCCACCACTATTATTAGTAATAAAACTAAATACAGGCTCTAAATTAACTATTGCTAAAACAAAACCTTCTACCATTTGCTGGTTATTTTCTGGGTTTGTGTTGCTAATTGGCGCGGCAAGGACAATGGCAGAAATATTGCTAGATTTTATTAGCTTAGGTGTACCAATGTAATAATCTAGGTCTTTATTTTGACTCATAAAGTCAAAAACATCTGTAACTAATGGCTTAAGCTCTTCATTGCTAATTTGATTAGGATCTACCCCATAAATTGCGTAATTAATTTTGCTTTTATCTAGTGGAGAAAGCATTAAAGTGCAAAGGTTTTTATCTGTGTTTATAGCCTCTTTTACTTTAGACTCTCTTTGGACTTTAGCTTCATCTGATACAGTTTGTTCTAAAACATTTACCCCACCAGCAATTTCCAGCGAACGAGCAAAAGCACCTATTTGATCCCTATATGCATGAATATAAAGCGTTATTTGTTTAGCTTTATCAATAACACGAAGGGTTTGGATATTTCTTTCTTTTTGACTTAACGTAGTTTTATTTAAGTCAATAAGATGATATCCAATTATTAAAACAGGTACAACGCTAACCGTTAATAACACGGTCAAAACAGTATAAAGAATTTTTGAACGCTTAGTGGTTTGTTCCATATAGGGTGATATCCTTAATTAGAAATCTGACAAACGACATAAGTTATATTAATTTAAATGTCTAAAGACAACATTATTTAGGAGTTATTAGAAATTTTTGCTTGTTCAAGTATATGTCAAGATAAAAATATTTGCAATTTTCTCCCTTTGTGATCGATAAATTAATCTTACTAAATTTATTTTTGGAAAGGGAATTTTATTTGCTGTAGTTATTAACATTAGTAACTATTTATGTTATTCTCTCTGCAAAATATACCTATCTTGGTTTAGTAGATTTTGCAAAATTAAATCTTGTCTTCAAAAATAAATTATAAGAATAAAAAAGTTAGCATTGTAAGGTAAGGAAGCCTAATGATTACTGGATTTAACACGGATGTTTCTTATGATGGAACAACTTATCACGTTCAAACAGAAGATAAGGGAGATGCAAATCCAATCATTTTATCTCTTGTATATGTCAGAGGAGCAATACTAGCTGCAAAACGCACTTCTTATGCAAAAGAATTACAAGGTGGTTTAACTGAACAACAATTGCAAAGCATGCTAGAAAAACAGCATCGCACCATTTTGGCTGTAATAAAAGCGGGACGAATACAAGAACTCGTAGAAAAGCTTAGTAAGCAAAAATCTGCTGATGAAGATGCGATAGCCGAAACACCTAAAGCACCTTCTTTTCCAGTTGCTCCACCTATGCCAATTCCCACTATACCAAGCCCACAAATACCTAATCAAGTAGTAAATAAAAATTTTGAAGTGCCAATACCAAGTATTCCTACTATTAACAATAATGTGGAACAGGTTGTTAGTAAAAGCAATACCCAGCCATTATTTGCAGAATTTGATTTAGATAAAATAATTTTTGATTATTTACAAACTGATTCACAGGAAGAAAAAGTAGAAATAAATTTACGTGGGGCAAAAGATTTTTATGCAGGCGAGGCTGTATTGCTACAAGTAGAAGTTTCTTTAGCTAATATGCAGGCTTTAGCAAATATTCCTGTAATTGTAAAAGTTATAGGCACAGCCTTTAAGCCTCAAATATACTCTGGACGTACTGGCCCAGATGGTGTAGCTATTATGCCTGTCACCTTGCCGCAATTTACTGCGGGAAGTGCTGCTATAGTAATTCAATCTACTTCTGACTATGGAGAAGCAGAAGTTAAACATTTAATTCGTCGTCATTAAATCACTTAGTTAAATTTACTTAATTACAGCAAAGTTATGCAAATTGTTCTTAATGGTGAAAAAAAAGAAATTTCTGAAAATATATCCTTAAAACAACTTATTGACAGGTTAGAACTTAAGCAAGAAAGAGTAGCCTTAGAGCTAAACAAAACTGTAGCGCGTCGTAAAGACTGGGCAGAGATAATGCTTAAGGATGGGGATCAGTTGGAAATAGTTCATTTTGTTGGCGGTGGTTAAAAACAAGTTTTTAAGCGATTAATGACTTATTTATCTTAAAGGATTTTATTTAGTAATTTATGGTTAAAAGCGATAAGTTAGTGATAGCAGGACGAGAATTTAATTCTCGTTTAATGATCGGTACAGGAAAATATCCTAGTAATGAAGCAATGGTAGAAGCTCATAATCGTTCTGGAGCAGAGATAGTTACTGTAGCTGTTCGTAGAGTAAATATCAGTGATCGTAGCCAAGAGTCTTTACTAGATTATATTGACTTAAAAAAGTTTATGCTACTTCCCAATACAGCCGCTTGTTACACGGCTGAAGAGGCAATTCGTACTGCACATTTAGCGCGAGAAGTTTTAGACACTCCTTGGGTAAAATTAGAAGTAATAGGAGATGAAAAAACACTTTTTCCAGATAATGAAGGCTTAGTAGCAGCAACTAAAGCACTTAGCAAAGAAGGTTTTATAGTTTTACCTTATTTTAATGATGATTTAGTTACAGCTAGAAAATTAATAGATGCTGGAGCCGCAGCCATTATGCCTTTAGCTGCGCCAATAGGATCAGGCTTAGGAATACAAAATTTTACTACTATGCGGATACTAAGAGAAATGATTACATCCGTTCCAATTATTGTAGATGCTGGAGTTGGAACGGCTTCAGACGTTGCTATTGCAATGGAAATGGGGATGGATGCGGTTTTATTAAATACAGCTATAGCAAGTGCTAAAGATGTTGGAGCTATGGCTGAAGCTATGAAACTAGGTATTCAAGCAGGCCGTCTAGCTTATTTAGCTGGTCGGATGCCACGTAAACTTTATGCTAGTGCAAGTAGTCCTTTAGATGGATTAATTAAATAAGTAAATTCAAATAGTTTTTTTATTAAAAGGCTAACAAAATAGTTTAAGTTTTGTTGGCCTTTTCTTTTTGCAGAAAGAATTACTATCCTACTGTGATAGTAATTTTATTATTTGGATTGACAGTTAGGAAATCTTAAACTATAACTATCTTGCTTATTAAACTATTTTGATCATACTTATTTTATGACCTTACCTTTACACGCTAGAAAGTTAACAGAGTTTGAGAAGAAAACTTTAACAGAATGGCTTAATTCTCAGGATGAGGAAAAATCCCGACGTGCGCGGGTAATACTGCTTTCTTGTGAGGGAAAAACCGCAATCGAAATTGGTCAAGAACTGGGTTTTCATCCTGACAACTTAAAAAAATGGATCAGACGCTTTAATCAAGACGGTCTTAACGGGATAGAAATCCTTAAACGAGGGCCAAAAAATCGTTTTACTGACCAGCAAATTAAAGCTATCTTTAAGCTTTATTACCAGTCCCCAAAAGATTTAGGCTTATCTTTTAATACCTGGACACCTCAAAAACTCGCCTTAGCAGCCGTTAAACAAGGAATTGTAAACCAAATTAGTCATGTCACTATCAGGGAATTACTATCAGAAAATAATTTAATGCAGGATGAAGTAGTAGATAACTCTTTACAAAGAAACAGTATGATAGAAAATATTAGTGATTTGGAAACTAACTCTATCATAGTACCCCTTAATGGTGACAATGGCAATATTGCAAGTAATTATGATATTAACAGTTTAGCTCAAGAAAGTACTTCTGAATTTCTTACAAGTTTAACAGATAAATCTAACAATCTTAACTCTTTTAATACTTTTGATAGCCCAATAAAAGTTACAACTAGTGGAAATATAGTAAATATTATTAGTGATAATTTAACCTCTAGAGCTAACAATGATAGTAATGATATAAGCCTAAATGCTACTGTGACACAATTGCTTTCACTAGGACAAAATGCTTTACGAATAAGTGAAAATTTAGAAGCTGTTAAAATTTTTCAAAAATTACTTAATTATCCTGGTCTAAGTAATGAATTACAAGCACAGATAAGGTGTTATTTAGGTGAAGCATATGAAGGGCTTAGCAGTTATGATGATGCACTAAATACAGTTTCAATATATGAAGATAGTTTATTTCGCAATCCATTATCACCAAAACTACAAGCAAAAGTTAAGTTGCGTTTAGGTTGGGGTTATAGTCGTATATCTAATTATGCAAAAGCTTTAGCACGTTTTAATGAGGCTAGAACTATTTATGTTGGTTTAGGAGATTTAGAAGGTTTAGGAGCTATTCATTATGCGTTAGGCTATGTTTATGTAGAAATTAATGAGTCTAATTTAGCTAGAAGCTACTTATTAAAAGCCCTAGAAGACTTACGTTATTCAGAAGATTCTAGGCTTTTAGCGCGTATTCATATAGATTTAGGGCTAGTAAATTATAAAGAAGGTGATCTTGAGGGTGCAAAAGCCAATTATCTAAAAGCCCAAGCTTATGCTGAAGGTTTAACTGATTCTAGTTTACTTGGGCTAATTGCAATGAATTTAGGAGCAATTTATGTAGATTATGGTAAAAGAGACGAAGCTACAGAATATTTAGTTAAAGCAGTAAAAGAGTTTACTCTAAGTGGACAAAATAGCTATTTAGCCCGTGCTTACAATAACTTAGGCAATAATTTATTATATGGTGGTCGTTGGAATGAAGCAGCAGAAAATCTAAATAGAGGTTTAGAACTAGCTCGTAAATTAGGTGATAGGGAAAACACTTGGCTAACACTAATTACACTTGGAGAACTAAGGTTTTTACAAGGTGAGTATGAAAAAGCTGAAGAGGCACTACTTTCTGCTTTAGGAATACTAACAGATGGAGATAAATGGGCTGAAGCCTATGCACAAAGGGTTTTAGGACTTTTATATATTGCTAATGATCGTCCAGACAAAGCTTCTCAAGCTCTTAGAACTGCCTTACAATTAGCAACGCGTATCGGTAGTTTATATGAGGTATGCTTAACACAATTAGCATTAGCTGAGCATCACTTTGCCCAAAATAATTATGAACAAGCAGAAGAATATTTAGAACTAGCTAAAGAAAACCTAAAAGGTAAACATGACCCAGATCTTTCAGCTAGTGGATGGGCCCAACGTCTAGCCGGAAAATTATCTTTAATACGTGAAGAATTTGAAGAAGCAAAACAACATATTTCTGCCAGTATCAATATCTTTGCGTCCATTAATAACAATTATGAATTAGCCGTAAGTAAATTAGAGTTAGGATTACTTTATATGCAAATAGGAGAAAGTATCCCAAGTAAAGATAATTTAGTTGCTGCTAGAGATAAGTTGGTGGCTCTTGGTGCAATGCCAACGGTTAAACGAGCTAATGAAATGTTGTTGGCCCTACAACGTGGAGAGGCCCCAAAAATCAGAAACAAAGTAGAATTAAACTTAAACCGGGATATGTTGCTTATGCAACGCTTAATAGAGGCTGCTAATTCTCGTGACTTGCTCTTAAAAGAATTAGCTACAATTATTTATGAAAATTTTGACTTGCAAAGTTTAGTAATTTTTGACAACAGCCAAAGCCAATTAGTAGCCATTGTTACAATAGGTTGCCAACAAAAGGAAGTTCTCTCCTTAATTCCAGAAATTAAGCGAATTATTGATTTTGGTAAAACTACTTTAGGTGCTTCTCATATTTATATTTTAGAAGATCATGTAAATACTCGATTTTGCCTTTATTTAGAACCAAAAAGCAATGCTCGCTTAGATTTAGCTCGGCTTAAACCTCTATTTAAGCAGGCAGAACTAGCTTTAGAAAATTGTTCTCTACGTGCTTTGACTCGTTCTACTTTGGTTCAAGAACAGGAAAAAGTTAGGGTACATACTCTTATTCCAGGCTTTATTTATTCTAGTCCTGCTATGCAAGATGTAGTAGAACGAATTAAGAAAATTCGTTCTAGTGATACAACAGTTTTAATAACTGGCGAATCAGGTACAGGAAAAGAATTAATTGCTCGTGCTGTGCATGCAGAATCTTCACGTAGAGACGCAATATTCTTACCTTTTAATTGTACTGCTACACCAAAAGACTTAATCGAAAGCCAACTATTTGGGCATCGTCGGGGAGCCTTTACTGGTGCTACTAGCAATTATCAAGGAATTATTCGTGCTGCTGATGGTGGAACATTATTTTTAGATGAAATTGGAGATCTTAGCCTAGAATCACAACCTAAATTACTAAGATTTTTAGAGGCTGGCGAAATACAGCCTCTTGGAGAAACCAAACCTATAAAAGTAGATGTTCGTGTTTTAACAGCAACTAATGCTTTACTAGAAAAAGCTGTTGAAGAAGGGCGGTTTCGCGAGGACTTATTGTTTAGATTAAATATTATTCGTCTTCATATTCCTCCTTTAAGAGAAAGAAAAGAAGAAATTCCTCTACTTGCCAACCATTATTTACAGCATTTTGCCAATCGTTCAGGAAGAAAAGAGCTTTCTTTCTCTCCTGATGTTATGTACTACTTTGGCAATTACAACTGGCCCGGCAATATTAGGCAATTGAGAGCAGAGATTGAAAGAATGGTTGCTTATTCTGGAGAGTCTAATTTACTTACTCCTAAAGATTTGTCTCCAGAAATTGTCAGAACACCTGTAATTAGTCCTATAGAAATAAAAGCACCTGTTAGTTCAATAAATCCAATAAATCCGATAAATCCGATAAATCCAGTAAATCCAATAAATCCAATAAATCCAATAAATCCAATAAATCCAAACTGGTCAAAAGATAGCTCTAACCACACCTTAAAAGAAGCTACTGATCAATTAGAAAAACAATTAATTGAGGAAACCTTAATTAGAACTGAGTACAATATTTCTCGTGCTGCTAAAGAACTTGGGCTTTCTAGGCGAGGGCTAAAACTAAAAATGTTGCAACTTGGGCTAGAAAAATAAAAAATTTATATCTTGCTGGTAATAATTTATCTATTAGTGGATAGTTAGTTTGCAGTGGAAACAATTTGCAACATAAATTTGATTACTATATGTTCGATTAAAGCATTAGTGTCATAGTGATAGAAATAGTTTACCAAATCCATATGTATAAATATCTTTTTTATTTGCAACAAAATAGCGATTTTCATGGAAAAAAAGATCTGTTTTCAATAGCTTTGGAATAGTAAATGCAATAGCCTTAATCAAACAAAACTTTAATCACAATCTAAACAAATCAAAAAAATCTCTTTATAACATTGGTAAAGTTCCACTATAGGGTTACTAAAATGAAAAAGCGTATTAGCCAATTAATAACATTAATAATCAGCTTAATCCTGATTAATTGTGTTATCTGGACTAATACTAATACAAATTCCGTTAGTGCTAGCAAAGTAGCTAATCAAGAGAGTATAACTAGTGCTAACACAACAGTTTCTATTCCAGGCGAACTTTCAGAAAAAAATAATGTTGTTTTTACAAGAGATGGTGGTAAAGGGCTAGTAGCTACATTCAAAGAGCAAGATGGTGCTACAGGTCATTCAGTCTATAGCTTTAATACCTTAACAGGTGAAGTTATTGATAGACTAGATACATTAAATTTTAGCCTTGTTACTCCAACAAAATTAACTATTAGCAACAATGATGTTTTGTTTATTAGTGCTTTATCTAATTTACCAGATGAAGTTGATTTTATTATTGTCCCTATTAACGCTGATGGCTCTTTTGCTAGAGATAGACAAGTTAATTTAGCTTTTAGAGTTCCTGTTACAGAAGATGAGCAAATTCTCCCAGATGAAATTAGTTTAAGTGCTGATGGAAGTTATGGAATTTACTCTAATAAAACAAACATATTTGTTTTTTCTACCACTTCAGGACAAATTATTAGCAGTAAGCAGATCGTTTTAGAAGGTGCTTTAGGGGAAAATAACCGTATTGAAAGTTTTACTTATGATCAACAAAATAGTCGGTTAGCCCTTATTCATCAACAAAATGGACAATACTTTATATTAGTATATACCCTAGCCTTAGATGGGCAGTTGCAATTTGAAAGGCGCATTCGCTTGCCAAAACGCGAGGTAATTGGATATGGTTCCAAACTAGCTTTTGATGAATTAGGAACTAAGGTCTATTTAGTTTCTTCAGATCTAGGTCAACTTTCTGCTTATGACATTGCTAGTGCGAATTTAGTTTTTAAGAAAACTATTCTAAATTTAGCAGAAAATGATAAAGATATAGCTAAAGAATTAGCCATATCTTTACAAGTAAATATACAAACAGGAAGACTTTTTATCCAAAAGCCAGGCCATATTCAAAAACCAGGTCATATTCAAAAACCAGGCCATATTGCGGTGGTAAATCTGAGTAATTTATCGGTTATTACTAATATAGAATTTAATCAAGCTTTAACAGGTGCCGCCTTTAATTCTGGTGGACAAAAAGTTTACGTGTTAGTTGATAATAAACTAGAGACATTCCTAGTTGACACTAATGAGAAAATAGAATCTCGTGAACTAACACAAAAGAGTTTAAATCTTTCGCTGTATGCACAAAGTGAAATGTTAGGTATTGCAGCAAGCAGCAGTGTACAGCTTATTTATCAGTGAATTAATTTCGTAATAAAAACAAACATTTAGCGGAGTAATTTGCGCATTATTAATAATGCGACAACAGGTTCACAATTTGTCTTTTAATTCTTCGAGGAGGAAACAATGAGAAAGGGCTTTACGCTACTTTTATTTGCAATCATGTTGATTGCTTCTGCTATTACCCCTATCTTAGCTCAAGACTTTGCTTTTGGGGGCGCTAATAGCAATAATAGAAATTCCATTATTCGTATTGTGCCAGGCTTAACCAACCTAGGCGTTACAGGTGCTGCTACTAACCTAACCTTAAATACACTTACAGGTGTTGGTAATGGTAGATTAGCAAATAACAGACTTGCTTCTACTTCTTTTAATGCTGTTGATGTAGGTATTGGTGATTTTGATGGCGATGGTATCAACGATATAATTACCGTTTCTGATGATACAAATATTTTTAACCTCAATTCACCACCAATTCCTTCCCCAGATGCTAACGTAGGAAGAATCACCTTATTTACAGGTGCTGGCGATGGTACATTTGGTTTACCAGCTAGCACATTAACCCGTGCAGTACCAAAGAGTCTTGCTGTTGCTGACGTAGACCTTGATGGTGTAGACGAAGTAGCAGTTGCAGACCTTACCGGTTATCAAATTTTCGATACTGGCAACTTGATAGTCACCGTTAGTGCTAGTACTCCAGGTAGTGTTGGTAGTGGTGGTACCGCTGTACCAGTATCTATCGCAATTGAGCGTATTGATGATGACGCAGTACCAGATGTCGTTGTTGCTAGCTCATTTTTAATCGCTGGCTTAGGTGGTTGTGTTGATACATTTGTAAGCACCAATGGTCTTACCATTGCTTCTTCCAGCATTTTTACACTAGGTGATGTTGCTGCTAACGTTCAACAATTTTTACCAGCTAACAGATGCGTTAATGCTTTCCAAAGCAATCTTCCTTTCCCAGCAGTTGGCGGTGCAGTTGATACAGATTTTGATATCGGTATTGCTACCACCTCTGGTTTAGAAATTTATGAAAATTTAGGTACAGACCCAGCTTTAGGTTTCCGCGGTTTTGACGGCGACTTAGCTAATGGTGGAGCTCAAACCCCATCATTCCTATTACCTGCTGGTGCTGCTCCAATCGCATTCTTCCCAGGCGATGTCAATGGTGACAACGTTCAAGACTTAAACGTACTTAACTTCGGTTCTGGTACAACCACCACTTATGTTGCTAATGCTGGTAATGTTGGTTATCAAACTGCACGTACTTCTGTAGCAGGTGCTAACCCAATATCTGGTACATTAGCTAACTTTGATGGCGATAACAATGCAGACCTTTTAGTTGCTGATATTTTTGGTGTTGTATTCTTACAAGGTAATGGCAATGGTTCTTTCACTAACTTAGGTGAAAACGTTGCTTCCTTCTTTGGCGCACCTCTAAATACCTGTGCAGTAGCTTCTGACGTTGTCAATTTACTTTTAGACGATGGTATTGAAGATATTGCTATTGCAGATGGTTTTGCTGGTGCTGGCGCACCTGGTGGTGTTATCTACCTAGATAGCCAAGGTGGTTTACCTAATGGATTTAATCCTGTTGGTTTAAGACTATTTACTGCTGTTTCTTTAGCTGCTGACTTTGATGGCACTGGTGGCTTAAATGACATCGCAGTAATGGAACAACGCTCAGGTACAGTATTTGTATTATTAAACCTTTCTGCTAATGCTAACCCAACCTTGGGATCCATTACATTAAGAGACATCTTTACAAATAGAGATATCCGTCCAACTGCTGCAACCTCTTTCGTTGATGCTTTAACAGGTCTCAATGATATTGCTATTACAGACGTTGCTACCCCACAAAATACCAATGGTGCTGGTCAAATCATTGTTGGCTTAAATGATGGTACAGGTAGATTCTCTAACCAAAATGGTTTATTCCGTCAATTCGTTGCTACCTCTGGTGCAACCAATATTCTCAGTGGTGACTTTAGAAACACTGGTAGAGCTACAGACTTAGTATATGTTGACTACCTCAACAACTTAGCCGCAGTCGCTCTCAATGATGGAACAAACTTCTTCTTAACTCCACAAATTCGTGAAACAGGCGGTTTTGTACCAGTTTCTGCTGCTATCGCTGACGTAAACGACGACGATAACATGGACGTAATGGTACTCAATAGCGGTGCTGCTCCAAACCAAACAGTTGGTAATCAATCAATCGTTTCTGTCCTATTAGGTCAAGGCGATGGCCGTTTAATCCCAACAGGTTCATTACTCAATGTACCAAATTCTGGTCTTTCAATTGTTGGTGGTTTAGCAGTATTAGATACCACTCCAATTCGTCGCGTTGTTGACTTCAACAATGACGGTTTCCCTGATTTCGCAGTTAACAGCACAAGAGGCGGTGCAGGCGTTTTAGGTGTTCCAGGCCAACCAGTTCCAACAGTTACATTACTCTTAAATCGTCCAGATGCTCCAGGCCAATTTGTTGTTCAACCTCCTATTTCCTTATTTGATGACACTGTTACTACCGGTGGAGGCAATGCCGTTAACGGTGCTAACATGGCTTTAGATTCAACCCAAGGTGGCCCAGGCTTAGTAACAGGTCGCGGTGGTAATGTTGGCCCTAATGGTGCTTTAGTCGGTTTAACAGCAGGTTTTGGCGGTGCAGGTGTTGGTGGTGCTAACTACACCCTATCAGTATCTGACTTCCAAGCAGATGGTTCTCCAGACTTAGTTGTCACTGGTTCATTTAACATATTACAAAACGTTGTTGGCCCAATTACTAACACTCAACCAGTCAACTATCGTTCAGCTATCTACTTAGTAGGTAATCAAACTGCTGGCACAATGCGTGTATCTCGTCCAATGCGTATTAGAGAATTTACTCTAAATACAGTTGGAACATTAACACCAAGAATTAATGGTGGCGATACATTTGTTGCTTGTACTACAGGTAACTTTGTTGGATTCAATAACTTAGTTCCAGATGTTGTCCACCTCTCAATCAATGGTGGTTTATATATCGATGGTAACATTACATCCGTACTCAACCATGCTCCTATTATTCGTATTAACCGTACTGATTTAGGTGCGCCAATGGGTCAAGGCCGTAAAGTTATCTTAACTTCTGGTCAAATGAGATCCATCCCAGTAACTGGTGCTGATGTTGACATCCCAGGTAACACATTAAGCTTTAGCTTAGTACCTCCTCCAAATGGTGAAGCTCCTCCATCCTTTGTACGTATTATGGACAATGGCAATAACACTGCTAACGTTGTAATCGATACACGTAACAACGGTGCAGGCGTAAACAACGGCCCAGGTCAATTAAGAGCACGCATTGCTGTACAAAGCACTGATGCTGGCACAAGCGGCCCAGGTGGACGTTTACCATTAATCGGACGTGATTACTTTACATTAGTTGTCAATCCAAACTCTGCTCCAACCATTGCTCCAATTGCTAATGTAAGCCTTGAAGCTGGTAGAACTCAAACCGTTAACCTACAAGTTAATGATAGAGAAGGCGATGCAGTAACCATAACCAGAAAATGCGACAAAGATAGCTTTGTTTCCGTCAGTGGAACAACATTATCTATCGCTCCAACAGATGCTGATGTAGGCACAAACACTTGTACCTTAACAGCTACCGATTCTATCGGTTTATTCTCAACCACTTCCTTTGTAGTTACAGTAAGAGCTCGTAACATTGCTCCAACAATCGCTAACATCGGCGACCAAACTGTAAGACAAGGTCAAGTCATCACTGTTAATGTAACAGCTAATGACACACCAGGTGATGCTTTAAGATTATCCATCACTTCACCTCTTGCTTTTGCAACACTTTCAGATAATGGCAACGGCACTGGCGTTATCCGCATTGCTCCAGCTTTAACTGATGCTCAAGGTGGACGTATTACTGTAAACGTAACTGACCAAGGTGGTTTAAGTGCTACTACATCCTTCAATGTTACCGTTCAAACAGCAGTACAAATCAATGGTGCAGCATTTGACACACGTGGCAAACAACTCTTTATCAATGGTACTGGCTTTGGTACATCAGGTGCTAGAGTAACAATCAATGGTCAAGATATAACTGCTCGCGTAAGTGGTCAATCTAATGAGTCAATCACAGCTAAAGGCAACAAGAAGAAATTAAACCTCAGAGCAGGCCCAAATCAAATTGTTATCACTGCTGGTGGTGTAACCTCTAACACCTTTGTATTGAATTTACTCCAAGGCGATGAAGATTAATCTGAATCTACCCTAGGTTTTACAAGCGAGAGCGAGCCATTCGGCTCGCTCTTGTTTTTAAGAATAAAATGTTTTAGCGTTATAATGTTTTGCTAGCTTGCAATGAGCTAACTTCATCTATAAAACTAAATAGTTGGTGTTAGTTGATTTTAAGCTTAAACAATTTATTAATATTTAGTTTTAAGCTTTTGTGGACATGTTTTTAGGAGGATTTAATGTCTAAGAAGTTTTCCTTGATTTTACTAACTTTACTTTTAATGACCGCTTTTATTGGTTGTAACAAAACTGCTAATAGCGATAACACAGCAAGTAATAGTACGGCAAATAATACGCCTGCAAATAATTCTGGAGTGACTGCAAATAATACAATAGAAGCAAATAATACAACTGATGCAACAGGGCAACCTGTTTTAGTTAATGCTCCAGCAGGAGCAAATGTTGTTTTGCCAAAGGATGTTCCAACTTTTCCAAAGGCTGCTGCTAAAGGAAAAAGAATTACAAATAAAATTACTATGTTTGATTTTCAAACCAAGTCAGATCCTAAAGAAGTAAATGACTTTTTTATAGAAAACTTAAAAAAAGAAGGCTGGCAACTCAGAATACAACAATCTAATAGTAAGGAAGGACTTTTTTTTACTAAACCAAAACGAAGTATAAAAGTTGTTGCTTATCCAAATGCTAAGGAAAAAGCTACAGATTTTACTATTCATGTTGTAGATATAAGTGATAATCCTATAGCCCAACAAATAGAAGTAGCAGATAAAGATGACAAAAAGACTCCTATTAATGTTGGTAACTTAAATGAAGCAATGAAAATGCCAGCAACATTGCCTAGTGATGTACCCTTCTATCCAGGGGCAACAAGAAAACCAACCGATAAACCGGGTCTTTGGTGGGAGTATAAAACTAAAGATAACGTTAAAAAAATTGCTGATTGGTATTCAGGAGAATTAAAAGCTAAAAATTGGGATGTACATTTAGATACTAGTGAATTAGGCGATAGTATGGTTATCTATACAAAAAATAATGAACAAGGCGATAAAATATATGTTGGTGTTCGTGTTAATGATATGAAACAAGCAGATGAACGATGGATAACATTAATTAACTATCCTTATAATACTGTAATACCAAAGGATATAAAACCAATTAGTGTGGTAGAAAAAGAACAAGCAGGAACATTAAAAGCAATTCAAGAAGCAACTAAAAAAGCTCAAGAGTTAAAGAAAAAGGCAGAAAAAGAAGCTAATAAAAAATAACTAGCTCTAATGTTTTATTAAATAAAATAGCCCAGTAATAATTTACTGGGCTATGGTTTTTTATGGGTACGGCTGGGCTTGAACCAGCGACTTCTACCGTGTGAGGATAGCACTCTACCACTGAGTTACGTACCCAAGAATTTTTAAAGTGCAAATAAAAAAGTAAGCTCCCAATTCTAGTAGAAATAACTTTTTTGCGTCAATAGCCAAAAACCCGATAACCTTACAATCCTACTTGTAAATGGGTCTATTTAGAATTTTTAATTTCCAAAAATTAAATTCTCCTTTTTGCTATAAACTTTCCTTTTGTCAAAATCTACACTTATGATAAATTGCACTCTACCATCTAAATAAAGGACACACTAGCCTTACTCTAAACGACTGGCAAAATAGAACATGGATCTTTCGACAGCTATCACTAAAACCAAACAATTACAAAAAACTATAGAAACAGTTATTCGCGGTAAATCGGAAGTTATTCGTCTAGCTATAATTGCTTTACTAGCAGGAGGGCATCTTTTAATAGAAGATGTTCCTGGTGTAGGTAAAACTACTTTAGCTCAAACAATGGCCCGTTCTTTTAATTGTACTTTTAACAGAGTACAGTTTACTAGTGATTTACTCCCATCAGATATTGTTGGCTTATCGGTTTATAATCAACGTGCAGATAACTTTGAATTTCGGCCAGGGCCAATTTTCGCCAATGTAATTTTAGCTGATGAAATCAATCGAACTACTCCTAAAACTCAAAGTAGTCTTTTAGAAGCAATGGCAGAAGGACATGTTACGATTGAAAATAAAACTTATCCCCTACCACGCCCCTTTATTGTTTTAGCTACTCAAAACCCTGTAGAACATCATGGCACCTACCCGCTGCCAGAATCACAATTAGACCGTTTTATGATGCGTATCAGTATGGGTTATCCAGAAATGTCAGAAGAAAAGCAAATCTTACGTAATCAAATGACCAGGCATCCAATAGAAAGTATTGAACCTATAATGCAGGCTTCTGATGTTGTAGAGTTACAAAAATTAGTTAGAGAAGTAAGAGTAGATGATTTAATTTTAGATTATCTTGTAAAATTAGTTGATGCTACTAGAAATAATGAGCTTTTAGAGCTAGGAGTAAGTCCTAGAGCTAGTTTAGCTTTACTTCATGCAGCACAATCTTGTGCTATTTTAGAAAAGCGAGATTATTGTATTCCTGATGATGTAAAAAATTTGCTAGTACCAGTTTTTTCTCATCGTGTTATTGTTAATGCTCGGTATGGATCAGCAAAAAAACATTCTGAAGAAGCAGAGTCAGTTCTCCAGGAAATATTAAAGACTGTTGAAGTACCAATTTAAGCCAAGAATAGTTTAGGTTTTATATGGATAGCAAAGCAATACAAGATTTTAAGCGGATTGCTAAAGAGTTTTTTATTACTACATTTTTATTAGGCTCTGCGCTAGTTTTAGCAGTAGTCTCTAATTCTTTACTACAAACAGGGGACTATCAATTAGTTGTTGGTACTACTATATTATCTTTGGTACTTGCTGGAATAGGTGGACTCTATAGCGTTCCAAAACTTTCGCGACGAGTAAATTTAGAGCTTTTTTCTTGGCGATTTTCCTATTCTGCTACTCCAGAAATGGCTTTTTTCTTTGTCCTTACCCTTATTGTCGGTTTTTCTGCTATTAATACAGGAAATAATTTACTTTATTTGGTTTTCTCTGTCTTAATTGCTGTAATAATAGCCTCTGGAATTATTTCTGAGGGCAGCTTACGTAAACTAGATGTTAGTCTTAGATTTCCAGAACATATTTTTGCTAATCAAGAAACTTTACTAGAACTCTCTTTAATTAATCGAAAAAAATTATTACCTTCTTTTTCTTTAACTGTTGGTGTAAATACAGGGGAAGAAGAAAAGAAAAACCTTTTTGTAAAAGTGCAAGAGCTATTTTTAGGGCCACAACAAGAAAAAGGTTTTGGTAAATTAGCTCACTATAGTATTTTACCTAATAACAGTAAAGTAAGCCAACGTATATCTTATACATTTAGGAAACGAGGAAATTATCAAATTACAGGTTTTATGATTAGCACTAAATTTCCTTTTGGCTTCTTGCGTAAAGTACAAGAAAAAGAAGCTGCTGGGGAAGTTATAGTTTATCCTGAACCACAACCGATTAGTAGTTTTGCTGCTAGTATTCCAGTTTTAACAGGATGGTTAGAAAGCTCTCAAAAAGGTAATAGCACAGATCTCTATAGAATGCGCCAATATGTTCCTAATGATAGTATGAGGTATATTGATTGGAAAGCGACAGCAAAAACACGTCGCCTTATGGTAAAAGAATCTACTACAGAAGATGAACGGCGTTTTAGTTTAGTGCTAGACGATCAACAAATAGATGATTTAGCAGACTTTCAAGAAAAATTTGAAAGAGCAGTAGTTTTAATAGCTTCTTTAGCGGATTATTTAACTAAACAAGGCTCAGAAGTTCGTTTGTTGACTCCTAAAGAACAAACAGACTTTGGTTTAGGTACAGAACACCTCTATAAAATATTTAGAATCTTAGCTTTAATACAACCACGTAGTCAAAATATTATAGATAATAAGCCAACTAAATCCATTAGTGAGTTTTTGGAAATGGATAAAAATGATTTTAAGATCATTGTTACACCTTTACCTTCATTAATGCCAACAAATAACATTAGAATTAAAGTTATTAGTTTAAGTAAGCTATGATAAAAAGTAATACACTAGAAAAATACTTTAAGATTTGTTCATATTTACTAATTACCCAAGGGTTTTTAACTTTATGTTTAACAGGTAATGTAGATTTTATTTCGATGGTGCTTTATAGTATAGCTTTAATACTTAGTTGGTATAGTGACAAAGCGGACTCAAAACTACAAATTAAACCTCAAACAGCTAATTGGTTAGCAATATCTTTCTTACCTTTTGTTTACATAGATTTTCGCTATATTAGTTCTTCTTATGTTGGGCCACTAATCCACTATAGTTTATTTATATCGATTTTTAATTTATTTAAGGTAAAAGCAGATCGTGATTGGGTCTTTTATATCTAATAGCTGTTTTTGAAATACTTTTAGCTGCTACTTTAACAATAGATATTACTTTCATTATTATGTTGTCTATATTTTTATTGTTAATATTGGCAACTTTAGAAGCTTTTGAAGTAAAACGCAGTCAAGGAGAAGTTTATAAACCTAAAGAAGAAAAGCTATTAAACCAAATAGGCAGAGCATTGCCTTTACGAAGAATTACTTATTTAGTTGGTGTGACATTTGCTATTGTATTATTAATTGGAATGATTACGGCTCCTGTTTTTTTGATGATTCCAAGACTTAATACTAATTTTATGGCACGTAGTTTTGGTGCTACCACAGTATCTATTACAGGGTTTTCTGATGTTGTAGAACTAGGTCAAGTAGGAGATATTAAGAAAAGTGAACAGGTAGTAATGAATGTACGTCTAAAGACAGATGCCACCAAATTAGCTAAATTACCAAAATGGCGAGGGGTAACTTTAAGTCAATATAATGGTCGTAGTTGGAGCGAACCGCGAAGAGAACAACGTAAAGCTTTACGTCCTATAGATGGACTTTACAAGGTAGATGAACCAAGTAAAAATCCTTTTCTTTTAGAGCAAACATTTTATCTTGAACCTCTTAGCACGCCTGTTGTTTTTGTTGCCCCTAGGCCCTTGACCGTTAATAACCAATTACCTTCTCTTTATAGTACTACTTCAGACACATTAACCACTGCCGACCATTCATATAAACAAATAGTTTATACAGCTTATTCTGATATTTCTTTGCCTCCTTTAACAGAACTAAAAAAAGATGCACAACCCTATAGCCAGGAAACAAAGGATCATTATTTACAAGTTCCTGATATGGATGAGCGAGTAGCTAAACTTGCTCAAGATGTTACTCAAGGTGCTACAACTCGTTTTGATAAAGCTAGAGCTATTGAACAGTATTTGAAAAAAAATTATAGCTATTCATTAGAGATGAAACGAACAGGTGAAGTTGATCCTTTAGTAGATTTTCTTTTTAACACTCAACAAGGACATTGTGAATATTTTGCTAGCGCAATGGTAATAATGCTTAGGCATATTGGGGTAGCAGCACGTATAGTAAATGGTTTTCAGACAGGGGAATATAACGAAGTAAATAATACTTTTACCATCCGGCAATCAGAGGCTCATTCTTGGGTAGAGGTTTATTTTCCTACTACAGATACTTGGATGGATTTTGATCCTACGCCATCAGCAGGCTTTAGCCAATATACTAATAATATTGCTAATAAGCTAAAAAAGTATTTTAGTGCTGTTAGAATGCTTTGGCTTGATTATGTTGTAACTTATGACTCAGAACGTCAAAGCTATCTATCAACTAGGGTTAGAGATACAGTATCATCTTATAAATCAAGTTTAGAGAGTTATATTTTTAATTTCCGACGATATTTATTAAATTCCTACAATAATTTTTCTACAGGTCAAATACCAGTAAAAAATTTAGCTATTATTAGTATTTTAGGCTCATTAACTATACTTACTTTTCTGACTTGGCAGTTTAGACAATTACTTAAAGGGTGGCAATTAGCACCAGGAAAACTTTTTCTAGTTGGTGGGCTAGACAGTTATTTTTGCCTTGGCTACGTTGGAGAACTAAAAACAATCCACAACAATCAGCCGTGTTATTTTACAATGAAATGTTGGTAGTTTTAGAAAAGAAAGGCTTTAAGAAACAAAAACATCAAACGCCTCTTGAATTTGCTACAAATACTAAGCTTTCAGAAGTTGCAGAGCTTACTAACTATTATAATAATGTTAGGTTTAGCAATATAAAACTTAATCAACAAGAAGAAAAACAAGTTCGTGAATTAATTAAAAAATTAGCTAAGAAAAAGACTGTTAACAAAATACCTGTTTCTAATCTAAAACGCTTAGGTTTAGCAACAAGTGCCGTTAGCCTTTTATTCTTACTAGGGGCAACAGTTTTTTATTTTTATAATGAAAGACATATGTCTGTAAGCTCTAGACTAGCAAAAAATCAAATACTTAGCTTTACTAATGAAAATTACAGATCCCCAAGGCTAGTTGAAAAAATTATTGGTCAAGTTAGACAACAACCAGGCAATGGAGCTTTGGATTTAGCAGAAGCTCTAGCTCCTGGTCAACCTGCTGAAGTTGCTCCAAAAGGTAAACTTCCTGGGATGACTACTTTGATCCAGCCTCACAACCTACAAAAGACGAATTAGCAAGGATATTTGAGCGTCCAGAAATAGCACTCATTGAAAAAGCTGCTACTTATAAAACTTTTGATATTAGTGAATTAACAAATTTGACACCACAACATAAAATTTTTGTTAATAATTTAGATCACCTAACTGTTATTGATAGAGTAGATGTACTACTTTGGAAGGCTTATGTACAGTTTCGAGAAGGAAAAACTAAAGAATGTGAAAGAACTTTTGCTCTAGTTATTTCTTTAGGTGATAACTTAAGGCAGGATTATTCTGTAAATAATGTTTCTTTAGGTTATAGGGTTCTTGCTCGAGGTTCTTTAGCAATAGCTAAATATAATCTTCTGTCTGATAATGAAGATCAAGCTAAAGAATGGTTTTCTATAATGAGAAGAAGTTATCAACGCCGTACTAGATTACAATACCTTGTTGGACAAATTCATTTAGCTGGTGGTAGTGATAGAAATTTAACAGAGCTTTTTGCTTTAGCAGTACAAAAAGATGAACCAGCACTTGCTCAACAAGCTACAGTTGCTATTGGGCAAGCTTGGTTAAATAATCCTAATCAAGTTATTTTGGGACTTTCAAAACAAAGAAAGTTATTTTTAATGGCTTTAACTGAAATTAAGAAAAAAGAAATTGTAAAAACAGCGAATAGTTGTTTAGAAACATCAACGAAGATGTCTTTTTTTGATAGATGGAAAGAGTTTCGTGAAAGATATAAGAAAAGATTTTAATTAATCAACAGGATCCTTAAAAATATGTTGTAAATCATCATGAAGTGGTTGAGTGGTTCTATCCCCAGGCCAGTCACGTCGTACAATGCTAAATTGTCCTGTAGTACTACTTAGAGAATATGGACGCTCGGTCTTACAAATTTCTGGAATTAAACTATCTAATTCTATAAAGCGATCAGCTACGTCAATTAATCTAGGTGAAGTATTGGAGCGAAAACCCGCAATTTCTACACGAACACCTTTATAAGCAACAGCATCAACAGCATAAGCAAAGTCTTCATCTCCACTAACTAAAATAGCTGTATCATATCTATCAGCTAAAGACAGCATATCTACAGCAATTTCCACATCTAAATTGGCTTTTTTAGTTCCATCTGGGAAGGTTTTTAATTCTTTTTCTACTACTCTATAACCATTTCTACGCATCCAGAGTAAAAAGCCTTGTTGACGCTCTGCGTTTTGGTCTACACCTGTGTAGAAAAAAGCTCTTAATAAAGTGTCTTGTCCTCTAAGTACATCAAGGAGTTTTGCATAATCAATTTCTACTCCAACCGACCTAGCAGCATGAAAAAGGTTATTACCATCAATAAATATGACCAAGCGGCCTCTAAGTGCTGTTTTATAAACCATTTTTATAGTGACCTATTATAATAATTTAAAATAAAATCTTTAATTTCAGCTATTGTAATACTTTGAAAATAGCCACGTCAAAGCAAAAGAACCAATCTTAAATATAAATAAATTTTTTAGTTTCTACTACATGGCCTTTTTTAACCAAAAATGCTAAACTATAGCTACATTTATTTCTATATTAAGGAAAAGATATGTATAAAGTTATCTTAATCTTACTTTTTCTTATTTTTCCAGCTATTGTTTTTGCGCAAGAACCATCACCACCATCACCTATAAGTGAGCCTGAGCAAAGACCTGTTTTTTCTATCGGTGAAACTATTTCTCGCAGCCGTATTGCTATTGCCGAAAAAGAACATAAAGAAATGATTAGTGCTAGTAGCGAAATGAATCATTTAGCTAGATCCTTATTAAGAATATCCCAAACCCAATGCCAATTTACTATTGATGATAAAAAGAAAATAGAAAAAATAGAAAAATTAGCTAAAAAAGTACGTTCTGAACAAGGTGGAGGTGGAAATAAATTAGAAACTAAACCAGAAAATGTTTATATTGCTCTAGAACGCTTACATAAAGCTACTCAAATAATAGAAAAAGAAAGCCGTAAAGTAAACCGTCATAGTGTTTCTTTAGTCTTGATTGAACAAGTAAACGAAGTTTTAGGATTAACTAAAGAAATAAAAAAAATGAATGATAACTAACTTTATGCTAAAAACTGTTGTCACTACCCTATTACTATTATTAAGTCTTACAACTAATAGCACTTCTTATCTTATTCAAAATCCAGAAGATAATATAATTAAAATAGAAACAGGTTTAGTAGTTATTAATGCTACCGTGACTGATAATAATGGACGTTTTGTAGCTAATCTAAAAGCTAATGATTTTCTTTTAACCGAAGACGGCCAAAGCCGTCAAATTGCCCATTTTAGCGCAGAAGAAACCCCCTTTGCAGCCGCAATTTTAATTGATGCAAGCTCAAGTATGAGAAATAAATTAAGCCGTGCCAAAGTTGCCGCAGCACAATTTATGGAAAATATGCGCCCCAGTGATTCAACCGCCGTTTATGGCTTTAACTATAAGGTTTATAATTTGCAAGAGTTTACTAATGTTAAAGATATTAGCCCTGATATTTGGGAAATAGAATCTGATGGGACAACCTCACTCTATGATGCAATGTATAAGTCTTTGGAAGATCTAAATAAGCGTGGCGAAATACGTCGCGCAGTAATAATTATTTCTGATGGGGGAGATAGCTCTAGTAAACATACTGAAAAACAAGCTTTGGAATTAGCTGCTAAATCTTCTACTAGCATTTATACTATAGATATTACTGATTTAGAGGATAGTAGAGATTCTAGTAAAATGATAGCTAGTGGTCTTCTAAAAAATTTTGCAGAAAAAACTGGCGGACAATATATTAAAACCCAAGGAGGTAAACAATTGACAGAAAAGCTCTTAGAAGTATCTAAAGAACTTCGTTCCCAATATACTTTAGCCTTTTATCCTGAAAACCTCCAAAAAAGTAAAAATCATAAACTTGCCCTAAAAGTTAATCGCCCAAATATTCAGGTTCGTTCCCGCCAAAGTTATTAACTTAAACTATTAAAAAATTCTTGGTTGGCTTATGCTAATTTCCCTAGCTAAAACCTCTCGTTGATAAACTAAAATTGCCAATGATTTACGAGAGCGTGCAGACTCCTTTAATTTACTTCCCATTAGTAAAATCATTGTAGTGCAAATAGTCCCACAAAAAACAGCAATTACTAACCGGTTAATTAGTAACCCTGACAAAGTAAAAAAGAAAAACATAAATGCTACTACAAAGCTAGATGATGCAGAGCTACGACGTTGTTTGACTTTGCGGTCAATTTCATAAATTTGTTGATCTAATATTTTTAATTGTTCACGTAAACTAAGTGGTTCTTTACTTACATCCGATAAATTTGTAACAATAGAAACAGGAGCATCTTTTAGCCATTTTAAGCTAACAATATCATCATAGATTTCTACTAAGAAATGATTATGGCATTGTGGGCAACAAACACGAGCAAGTTGTTCTGGAAATTCTAGGTCAGCACCACAATTGCTACAGTTATGTTTGATTAAACTCATGGCTTTTTCGCAATATACACCATACAAAGAAAGAATAACAAATGTTAAATGTCTGGACTCGCTTTACAAAAGTCAGTTATCATAATTTGCTAAATCAAACTAATTAACTGGCTAAAAGTCTTGCTTGTAAAACAAAAATACAGGAGTAAAAAAAATGTTACGTTGCAATAATCAACAAATTATGTTGAGACATCATTTATTATTAGTTAGCGTGATTTTACTAATTACTTGGCTTTGTTTGCCTGAAAAAATAACTGTTTCTGCAAGCCAAGAGCTAAAGAGCAAAGTAACTTTATCTCAGCAAATTCGGCCAGAAGTAAACTCTGCTAGCCTTATAGCTCCTGTAGAAGAAAATACTTCCATGCAGCTTACTTTAGCACTAAATTTACGTAATCCATTAGATTTAGATAAATTTCTTGCAGAGTTACATGACACAAAATCCCCTAATTATCAACGTTGGATTAGTCCAAATGAGTTTGGAGAGCGTTTTGGAGTTGATAAAACAGAATATCAAGCAATGGTTAGTTGGCTAGAGTCAGAAGGCTTTATAGTTGATCGCACTTGGCCCAACCGTTTAGCAATAAATTTCAGTGGAACTGTTGCGAAAATAGAAAAAACCTTTCAATTACAAATAAATCGTTATCAATATAGCGAGCGACAATATTTTGCTAATAATAAAGCTCCTCAAATTCCAGCGCGTTTTGCTAGCAATGTGTTAACTGTGCTTGGGCTAGAAAACTTTTCTGAGCCAGAACCCTTACATAAAAAGTTAGCAAATATAGATAAATCTAACTCTAGCAAAGACTCAGCACTTACTTTTAATGGTCGGACGGCCTTAGCTCCAAAAGATTTTCAAATTGCTTATAACACTGCCCCTTTGATTGCTGAAGGCATAGATGGGACAGGACAAGCAATTGCTATTGCTGCTCGTTCAGACTTTAATGTTAGCGATGTGCAAAAATTTCGTTCAGACTTTGGTTTAACAGCAAATGACCCTAAGAAAGTTTTTCCATTTGGCCCGGTTGCTAATCGGGGAGGAATTGAAGAAACGGAGGTTTTGCTAGATGTACAACTTTCCGGGGCAGCGGCTCCTAAAGCCAATGTTCAAGCTATCATCGCGCCAATGATCTCGCAGTCATTGCAGGCTATTTATAATGATTTTTCCAGCATTCCTATTGTTAGTTTAAGTTTTGGATTGTGTGAACAACGCTTGATGCTGGAGAGTACAATGTTTTTTAACTCGCTTTATGCTCAAGGTGTGGCGCAGGGTCAAACAACTTTTGTTGCTTCTGGTGATGATGGGGCAAATGATTGTAGGGATGGGCGTTTAGCTGTAAATGGACTAGCATCTTCTCCTAATGTTGTAGCTGTCGGTGGAACTAGGCTAGATGCAAGGTTTGATACAAATGGTAATGCTACGGCTTATGGTGGCGAAGTAGTTTGGAATACAGGACGAGGTAGCGGAGGTGGTCTTAGTACGGTTTTTGATAAACCTGCTTATCAAGTTGGGCCCGGTGTTGCAAATAGCACTAAACGAAATGTTCCAGATGTTGCTCTTATGGCTGATCCAATTGGCCCAGGCTATTTTATTGTTCAAAGTGGAATTACTACTACTATTGGAGGGACAAGTGCCTCTGCTCCTTCTTGGGCAGGAATTTTAGCTTTGGTACAACAACGTAATCAAAATATTAGATTAGGA